>JASJDJ010000273.1 GCA_030065635.1 Xenococcaceae cyanobacterium MO_188.B32
AAAAACTACACACTGTTGAAACCCTTATTCTACTTGGATTTGACAAAAGAGGGTTATGCTAGTCGTCGGAGCATAAGTCGAATCATACCGATGTAAATGAAAGCCTCAGAGGTTTCAGGTAAAACTTCAGGCATCTGACTTTTCAAACATCCTCTATGCAATAATCATTGATTTTCTCTATATTTTTTACAAGCAGCCTGGAGCGACTGTAACGGAGTGGAAGGAGCGGAGAGGCTGTACCCAGTTTCAGTATTTAGTGACTCAGAGACAAAGAATAAGTCTTTACAGGAACTGCTATGAATGATTTTTTAGAAATGACGTTCTTTCATCAGTTTTTCCCATTCACCACCTTGTCTTAATTGTCTCTCTCTTTCAGCAGCTTCATCATGTAGTTTAATCACCTCTTCGGTGGAGAGGTTCTCCCATTCAATTCCTTCTTCCTGACCGTAAATAGCTAAGCGATATTTCTTAACCCAAGCACGATACTTCTTCGCTTGTTCGTTGAGTTTTTGGCGGTGTTCATTAGTGTTGAGTCCACCATTTATGATTCGTAGTTGTCCTGTGTATTTGCCTAAGCCATTATCGACGAGGTGATTAAGTTTAGCTTCTGTGTACTCGCTACATTCAATTTCTTGGCTAGCTTCTGGAAGTTTTTCTGTGTCACCTTTCCAGCCAAATTCTGGGTTTAATCGCCACTGGTAAAACTTTCCGAGTTTCTCACCTCGAATAATAATGCCTTTTTTCTCAAGTAGTCTCATCGACTTTGAAACATTAGGGCGTTGCATTCCTAATTCTTTGGCTATATGAGTTAATGGCAAGATTGACCAATTTTCCCAGGTTAAATGCTCAAGCAAAGCCCATAAGACCCTATGGGTCTCTAACTTGAAATCTTTGTCTTTAGCTACAAAACCAGCAGCAAATTGGCTATTCATAATCCATCCTTCTGGATATGGGTTTCGTTTTTTGTGGCAAAATACAGGTACTCCTTTTAAAATTTCACCTGTATCTAAGTCTACTGTACCAATATTTCCCAACCATAATTCAACGGTATACCCATAGTAAATATACGTATGCTATCACATACACGAGTTATGTAATAACATACCGATCATTTTTTCAAATATTGATATATAAAGGGCTACTCAAATTTTTCTATCTGCATTAGATAAAAGCAGCCCCCCAGGGGGGCGGTTAGCGCAGGGGGTAGTGAAAATTATCTGCGACGGTAGGAGCATCAATTTCCTACTCACGCTTACATTTTTGGAGTTAAAGACCTGTGAGCGCAAAATTCAAGGGGGGTGCAGCCTCTCCGCTCCTTCCACTTCGTTCCAGTCGCTTCAGGCTGCTTGAAAGAAGAGCAAAAGACAGATTCAACCAAAGAAATACTAAATCAAGAATATATTCCCAACCCCTATAGCCAAGATGGGATTGTCTACGCATCTGCCCAAAATTTAGCCATAGAAGCCGAGCAAACCAGGTCAGAGTATAAGAAGTCATGGAGTGATGCTAAAGCCCAAATAAGGGCAATTTTTGAGAAGCTGGAGAAAAAGAAAAAAAGCGATCGCGATCGTAGGCTAAGAGGCGATGGGTTGTAATTGACTGACACAAGTATTTAAACCAAAATTCTGCTGATTTATAAACTCAACACCCAAAGCTATTTTCTCTTCCATAGTTTGGCGATTGTAAGTCCGATCGGCAGTTTTTAGGTCGTGGTGCATCATGTAGGCGATCGCTTTTCTTTGGTTTTCAGAAAGACCGAGATTATTAATATGAGTTATATAAATATCTCTTAGTGAGTGAGGATTTAATGGGAATTTAGTTTTGACGAAGAAAACTTGCTTCTATCTACCGCTTTAATTATTAGTTATTTATATTAGAAAAGCGCAAATATTAAGAGATTTTGGCAGTAAAATTACGCAATAATGCCAATAATTTTAAATATTGCCTATATATTTGGTGATGAATCTTTTGATGCCAATGAACTAGGCTCGGTAGATGCAGATGTTTCACTTACTAGTGATGTTGCTCCTTATTTGGGAATTGGTTGGGGAAATCCTGTCGCTAAAAGCAAAAATTTAGGATTTTGGTTCAATTTGGGAGTTATGTTTGGCGGTTCGCCAGAGGTTACTCTTACTCCTAATTTGGGTCCAGCAGCTACTCCTGCCGTACAAGCAGAAATTAATCAAGCGATCGAGAAGGAAGTAGATGAAATTGAAGACGATTTGGATTTTATCAATATATATCCAGTACTTTCTCTAGGATTGTATTATCATTTCTAAAATCATAGTAATGATGTTCTAAATATTACAAGCTGCTGCTTCAGTATCTTCATCCATACAAACTAGAGATAAATAATTGGGATTATCTCTGAGCAACTTAGCCAGCAAAAAGCCAGCAATTGTCCAAGTTTGGTACATTCGGGCAGATTTACCGATTAAACGCCCATTTTTGCCATCGTAATATTCGGGCCACTGGTCTTCGGCTAGACGGGATTGGGCGATCGCCACAGCTCGATCGCCTAAGTCTTCTCTACCCATTTTTTGTGCTGCTGCCATTAACATCCAGAGTAGGACTGGCCAACTACCTCCATTATGGTAAGACCAGGGAGTATTTTTAGGGTCAGAACCGGTAATAATTTGCCAGGCTAATCCATCTACCGCAGGAAAACAAACTTTCATGGGCATTCTGCTTACTAGACTATCCCAACGCTCTTCAATCAGAGTCAAAATTTCTTTGGATTGACTTTCTGTAGCTAAAGAAGAGATAATCGCCATGAGATTACCAATGGCAAAGAAACGAAAATCCATCCTTCCCGGTCCTAAATTTCCTGCTAAATAACCGCCACGATCGGGCATCCATTCAGTTAACCAGTAAGGGATCGAATC
The DNA here is from genome assembly GCA_030065635.1 of Xenococcaceae cyanobacterium MO_188.B32. Taxonomy (GTDB): domain Bacteria; phylum Cyanobacteriota; class Cyanobacteriia; order Cyanobacteriales; family Xenococcaceae; genus JASJDJ01. Next base: position 2,886 of record JASJDJ010000273.1, read on the forward strand.
GGGATAAATATTAAATTTATTGACTACTGACTCGCCAAATTGATCTCCCTTGTAGCGATGGATTTCATTTAATTTGAGTAAATCGAGCCAGTAGTAGGCACGAATATGATAGATAAAACTGCCTAAGCGATTGTTAATTTTATTAATTAAATCCTGACTCTCAATATTGGGTATGAGTAGTTCCCTAGCAGAACGTAAAGCAGCATAAAATAATGATTGAATTTCGATGGGATAGCCATCTACCCCCATACGACGGTCAATCATACAAGCACCATCAGGAACTAAAAGGGTAGGAGTCATTTCAAACTGAGGTCCTAAGCAAATATCGAGAATAAACCTCAGGGCAGATTGAAATTCGGGTTGATGGGCTAAAGATAAATTCCCAGTCGCTTTAGTATAAGCCCGTAAAAGAATAATCCACCATAAACAAGAGTCTATGGGCGTAACCCTACCGATCGCTTGGTCTCCAAAATCGGCATCTAAATATTGTTTATCCCCCTTAGATCCAACTTTAAAACTAGCAGGCATTAAACCTGGTGGTGGTTGATAACAATCAATACGTCTTTCCTGTTTTTGTAAAGTAACAGTTTCGACTAAAAAGTTATAAATAATGTCAGTCTTTCCTTGAATTAAAAATACTAAGGCTACGGGCACAAAATCGCGGATAAAACATTGGTCGTAATTAAGAGCTTCTGTGGTTGAATCTAATGCTGCCAACGCTCCTACAGGGCGATCGCCATAATAAATAATGGCTTCTTCTAAAAGTCGATTTGCTTTTTCTTCAATTGTTAACTTTTTTACACTTACCATAATTAGTCAATCTAATACAATCACAGAAACGATGATTTTTTTTTATAATAAACATTATTATCAGATGTTTTTCAGTAGGTTTACTGATAAAAATAATTCTTAATTTTAAAAATAGTTGGTAATTTATGGGTAATTACGATGGCGATTGTCTGTGGTTTAAGCTTATCTTTAATAAGTTGAAATTACTCATTTATGTTACGGCTTAATGTATTTGATGTAGTCAATTTAGACAGTTAATAGTAATATCATATGTCTCAGGATACGACCAATATGCAAGTTGTAGAAAAATTTTCTTTTATTTATACTCTTACTCAGTCAAGAGATAAAAATACCCAGCAATTGGCCAAAAAAGTATCTGTAGACATTCAAAAATGCCCGGACAAACCCGATAGTGAATCTTGTCACGAACTTGTTCCTTCTTCATTATCAGATTCAGTCACTCTCTCTTCAGTTTTAGGATTTCCTAATTTCGCTGCGGGTAATGGAGCGGGTATCGTATTACTAGATGAACCAGTGACTAATTATTCTCTAGATTTACCCGAACAACTAGAATTATCGGTAGAAGAAAATTCCAGCAAGGGGTTTATTTTTAAGCATTTAGGTAAAATTGTATTTGCTCTTTCTTCTAGCTATCTTGTTTTTGTAACTTGGTGGCTTACCGAACATAGTTATTACGGAAAAATTTTTCCTTTTTCGGCTTTGAGATTCATAATGAATATTTCAGAGCAACAAATTTCGGCCACCGATCTAGAGTTTATTGATTATATGGAGCGATCTCTGGCAAATATAGAGCATAAACAAGAAACAGAATTAAATAATGCAGCTACTCAACCAGAAAATTCTGAAGTAGTCTATATTCCCGTCTATAATCTCACTAATATTAATTCTGACTCAAAAACAGACGGCCCTCACACAACCATTCCTCTGAATTCTTCAGCTAGTAATTCTTCTGTGCCTATTCCTATTATCCCACCACCTCCACCGATAGAAATACCTACATCGACTTCTTCTTCGTCTTCTATTGGCACAAACAAAAATTCCACAGCAATCTCACCTTCTGTTGCACCACCTTCTCCTGTAAATACAAATACAAGTTCTAACTCTACTCCATCTCCCACTAAAGATTCTACATTGATCGGTATAGTCGAACTGGGCAACAAATCGGCTGCTTTATTTAAAGTTAATGGTGTGACTAAACGAATTTGGGTCGGAGAAAAAGTAGATAATAAAGGTTGGATTTTAGATTCTGTGGCTAATCAAAAAGCAAAGATCGTTCACCAAGGAACAACACGCTATCTCAGCGTCGGTGAAAAATTTTAAACTTAATTTAGTTTAGCTTGCGAGAGGGAAGCCCCGCGCTCTACCGTAGGTGAGCGTCGGGGTCGCTCCGCGCACCTTCGGTGAGAGAACGAGCGCGATAAATCATCGGTCAAAACTTTACAGTTTTGCAACCAAATCTTTATATAGTAAGTCTTTCGGTGGTTGTATAATACACCTGAGCGTATCAATGGGTCGCTAGCTACCGAAGATCGGATAAACAAAAACCTAAAGCTAGCAAGTACCTTGAAAATCAGACATATGGGGTTGCAGATAAGAAATAGTCTCGGTTGGAGACTCGGTATCTGCGTAAAATGTTTGCCGTAATAGGAAATCATTTTGACGAGCGCGGGAAGGGGAGCTGAGAAGCCAATTGAATCGACTTTCGGATTCAGAGTTTAAACCTTTTAAAAGCTCCCCTTCTCCCCCCGCGTCGGCGAAAGACGCAAGGGAATGCGCG
>JASJDJ010000091.1 GCA_030065635.1 Xenococcaceae cyanobacterium MO_188.B32
TATCAATACTTTAACCTCAAAATAGCTAAATCCTTAATATATCTGGGTTTCAGACGAATTTACCTCGACGAGGTAAATTCGGCGTCTGGTGAGGCTTTCACCCCTTTTTGAGCGGGAAAATTATCAAAGTCCCGTTAATTAAAGTCTTTATTACTCTAAGGCGATCGCTACTTTTGCGCTTGGTATAGTGGGCAAATTATTACAATCGGCTAAGATGCTTTGTATCTTGGTATTGTTATTTTTCCTCTTTCGCTATCACCGATCTATGAGCAATGATTTTTCCGCAGAGCGATCTACTGTAAACGAACCTGAATTAGAAAAACTCAACTTAACCACTAAAATCGCATATGGTGCTGGGGATATGGGTCCGGCGATCGCAGCTAATATCTTAGTATTTTTTCTGTTATATTTCTTTACTAATGTGGCTGGTTTACCTCCTGGTTTGGCAGGAACTATTTTAGCTATCGGTAAAATTGGTGATGCAATTAACGACCCCGTAGCAGGTATTTTAAGCGATCGCACTCGTACTCGTTGGGGTCGTCGTATTCCCTGGATGTTATTTGGGACAATTCCTTTTGGTTTGTTTTTCTTCTTGCAATGGATTGTTCCTCATTTTAGTGATGATAAAGCAACTAATGATTGGGGATTGTTTATTTATTACATTGCGATCGCCATTCTGTTCAATTTAGCTTATACGGCGGTTAATTTGCCCTATACCGCACTTACTCCCGAATTAACTCAAGACTATAACGAAAGAACTAATTTAAGTAGTTTTCGCTTTGCTTTCTCTATTGGCGGAAGTATTCTTTCTCTCATTTTGGCAACTTTTATTTTTGCTGTTTATCCTGAAGAGCCGATTCAACAGTATTTGATTCTCGGTTTAGTTAGTACTTTAGTTTCTGTAATTGCTTTATTCTGGTGTACTTTTCGCATTCAAGAAAGAGGTGCAGAACCAATTCTCGATACAAAGCAGAAAAAAAGCTTGGGTTTTCTGTTAACAGGAGTCGGTATTATCGCTATTGGTTATGGATTAGTAAAAGCAGTTGTTGGCGGTGGTAACATCGACTTAAGCATTATTCTGTCTATCTTACTGGGATTAGAAATAGCCGTGTTTGGCATTACTATGATTTGGGCAGAAACAGAACCCCATTTACGCGATCGCTATTTTATTGCCAACCGTACTGCTGATGATACTCCCAATCTTTCCTTCCTACAACAATTAAAGATTGCTTTTACTAATAAACCTTTTCTCTACATTATTGGTATCTATCTTTGTTCTTGGCTGGCAGTTCAATTAACGGCTTCGATTCTAATTTACTTCGTAGTCAGTTGGATGGGAATGGCAGAAAGTTCTTTCCCCCTAGTGGCGATCGCCGTCCAAGGAACGGCCTTATTTATGTTATTTATCTGGAAAGGTGTTAGTGCCAAAGTAGGCAAAAAAGCAGTCTACTTTATTGGCTCGCTTATTTGGATTATTGCTCAAGCAGGATTATTCTTTTTACAACCCGGTCAAATTATTTTACTTTACTTATTAGCGATGATGGCTGGTTGTGGGGTTTCTGTTGCTTATCTTATCCCTTGGTCGATGATTCCTGATGTAATTGAATTAGATGAACTAAATACCGGTCAACGGCGAGAAGGTATTTTTTATAGTTTTATGGTATTGCTGCAAAAGTTTGGTTTGGCTTTAGCATTATTTTTAGTCGGTCAAGGTTTAGAATTAGCAGGATTTATTGAAAAAATACCAGGAGGAGAAATTCCCATTCAACCCGATAGTGCTTTGCTAGCAATTCGCATTGCTGTGGCACCTTTACCTACAGTAGTGTTATTTATCGGTTTAATTTTGGCTTATTTTTATCCCCTTACTCGCGAAGTTCACGCAGAAATTCGTTTAAAATTACAGGAAAGAAAGAGAAATGGTTAATTTAAATTAAATGATTAACAGCTTATTTAGAAGACCACAAGCTTTTGTATATCATCCAGACAAAAATGACACTCATTAGAAGCAACCATTTTTTATGACGGCTGAGTAATTGTTCTGTACCATCGTCTAAAAATTCCGTCTCTCGTCTTTTTTGCTCGAACTTTTCTTGCCAAGAAACTATAATAATTTTTGGAGTTATCGTTCTTGATATATTGCTCGATCTATATGGAAAAAAAAGAGAATTTGTCAAAGATAATTGTATGCTAGCTGAGGCGATCGCACTCCAGATTAGTTTATTCATTTTTTCTATAGATTATCTAGAAAGTAATTCTTATATCTATCTGTATTAAGATATTACAGACCGCTCGAAAAAATCTATTTTTTCAAAAATTAATTAATGGTTAAGAAAATATCAAATACCCTGAGAAAGATCGAGTATATTTTTGAAGTATTTATTTGGAATTTTTGTTTTTTTATCTTAGCTCCAGTTATTTTTAGTTTAATAAGTGCTTTACGCTTCATCGTGAGTTGAATATTCCTAAAATTCTTCCCAAGTAACCTCAAAAATCCTTTATTTTTATAGATTTTGAGCAAATAAAAATTATGAACAATCTACTCATAGCTACTGCTAGCGTTGCTACTATTCAATTATTTTTAGCCTCTCAAGCCGAAGCCGTACAAGTTAAAGATGTCACTATCAACAGTAATAATCAAACCCTGGCTGGTAATCTTTACCTTCCCGATGATTATCGAGTAGGAACTAAATTACCTGGAGTAATAGTAACTGGTGCTTGGACAACAGTAAAAGAACAAATGCCAGCAACTTATGCAGAAGCAATGGCAGAGCGTGGTTATGCAGTTTTAACTTTTGACTTCCGTAATTGGGGAGAATCAGGCGGGAAGGAACGTCAGTTAGAAAATCCTGTAAATAAAACTCAAGATATTATGGCTGCTGTGAATTATTTAGCTACCCGCGACGAAGTAGATAATAATCGTATTGCTGGTTTAGGTATTTGTGCTAGTTCTGGATATATGGCAGATGCAGCAGTTCAAAGTGATAAGCTTAAGTCGATCGCCCTAGTTGCACCTTGGTTACAGGATCGAGAAATTGTCAATGAGGTGTACGGTGGTGAAGAAGCTGTACAAAATTTAATTGATACCAGTCGTAAAGCGGAAGCTAAATACGAAGCTACAGGGAAACTATCTTTAATTCCTGCTGCCAGTACAACTAATGAAAATGCTCTGATGTATCGAGTACCATATTACACTGAGCCAGATCGGGGTATGATTCGCGAATACGTTAACCAATTCAATCTAGCTTCCTGGGAAGGTTGGTTAACTTATGATGCGATCGAAACTGCCGATAATTTAACTAAACCAGTTTTAATCGTTCACTCAGAAGCTGCTGCTATTCCCCAAGGCGCACGCGAATTTTATCATCGTTTGTCAGGAAAAAAAGAGGAACTATGGTTGGCTAATACAACTCAGTTTGACTTTTATGACTCCCCTGAAGCCGTCACTAATGCTAGCGATGCGGTTGCAGAACACTTTGAAGAGACATTGTAATTGCTATTGGTGTGTGGCTGAAATTAAGTGCGATCGCAAGTTTCATTAACTACGGGTTTCCAGTTACCTCGATCGTCAAGAATAAAATAAGTCGCAGTAAATTTGTCTGCACTATCTTGAGTAATTTCTTGGCGCAGTGGTGTCGATTCTCCCATTCTGCTAATTGTTCCTTCCCAGACTAATTTATCATCTTGCCAATCGGAGGCAGTTAAATTGTAGGAGTTACCATTGCCGACAACCGCAGAACGTACTAACTTCTGAGAAGCTGTGTCATATCCGAGAAATTCTCGCGAGTTAACTGGTTTTTCCTGATTTGGCGATTGTATTTCTTCAGCATTTCCCACATACCAAAAGTCGTTTAAGTCTCTTTGCACAGTCCAAGTAAAAATACCCGATGGAGAAGCTGGTGCAGCAGGTTGCTGACAATGCCAAGTTCCTTCAAAGTATTCTAAGCGACTCAATTCTGGTGGAGGTTGAAATTGTTTTAATTCTTCTGGTTGAGCGATAGCACCATAATTAATAGTTGATAAAGTTATAGCCAAACCAAGAATTGGCGATCGACAAAACAATACTATAATTTTTCGGCTCAAAATAATTATCATTTCCTCGCATTATGTAAAAAAAGAAAAGAACCAATAGTGAAAAACAAACAAGCTAAAAAATGAGCAAAAGACATAATAGAAGTCGATCTCCTAATTTCTAATATCGCTTCAAAAGTAAAAATAGCACTACCCACTAAAAACAACAAACTAGCTACAAAAATCGAGTCAATAGGCGAAATATTATTCATCATCTCAATTTTAATCGACATATGGCAATTAAATCGAAAATATCAATGAAATTTACTATAGGAGCAATAGCGATGATACTAGTAACCACACCTTATAATCTAGTCAATGCGGAAACCGCAGATGAAGCTGCGATTAAAACCATCGTTGAAAGTATTGCTACCTTAGCCGATCGCCATAATTTTGATAGTCTAGAAAAACTTTATGCTGAAAAAGTTGAAGTAGATTATACATCAGCTTTTGGGGGAGAAGTCGAACTAAAAAGTCCTCAAGCATTAATGACTCAATGGGCAAGTAGCTTACCAGGATTCGATCGCACTCGACACGAAATATCTAAGATCGAGACGGTAGTAAATGGAAACAATGCCACTGCTACCGCCGATGTGGTAGCTAACCATTACCTAGACGCAATGTTTTGGCAAATTACGGGGAGTTATGAATATGGTTTAGTCAAAAAAGATGGACAATGGACTATAAATCAGATGACTTTTATCGCTGAATCCGAAGAAGGCGATCGCGATATTATTAATGAAGCCGTTCGACAAGCTAGTATAAATCCTTCTCCTTATATTCAACGCCAGCAGGCAAAACAAGCTGTAATTGATTTTCTAAAATCTTTAGAAGAAAAAGATATGGATAAGTTGGCATCAGTTTGGGCAGAAGATGCCGTGCAGGATATGCCCTTTTCCCCCGCTAATTTTCCCAAGCGTGTAGAAGGAAAAACTAATCTGATTCAACATTATGCTAGTTGGCCAGAAATTAGCGGTAAAGCCAATTTTACCGACGATCTGGTATTCTACCCGATGCAAGATGCAACTATGGTTTATGCTGAATGGCGCGGTAATGTGGAAATAATACCGACGGGACGTATCTATCAGCAGCGATATGGCGGACTATTTAAGGTTGTCGATGGCAAGATCGAACTGTTTCGCGAATATTACAATCCTATCGTGTTTAAGTATGCTTTTGGTTTAGATGAAGCACGAGATTAGAACGAGCGTAAATTCCGCGTATAGTTTTATGGTTATCTATTTTCATCGACAAAACCTACTAGCTTAATGATTTTCTGTCGTTCATTAATTTCTCCAAAAAAACTTCCTTGAGTAAATATTTCGCCGTTTGGTTTGAGCATTTGCCAACCAAATCGAAAATAACCGTGATGACTATCGGGAAAGGAAGTTAAATTTAAGCTAAGGTCGGGAAATTTATCACGGAAGCGATCGATAAACTGACAATGTAGTTCTCTGGTGGCAATAGGTTCGGGTAAATGAGAATCAACATATCTCTAGTTTTTTTACTAATTTCAGCAACTTAATTATTTTAGGAGTACATTCAACAATGCAATACAAACTACTAGGGAAAAGCGGACTTAGAGTATCCGAACTCTGCCTCGGCACAATGACTTTTGGAGAAGATTGGGGTTGGGGTGCATCAAAGGAAAAAAGTCAAAAGATTTACACTACTTTCCGCGAAGCTGGTGGTAATTTTATCGATACTGCTAATATTTACACCAACGGCACGAGTGAGAAGTTTCTCGGTGAGTTTATTACTTCCGAAAGAGATGCAATAGTCTTGGCAACCAAATACACTAATGGTTTAGGTGATGGTAATCCTAATGGTAGTGGTAATCAGCGTAAAAGTATGGTGCAGTCGGTAGAAGGTAGTCTCAAACGTTTAAATACTGACTATATCGATGTTCTCTGGCTGCATACTTGGGATTTTATGACTCCTGCTGAAGAAGTAATGCGAGCTTTTGACGATTTGGTTAGGGCAGGAAAAGTATTATATATCGGGATTTCCGATGCTCCCGCTTGGGTTGTAGCTCAATGCAATACTCTGGCTGAATTGCGAGGATGGACGCAGTTTATCGGCTTACAAATTGAATATAGCTTAATACAACGTACTCCAGAAAGAGAACTTTTACCGATGGCGCATACTCTAGATATCGGTGTAACTGCGTGGTCACCTTTAGCTAGTGGATGGTTGACTGGTAAATATACTAACGGTAAAGACGATGGGGATGCCAAAAGATTAGACAATGAAATGATGGAAGGATTTGTGGATAAAAGCGATCGCAATCTCAGTATTGCCAAAGAAGTAGATAAGGTTGCCCAACAAACCGGTAATAGTCCTTCTCAAATAGCTCTTAGTTGGTTGTTAAGTAAAGGTGTAATTCCAATTGTTGGCGCTAGAAAAGTCCATCATGTAGAAGATAATCTTAAATGCGTTGATGTGAAATTATCAGCAGAGCAAATTCAGCAATTAGATAAAATAAGTCAAATTGAACTGGGTTTCCCTCACGATTTCTTTAAAGCAGATATGGTTAGAAATTTTGTTTACAATGGCACGTTCGACAAAATCGATAACCATCGTTATTCGCAATTAACAGATTAATAGGTAGTTCACTACCTATGGCAGTACATATTTAGATTAGGACGTGAATTAATTGCTAATTGCTAATTGCTAATTGCTAGTTGCTACTTGTTACTTTGCTTTGAGATGTCCTAACTTTTGTTGGTATTGCTGTATCATTCATTTTCTGTTGTTCTAGTGTCATAGAGGCATCATAATATCTGTTCGGTAATCAGTAAATATAGAGCGCTCGAGCGAAATGATAAGATTAATGATTAAGGGTTATTAAATATTGTTCGTAGCTAGTTGGTGTAAAATACTCCGCTATAAATTAAAAAAACGGTAACTCATATCATAAATTTAAATAAGAATACAGATAAATCTACAGAATTATTATGCTGAAAAGACTGCTGGGCGATCCTAATGCACGCAAACTCAAAAAATTCCAGCCGTTGGTAGCGGAAATAAATTTACTGGAAGAAGATATCAAAAAGCTGTCGGATGATGAACTCAAAGGAAAAACAGCCGAGTTTAAACAGTTATTAGAGAAAGCAACTACAAACGAAGAAAGAGAAGAAATATTAGAAGATATTCTTCCTGAAGCTTTTGCCGTAGTGCGAGAAGCGGGAATTCGCGTTTTGGGAATGCGTCACTACGATGTCCAGCTACTTGGCGGTATAGTTTTACACAAAGGGCAAATCGCCGAAATGAAAACGGGGGAAGGTAAAACCCTGGTATGTACCCTACCAGCTTATCTCAATGGTTTGACAGGACGAGGGGTTCACGTAGTTACCGTTAACGACTACCTCGCCCGTCGTGACGCGGAATGGATGGGACAAGTGCATCGTTTCCTCGGTTTGAGTGTAGGCTTAATTCAAGCAGGAATGAGTCCGACAGAAAGAAGGAAAAACTATGCCTGTGATATTACCTATACCACCAACAGCGAACTAGGTTTTGACTATCTTAGGGACAATATGGCAACTGCTATGGAAGAGGTAGTACAACGTCCCTTTAACTACTGCGTTATTGACGAAGTTGACTCGGTTTTAATCGACGAAGCGAGAACACCCTTAATTATTTCTGGACAAGTAGAACGCCCTACCGAAAAATACCTCAAAGCAGCAGAAATTGCCGAGATGCTAATTAAACAAGAGGAAGAAGAAGACGGCGGGCATTATGAGGTAGATGAAAAAGCCCGTAATGTGCTAATGACTGACGAGGGTTTTGCCAAAGCAGAAGAACTTTTAGGAGTAACAGACTTATACGATCCAGAAAATCCTTGGGCGCACTATATTTCTAATGCAATTAAAGCTAAAGAACTGTTTACTAAAGATGTAAACTACATGGTGCGAAATGAAGAAATCGTGATTGTCGATGAGTTTACAGGTAGGGTATTACCAGGTAGACGCTGGAGTGATGGTTTACACCAAGCGATCGAAGCTAAAGAAAGAGTACCCATTCAAAGAGAAACTCAGACTTTAGCTAGTATTACCTATCAAAACTTCTTCTTACTGTATCCCAAACTGGCAGGAATGACGGGTACAGCAAAAACAGAAGAGACAGAATTTGAAAAAGTCTACAATCTCCAAGTAACCATTATCCCCACCAACCTACCCTCTAAACGAGGAGATATGGCTGATGTGGTTTATAAAAGCGAACAAGCCAAATGGCTGGCGGTAGCGGAAGAATGCTCGGAAATGCACGAAATGGGTCGTCCTGTATTAGTGGGCACTACTAGTGTAGAAAAATCAGAATTGCTAGCAAGTCTACTGGCACAGAAAGATATTCCCCGTAATCTACTCAATGCTAGACCAGAAAACGTAGAGAGGGAATCAGAAATTGTGGCCCAAGCAGGGAGAAAAGGGGCAGTTACCATCGCCACCAACATGGCAGGGCGAGGCACAGATATTATCCTGGGTGGGAATGCCGACTACATGGCAAGGTTGAAGATTCGGGAATATTTTATGCCCAAAATTGCCCAACCAGAAGATGACGAATTAGTAGCTAATGTTCCGGCTATAGGAGGCAGACAAAAAGCCCAAGGATTTGGCAACGGCAAAAAAGTCAAAACGTGGAAAGCCTCTGCGCAAATCTTCCCTACAGAATTATCTCCTGAAACCAAAGAAATGCTCAAGGAAACAGTTAAATTTGCCGTACAGCAGTATGGAGAGCAGAGTTTACCAGAACTAGAAGCAGAAGAAAAAATCGCGATCGCGGCAGAAAATGCTCCCACAGACGACCCTGTAATTACTAAGTTACGGGAAGAATACAAAAAAATTCGTCAAGAATACGAACAATTCACTGACAAAGAGCACAATGAGGTAATTCAACTGGGGGGGTTACACGTAATTGGGACAGAACGCCACGAATCTCGCCGAATTGACAACCAATTAAGGGGACGTGCTGGAAGACAGGGCGACCCTGGTTCGACCAAATTCTTCCTCAGTTTACAAGATAACCTGTTGCGGATTTTCGGGGGCGATCGCGTGGGACGGTTAATGGATATGTTCCGTGTTGAGGAAGATATGCCCATCGAGTCCAAGATGCTAACTAACTCCTTAGAAGGGGCGCAGAAAAAAGTAGAAACTTTCTACTACGACACTCGTAAACAAGTATTTGAATACGACGAGGTAATGAACAACCAACGGCGGGCAATTTATGCCGAACGTCGTCGGGTATTAGAAGGACTAGACCTCAAAGAACAGGTAATCCAGTACGCGGAAAAAACCATGGGCGAAATTGTCGATGCTTATATCAATCCCGACTTACCACCAGAAGACTGGAAGCTAGACAAAATGGTAGATAAGGTCAAAGAATTTATCTATCTACTAGAAGATTTAGAACCCGCTCACCTAGAAGATATGACCGTCAGCGAAATTAAAACTTTTCTGAATGAAGAAGTCCGTAAAGCCTATGACATCAAAGAAAATCAAATCGATCGACTTCAACCCGGTTTGATGCGTCAGGCAGAACGATTCTTTATTTTGCAGCAAATTGATACTCTCTGGCGAGAACACCTACAAGCAATGGACGCTTTAAGAGAATCCATCGGCTTGCGCGGTTATGGACAAAAAGACCCCCTAATTGAATACAAACAGGAGGGTTATGAAATGTTCTTAGAGATGATGATCGATATTCGTCGGAATGTAGTTTACTCTCTCTTCCAATTCCAACCTCAAACCCAACCACCCGAACCCCAAGCAGTATAAGTTTATTAATCGATACTGTTCGCTTAACAAAGTTCGGTGTTGAGATGATCGAGGGGAGTAGGGGAAGCAGGACAAGGTTGTTTCATTGTTGGTTAAACAGATGAAAAGAGGGGGAAGATAGGGAGGATGGGGAAGTTGGGCAAGTTTTTAGCTCGAAACTCTCCATTGAGACAAAATTTAGACAACGATAATTAATTTTAGTTGCTCAACGAATTGTTAATCATTTTCGTTGATTTAACTAGAATAATGAGTCAGTTTTTAAAAACTAAATTAGCTTATTATTAAGTTTGATGTTGAATTAAGTGGAGCTACTTTGAACGCAGGTTTCAATTAGTTGTTCAACTCCGCTAACAGGAAAAATAGGCAAGTTTAATTTCTGGCTAACTTCCTCTACTGTCATATCATCGAGAAATTTAGTTTCATCGTGTTTCAGCATCAAAGCTGGTAATAAAATACCTTCTCCTAAATCTTTTCCTGCTAATCCTGCTAATAAGTCTTGTCCTGTGAGTAAGCCAGTTACCGTAATTTCCTGTCCCCAATATTCACTCCGTATAGCAGCTAAATTAACTGTCAATCCTTCTACTCGATCTAACTGCTGTACTAAAGGTTGAAAAGCTTGTTCGACAGCATTTCCTACCACCCAAGTAAAACAACGAGGTGGATTGATACTAGTAGGTAACATTTGCTGAGCAATTGACTGAAATTGCTTGATAAAGAGACGAATTGAACCTACCCCATTACCAATTTGCGGGTAATCTTCATAGTGAGATTCTGGTGGTAAGTCTTGTCTAGCAATGAGAAACCATTCATCTGCTAACCAAACGACATTGCTTCCAAATTCCTGCTGAAATTTTGCTTGTATGGCTTGTACCTGGGCAATTACTTCGGCTGCTTTGGCTTGACTGACAGGAATCAATTCGTCTTCTGGAGGGCGAAAGCGAGTTAAACCCACTGGCACAACTGCCACAGAAGCTACCGCAGGAATATCTTCGTGATGAAAAGAAGCTAAATCTGATAGAGTTCTCTCTAAATGTACCCCATCGTTAATTCCAGGACAGACAACAACTTGAGCGTGAATTTGTAAGCGTCTCTCTTGAAACCATTGCAACTGAGACATTATTTGCCCTGCGCGGGGATTTTTCAGCAAGCGAGTTCTCACTTCTGGTTCGGTAGCATGAACGGAGACATAGAGAGGAGAAAGACGCATCTGTTCGATACGTTGCCATTCTCTCTCCGTAAGATTAGTTAGGGTAAGGTAACTACCATAGAGAAAACTTAAGCGATAGTCATCGTCTTTAAGATAAAGACTCGATCGTTTTCCTGGTGGTTGTTGGTCGATAAAACAAAAAGGACAGCGATTATTACACTGAATTAAGCCATCAAATAAAGCTGTCTCGAATTCTAATCCTAAATCGCTGTCGTAGTCTTTTTCTATTTCTAGCTGATGAGTTTTGCCCGCAGCGTCTAGAACTTCTAGATCTAGATATTCATCCGCACAAAGAAACTGATAATCAATTAAATCGCGGGGATGAGTACCATTAATAGAGACGATCGCATCTCCTGGTTCAAACCCAATTTCTTCGGCGATCGAATCTGGTAAAACTCTACTAATTTTGGCTGGCTGCACAGAAGCTTGACTCATTTTTCGATAGTCTTAATGATAACTTATTAGGGCGAAGAGCCCTTCGCCCCTAGGAAATCCACCCGAACAAGATCGCACATAAGATAAAAACCCCAAATCCCAATCTATACCAAACAAACACCCAAGTACTTCTTCTTTGTAAGAATTTTATCAACCAAGCGATCGCTAAATAGGAAAATACCGCCGAAGAAATTATTCCCGCTATTAGAGGTGCTACTCCAGAACCATCTAATCCTATCTCTAAAGCACCTTTTAACTCTACCAATCCTGCCAGAGTAATTGCAGGAATTCCTAACAAAAAAGAAAATCGTGCTGCTGTTGCCCGTTCCAAATTAATAAATAATCCCGCTGTCATAGTCGAACCAGAACGAGAAACTCCAGGTACAATAGCTAAAGCTTGAGCTAAACCCATTAAAATACCATCTTTGGCTGTCAAATCTTTAAAATCGCGCTTATGCCTCCCTATTTTTTCAGATAAAGCCAATAATACCGCCATAACAATCGAAGCGATCGCGATCGATGTCATACTTCTAAGGGGAGAATTATCGTAATCAGGCACAAAAATTTTAATGGCTAACCCACCTATAACAATGGGAATTGTACCTACAGCAATACCTACAGCCAACCAAAAATCTTGGGATTCATAATTAGATTTACTAACTGCTTTCAGCATACCCATAGTAATTTGGCTTAGATCTGACCAAAAGTACCACAAGACAGCAGCAATACTTCCCAATTGAATTACTGCCGAAAAAGCTACCCCAGGATCGCCCCAGCCTAAAAACACGGGAACGGCTTTGAGATGGGCAGTACTACTAATGGGAATAAATTCAGTCATTCCTTGGACAAAACCAAGAACTATTGCCTGAAAAAGATTGACCTGAGTTACACCAGTAATCGCTTCATTATTAACTGTTGTTTGGGCATTGACAACAGCAGAAGCGATCGCCTCCCCTATAGAAATAATTACACCTAAGCTAAAATAACTGATATAAGTTAAATTCTTACTCGCTCTTCTTGTCATACTTGCTGTTTTGCTTGGCTATTTTTCTTAAAGTTTATCGGGGAATTCACTAGAACTAAAATATTCAAGAAACAGATAAATTTTCGATATGATGAGAGAAGCAACAAGATAAACGATCGGTACCATATAATTAATAAAGCTTATGAGTTATGCAGCCTCTTCAGCTAGGGCAGAAATTAGTGAACTTCGACGTTTGAAAACCCTGCTACCTCCAGAACTACAAAGTTGGGTCATTGTAGAAGGAACTACTGAAGTCAATCCTCCCTTGATTCGCTGCGAAGAGATTGGTAAAGACGAAATTGAAATTCAAATCGATCTGGCTAAATGGGATAATCTGGCGATCGATCAGCGAAACTTGCTATTCTGGCATGAAGTGGCACAGATTCAAAACGATACTATTCCCAGAGAAGGATGGGAAATGGCTGCCTTAGCCATTGGTTTAGGTGGTGCAGTAGGCGAGCTTTGGGTACAAGACGGATTGTTACTTTTACTCGCTCTGGCACTCTGTGGAATTTCCGGTTACAGACTCTGGCAAAAAAATAACGGCGAAAAAACCCTCATAGACGCAATGGAAGCAGACGAGAAAGCAATTATGCTGGCTACTCGTTTTGGCTATACTCTGCCCAATTCCTACAAAAGTCTTGGCAGTGCTCTCAAAACTCTGATCGAACAAACTCCCAATCGCCGTCAACGAAAAAAATATGAAGAAAGATTACAATCTCTCAAACGCAGTGCTGCTAAAGCTAAAGCCAATATGAAGTCTGGCAGAGAACCCCTCGACAGAAGAAATAATCGTCTTTAAAATCTCGACTGAGAAAGCATTGATTAAAATGGATCGGGGTAAAGTTAAAATACTCAAGTTGAGTTCTATGAATTGATGAGCGAGAAAAATTTAGAACAGTGTTTCCCTTTATCCTATTCTCAAGATAGTCCAGTAATAAAATTGCCGGAACGCTTGACGGTGCTAGAAGCGGTTGCTTTTAAACAAACTTGTTCTCAACTATTAGCAGAAGTAGATTCCCCTCCCCAGCAAATTATTTTAGATTTTAGCCAGACAAAATTTATCGATAGTAGTGGGATCGGAGCTATAGTTAATAATCTCAAAACTGCTGAAGCTAAAAAAACTAAACTAATTTTAGAGCAAGTTCAACCTCCCGTTATGGCAGTTTTGTCCATGACAGGATTAACAGATATTTTACAAATTAAGTCTTCCGAAAAATGGTCTGATAGTCATCAACCAGAAACCCATCCTTCAGTACGTTCTTGGGTGAAAAGATTAATTGATATTGTTGGTGCTTTGGTAGGCTTATTTCTTACTAGTATTATTTTTCTACCTATCGTCATTGCTATCAAAGCAAATAGCCCAGGACCAATTTTTTTCCATCAAACTCGCTGTGGTTGGTTAGGAAAAAGATTTGAAATTTGGAAATTTCGCTCTATGTGTCAAGACGCAGAGGCACAAAAGTCGAAAATTAAAAATCAAGCTAGTGGAGCATTTTTTAAAAATGATAACGATCCTCGCGTCACCAAAGTTGGTCGGTTTCTCCGTCGTACTAGTCTTGACGAATTACCCCAGTTTTGGAATGTACTAAAAGGAGACATGAGTTTGGTGGGTACTCGTCCGCCTACTCCCGATGAAGTTGCTAAATATCAAGTTCCTCAATGGCAACGTTTAGATGTGAAACCAGGTATGACTGGAGAATGGCAAGTTAATGGACGTTCTACCGTCCGAGATTTTGAAGATGTAATCAAGCTTGACCTACGCTATCAACAAAACTGGAGCTTAATTTACGATCTAAAATTAATTTTTAAAACTATTATTCTTGTTTTTAATAGAAATAGTGGTGCTGTATAGTTAATTACCGAAATAATCGGCATATACACTTAAATTAAGTCTGTATAGATTAATTTATGTAATGCTTCATCAAAACATTTAAAAAACTTAGGGATAATTTTATTAAAATACTATAAGAATCGGGGAATTTTATTAATCAATTTTTATTACTATCCTGAGAATACTGTTTGAATGTCAAAAGAGAGAGAACTTCAACATTTTCATCTTCGAGTCAAAACCGAGTTAGAAGCCCTAAAAGATGTTTTGCAATGGTTTGAAACGGTTATATTTCCCTCATTACCCCAGAAAACTGGCTGGCAATGCGAAGTGGCTTTAATCGAAGCTTTTACTAATGCCGTTCGTCATGCCCATGACGGTTTACCCACTACTACTCCTATCGATTTGGAAGTCAAGTTATTTACCAATTTTTTGGAAATGAGGATTTGGGATAGAGGGCAACCTTTTGATTTAAAGGCAAAACTGAAAGCAAACTCCGACATTGGTACTTCTCCCCTAGAAAAAGAAGGGGGGCGAGGACTGCAATTTATGAAAAGATTAACTGATGAATTGCAATACCTCAACCTACCCAATCATCGTAATTGTCTGTTGATGAGAAAAAAATACTCTTCAGAAAAAACTGGTAAGTTAGATTTCCGCCAAAGCACGTTCAATCAAGCGAGCTGCTAAAGTTTGCGTGCCTGTATGTTCGTAGTAGTTAGTAGTCATATCCAAAAAAGCAGCTACATAATCTAATTTGCTTTCAGAAAACTCAATAAAGCTTTGTAACCTACTAAAAACTTTTTCTGGAGTCAGGTCTCTTTGATTGACAAAGTTAGCCATCCATCCTTTAACGGAGTCAAAACTTTCACCAATAAAGTCTAATTGACCGCGAGCATTACCCCCGGGAATTAAGCTACTTACTCGACTGAAAGCGGGATTGCTGCTCAAATCTTGAGGACTGAGATTGTTAAGAGTAGATTGTGCTTTGAGAATGAAATCTGGACCCAAAGGAATTAAACCATCTACACAAACCAACGCTGCCATCCGCATCAAGGATTCGCCACTATATTCCCCTAAGGCTGCCACAAAATCACCGATGCTATCTCCGGGAATGCCATTAATTTGACAAAAAGCAACCAATTCAACTACTAACTTAATAGTGAGATCGATCGCCTGAGCTTTATCGGGATTGGGCGTGACACGACTTAACAAGCCTCCGACTAAAGGAATTTTATCCCCAACCTTATTAGCTAAAGCTGCTGCCCCCAAAGCACTATCGGCTCTATCTACAGTTTGATAAAGCCACATCGCCCGTTGATAGCCTTGAGATTTGTCATTATAGAGCCAGACAGCGCGATCGCCAATAGCCTGAATCATTTCTTCGTCGGTTTCTCCTGTAACCTCGCGGATCGTATTTTCAAAGCCGACAATATTTTGCCATTCTCCCGGAACGACAAAATCTAGCGATCGCAACATCATGACCGTGACATTGTTAGTTGGTAACTCGTTTACTAGCTCAAAAATTGGTTTATTCATAAATTTGCCCTTTATTTGTCTTAGATCGGAATTGGGAACATATAATTAGAAACAAATGTCAATTTAATTCAATTTAGATAAACCACGAAGATCGAACTTGCCTAGCCAAGTTTTACGGTCTTCTTCTGTAAAGGAGTTATCACGGGACAATACTTTGACTTGAAAGCGATCGCCCACTAAGACTGCCGTTCCAGTTTTTCCTTGGTTGACAGCAGGATAACCATTAATAGTTTCTGTACTTTGCTCGAACTTATTAACTGCACTAGGATTATTGAGGGTATCGGAAATTGATAATACTGCTACTTCTTTGCCATCTTTTTTCAACTTTGCTTCAGCAAAACCTTGTTTTTCTTGGGTGTAAACTCGCTTGTACCCATTACTTTCATCGGGAAAAAATCGATTAAAACTACCACCAGATTGAGATTCAGAGACTACTGCACTAGAGCCTTTAGCAGTACTATCTTGTTGTGCGGTGTCAAAACGAGAAGGGGACTGATTACTACAAGAAGTTATTAGCAATACAGTTCCTAATACAAATGTGAGTAATACTTTACGTAAAGCAGTCATATTTTTATATTCCTGGGATTAACTATTCACTTCGTGTTGCAGCGCAACTATTTTCGCCTACTTTATCAAAACTTTAATCAATATTTGGGAAAAATTGATTTAAACTGAAGGCAATCCCTAACTATATTAAGATTTAGAGCTATCTTTATAGAAAAAGAAAAAAAAAACAACAAAACGATAAACTTATCTAACTTTGGTAATGATATAACCATTATTAAGAAAAAAAAACTAGCCTTATTTTTTGTTTTCTTCTTGACGATTGACTGTCTCTAACTATTTATAATAATGAGCTGAATATATTTATGCGAATTCTTATTTATTCTTACAACTACTATCCAGAACCAATTGGCATTGCTCCTCTAATGACTGAATTAGCAGAAGGAATGGTGAGAAGAGGTCATGAAGTTAGAGTTTCAACAGCCATGCCTTGGTATCCAGAAGGAGAAATTCATCCCCTATATAAGGGTAAGTTTTTTTTGACCGAAAAGATTAGAGGCGTAACAGTTCAACGTTCCTACATCTGGACGAGTAAAGAGCGTAATCTCAGAAATCGTATTGGCTTTGAATTTAGTTTTATGTTTTTCAGCTTAATTCAGGCACTTAAAGGATGGCGACCAGATGTAATTTTGTTAACAGTGCCGGGTTTACCAGTATGCATTCCGGCAGCACTTCTAGGTGGAATCTATGGTTCACCGGTAATTCTCAATCTTCAAGATATCTTACCCGATGCAGCAGTTCATGTAGGGTTAATCAGTAATGAAAGAATAATTAAAATTCTCAGAAAACTAGAAAGATTTGCTTATAGAATTTCTACTAAAATTAGTGTAATCGCTGATGGTTTTACTACAAATATTGTCGCTAAAGGAGTTGCTTTAGAAAAAATAGTTGAAATTCCTAATTGGGTTGATATCGATTTTATACAACCGTTACCCAAAGAAAATAACTACTTTCGCCGTGTCAACAATTTAGAAGATAAGTTTGTTGTTTTGTATTCAGGTAACATTGCCCTTACTCAAGGCTTAGAAACCGTAATTGAAGCTGCTACTCACCTCAAACATATTCCCGATATTGCTATTGTTATTGTGGGCGAACAAAAAGCTTTAGCTAGACTTAAAAACCACTGCTCTAAATGTGGGGCTTCTAACGTTCATCTTTTACCTTTTCAGCCACGGGAAAAACTGCCAGAAATGTTAGCAGCAGCAGATGTAGGTTTGGTGGTACAGAAAAAAAATGTTCTCGATTTCAATATGCCTTCTAAAATTCAAGTACTTTTAGCTAGTGGCAGAGCGATTATTGCTTCTGTTCCAGCCACGGGAACAGCAGCTAGTGCTATTAAGAAAAGTGGAGGCGGTATAGTAACTCCACCAGAAGCTCCTAAATCCCTAGCCGTAGCAGTAGAAGATTTATACAATCATCGCCATAAGATAACGAGATTAGGCAATAAAGGTAGAGCCTATGCCGAGAAAAATTATGCCTTTGAATCTGCTTTAGATAAGTACGAAAAATTATTTGCTTCCGTAGTCAGGGCCTAAAACTAATGGTAGATTAACTTTAAATTGACGGGTTGAGGCAAACAGAGGAAGTAGGGGAAGATATTCACAAAAATTTATCCCTTAAATTAATTTTGCCAGAGTACTAAAATGTAAATATGAGAAAAGATAATCTAATTATGAGCGGATTGTATGTTCCTAGTAGGTTCTGTAGCAATGAGCTTATTTAGGCGCGGTCTCGTTTTAGCCTGGTTAGCTGACAATGTTTCTCCTCGTCGTCTGCAACATATCTTAGGAGTAGAGGAGATGTCAGTTAGGCTTGCTCGTTGTCATCAACTCGATGAAGAAAAAGCAGCTAAAGCCGGTCTGATGCACGACCTGGCTAAATTTTTTCCTGCCGAACGGTTACTAGCAATTGCCCAAACAGAAGGAATCGATATCGATCCAGTCTGTGCTACCCATCCCCATCTTCTCCATGCTAATGTCAGTGCAGTAGTTGCGAGAAAAGAATTTGAAATAAACGATCCAGAAATATTAGAAGCAATTAGCAACCATACTTTAGGCTCTCCTGATATGAGCAAACTGAGTTGTGTGGTTTTTATTGCTGATACCCTAGAACCAAATAGAGGTGATACTCCCGAACTGAATTCTCTGCGCTTACTAGCGGAAAAGAATCTTTATAAAAGCCTACAACAAACTTGTGATTATTCCTTAAGATATTTAATAGATAGTCAAAAAAATATTCACCCTCGTACTGTATTGACACGCAACTGGGCATTGAAAATGAGCAAGCAAAAGTTGTAAGTAGCAAGAAAAACTAATGGAGAGTATTTTAAAGTAACAAAAGTATAAAATTTTAATGAGAAATTCAGAGCAATACCAAATTAAAGAAATACGTCAAGACAATAAATTTAATGGGGATGTATCTATAACTAGTGAACAACTAGCACAAAAAATCGCTGAAGCTGCTGACGATAAAAAAGCTGCGGATATTATTCTGCTTAAAGTATCAGACGTATCTTATTTGGCAGATTATTTTGTAATCGCCACTGGATTTTCTAAAACTCAGATTAGAGCTATTTCTGATGAGATCGAAGAGAAGATTGTCGAGCAATTTCAACGCGCTCCTATCCGTGTGGAAGGAAAAACTGAAGGAAACTGGATTTTGCAAGATTACGGGGATGTAATTGTCCATATCTTCCTTCCTGAAGACAGAGAATACTATAATTTAGAAGCGTTTTGGGGTCACGCGGAACGCATTCAATTTCAAGAATCGAGTTAAGTATATCGAAAACCATGAGAAAAACCACTGCTAGCTTCTGTCCAGTTCCGCCAGAACAAAGACCGATAAATGAATATGAAGAGTTAAAAAATTCCTGGTTTTTTAGTTGGGGAACTCTAAAACTAAGTAAATACATCAGGAAGTTAGCCTGGGTTGGCTTCTGGAGTTGGTTAATTGCAGCCCCTATTGCTGCTGCTAGTTTTTCTCCTGCTCGGTACCCAATTCAATTTATCTTGACCAGTATAGGGGGAGCAGAAATATTATTAGCTCTAGTCTTGATTAGACTGTATTTAGGCTGGTCTTATATTCATGACCGTCTGCAAAAAGACAGAATATTCTATGAAGAGTCTGGTTGGTATGATGGACAAACCTGGCTAAAACCGAAAACTATGCTCGATCGCGACCGATTAATTGTCTTATATGAAATTAAGCC
Source organism: Xenococcaceae cyanobacterium MO_188.B32 (assembly GCA_030065635.1). Taxonomy (GTDB): domain Bacteria; phylum Cyanobacteriota; class Cyanobacteriia; order Cyanobacteriales; family Xenococcaceae; genus JASJDJ01. Next base: position 19,648 of record JASJDJ010000091.1, read on the forward strand.
TATTTTTATTCGCATCCAAAAAACTTTTCTCACTTTAGCGGGATTGACAATAATTGGTAGTCTAATTTGGCTATTTCTGGGATAAACTCATCATACTCTTGTTTTGTAATTCAAATAACGAATGACCAGAGTCAAAAAAAATCAAGCACCAAAGTTAGAAGTTCAGCTATTGCGCGAGGGGATCGTTGAATCCGTTCATCAAGTTGAAGCTACAGTTTGCGATAGTCGAGGTCGTGTTTTATTAGTGGCAGGTAATTGTGAAACCTCTACTTTTATTCGTTCTGCCCTCAAGCCTTTCCAAGCTCTGGCTGTAATTACCACGGGCACTTTAGCCAGATACAACCTTTCTGATAAAGATTTAGCGATTATTTGTAGCTCTCATCGAGGGACAATCGAACAAGCAAGACAAGTTTTTAATATATTGTGGCATGCAGATGTTGAGCCAACGGCACTTCAATGCCCCATATCAGAGGGAAGACGCAGTGCCCTAGAACATAATTGTTCGGGTAAGCACGCAGGGATGTTGGCAGTATGTCAGCACCGTAATTGGCCTCTCAATACTTATACACATCGCTCTAATCCCGTTCAGCAATTAATTTTACAAAAAGTGGCTGAATTGCTAGGAATGCCGGGAGAAGAATTTATTAGCGCAAGGGATGATTGTGGTGTTCCTACTTATTCTATGCAACTGAGACAAATGGCTTATCTTTATGCTCAACTAGCCTCTGGTAAAAGTTTGGATTTAGAGAGAATTGTTCGTGCTATGACCTATCATCCTGCTATGGTAGCTGGTAACGGTGCTTTTGATACCGAGTTGATGCGTTTGATGGAAGGAGAAATAGTTAGTAAATCAGGAGCAGAAGGAATACAATGTATTGCTCGGGTTGGCGAAGGAATGGGTTTGGCAATTAAAGTAGCCGATGGAGCAAAAAGGGCTAAATACGCGATCGCTATTCATCTGCTCAAACAAATGGGCTGGATGAGTCCAACTGTAGCAGAAACTCTGGCAGAAAAATTTATGAAATTGGGCGAATATAAGCGGTTGCAGTCTATTGGAGAGCTAGTAATGTTATAAATTTAAAAAAAAATTGTAAATTAAACAACTTTCCTGTTATAGTAGGAAAGGCGACGCGGGATAGAGCAGTCTGGTAGCTCGTCGGGCTCATAACCCGAAGGTCGGTGGTTCAAATCCGCCTCCCGCCATTACAATTATGTCTAGAATTAAGCGGATTATGCCCACCTACCACGGGTTAATCGCTAACTCATACGCTCAAAATACGCTCATTTACATCTTCCAGATTACCCATATAGCTACACTTGAAAGCAAGTAATTTACAAATAATTTTCAGATTCTTAATATTTTCTGTAAAGTAATAAAAACCAGCTAGCTAATATCACTAACTGGCAATTCTGTCAAATCAGCTATCCACTCTATTTTTTATCTGAAGAAATGCGATCGCAAAGCTGAGCGTAAAATTCCCTACCTAGTTAAATTGTCACTGCTATACTTGTCATTCAAAAACTACAACCAATTTTGAAAAATAAATCCTTTATTAGCAGTACTTTCAGTGTTTTACTCGGACAGAAGCACGAATTTTGGTTGTTTCAGCTATGTACGTATTTTAAAAATGTCTAATAGTAATAGTAATAGTAATAGACATTTTTAAAATGCAAAGCACTAAAGAACCCTGATAGTAAATAGAGCTATCAGGGTTAACTAACACAATCCTTGTCCCTATACCGCTATACTTTCTTCCGTAGCGGTACGAAATTGCGCTCGCTCTAATGTGATTTCACATCTAAGAACGTGTTCAATCATCAAGCAATTTACGCTGTATTCCTCAGCTATCTCTTCTACTGAATAACCAGACAAGAATTGCTCTAATATCTTTTTGCCAATAGTAATAGTAGTCTTATTCATTTCTCAGCTCCTTGTCTACTTTTTCCATTTACTTAGTCCTATTTTGGGAATACCTATCTTGGCTTTTTTGACTGGTTTGTCAGGTAGGGAATGTACATATCTGTACAATTCCCAGAGCTGTTCATCAGTCATTAGATACCTAGATTTTTTGTGGTACTTTTGCCAGACATAATCTTTTAGCTCATCGATAGACCAGCCAATGCGGTCGCATTCAGATTCAATTATTTTGAGGAATTCAAAAAAATCCATGATGGGCTAATCCTCTAGTTCATATCCGTAGGCACGAAGTATCCTTTTGTCATTGATGATTTGAAATTTGTCGCTTAAAACCTCTGCAATGAAATCATCATCTAGACGACGAACGGTAATATCAAAATGAATAAAACAATCCCCTTTTTTAAGCCCGATACTGCTTCTGACCCAAGGATATTCCTCTTTTAAGGGGAGAAACTCCTTACTCTCAAAGCGGTGTCGGGATAAAAGTTGTTTTAGCTCTTCAAAGAAATTATCCATCGCTATAATTTCCTTTTCTGGAATTTTCTTCATTTTCATTTCCTACCTTTTAATCCAATAACCTTGATGTAAAACTAATCCCAACTCAGCCATTAAAACTCTTAAATGCTTAGGTTTAGGCTTTTCTAGTATCCAACCTTGATATAACCAAGTATCTATTTGCTGACTTAATACCCTACTGCTAATCCGTAATGGCCAACTGGCATTAGTAGCATTCTTTTGCTGGTAAGAGACGTAATCTTTCAGGTATTTAGAGATACCACCATACTGTTCGGTTTCATTCTTAAACCAAGCAAAATAGTCTTTTAGCTTGGCAATACCTTGATATTCATCTTGCCAAATACCAGTGACTACACCAGTAGTTAGTAAGTCAAGGCTAATAGCTCTTTGTTGAGAAGTTAACCCAACTAGATTTTTAGATAAAGTCTTGCGGGTAAGCAAGTAAACTTCTGCTAATTCCCGAGTCCAAAAACTAGTAAATAAGTTACTAAATCCCTTCCAGTCATAATCATCTAGATCGAGAAGATGCTTATGGTAATTGTCTCTAGTTACCCCTAGCTCTGCTAGTCTTTCAGCCGAAAAATCTTCTATCCTTTGAAAAGGAATGACAATTAATCTTCTGCGTAACTCTTTGAAAGCATCATCTAGATGCAGAGGGTAAATGGAACTAAATATCTTAAGGCAAAAACATCTAAACTCTAGATTCTCCCCTTTAGTTTCCGAACTAATAGATATCTTGTCGGTAGAGCGATCGTATCCTACTTTAAACAGCCGATAAAGGTCAGGTCTAGTAATAAAGACATGAGAGTCTAAATCATCCCAGATGAAAATAGTATTGACCTCTACCTTTTTGTAAACACTGGGAAATTTGGGGTCTTGACTGGGTATCTCAATGTTTTTGTATTTCCTCTCCTTAAGACCATTACGAATGGCTGCATAAGTATCGCTGCTAGTATTAATGGGAACTCCGTAACAATGACTTGCCAGTTTACCTAAAGTACTTTTCCCCGTACCAGATTGACCATAACAAAATAGATAAGGTACTTTTTGAGCTAAGGCACTGGGAGTAAGCAAATAGGCAGCAATAATGTCATAATGAGGGAGTGGTAGAAACACAAATTTAACAAGCAGGTTGAAGAGATTTTCTGGTAAAGATAGATTGTGGTCATAAATATCTTGCCAGGAATCTCTTGAATTTTCTCCGTAAGAGAAAAGATAGGAATAATCAAAAGCCATAGTTAAGCAAGTATCGCTTTAAGGAGGTCAAAGTAAAGAGCGAGAAAAGTTTCATTCTCTTGATGCTCGACAACAAATTGTTCGGTAAGATCAGCTAAGCTCATTTCTTCGTTGTAACCAGATTCTTTGACCGATTGGCATAATTCTTTCTTAACCCATGTTGCTTTATCTGCTGGAGTTAACCTGTTGTAGCCATTAGTCTTTTTGTAAGTAGAACTAGTAGCTTGATATTCTGGTAAATTACCCGACGGAGCTACTTCTTCTAGAAGACAATTACGCTTAATGGTATTGATGACATCTTCATCAGTTAAGTTAGTTAATTGAACGTCGGGTAGGAAAGAAATACTACCTTTAAAGTACTTATCTTCAGGGAATTCTAAAGCTATGTGAGCGCATAGATTACGCTCATACAAAGAAGGTTGGCATTTTCTTGGCGAAGACTTGCCCTCTTTATCTTTCTCCCATAGTTCATACTCATTGCTATAGAAGGGTATGGCACAAACACCAGTTTCTATAGGTAATTCTGGTTTATAAGCCCTAACGACACCAGTGTATTTAATCACATTAGCCATTAAGACATATCCATTGTCCGTAGGGTAAAACTTACCTTCATCGAATTCTACATTAAAGAAAACTTCGTTTTTTTCGCCCTTAAGTCTGGCATACTTAATATCTTTGTATGCATCTAAAAGTCTTATTGGCTGCATTATTTCACTCCTCTTAAATTGCTGCTTGTTGTAATACTTCTAGTTCTACGAATTGCTCTAGAAGTAATATCCTGTGTTGGAAATCTGTTTTTAGTAACCTACGGATTACCCGATTGGTTGTAGGTAATGCCCTCTCAAATATGAGATACAAAGCATTAAAGTATTCAGGATGGGTTAGTTCTAAAGTGACTAGATTGCTTATGCAGCTTTCCGTTAAGACCCCTTTAGCTTCAATCAACATTGAAGGCTCTTTGGCGTAAAGACTAGGTTTAATGGCAAAGTCAATTTTCCAATCTTTACCCTCTGGGTAACATTGCCCTGAAGGTATTAACTCAATAGGGTAATGACAGATAACCGCGTGACTTCCGAATAAGTCAACCAAAGTTCGATAAACTTTGAACTCAAATTTAGAGTCACCGTTACACCGCCGTAAAACGACGGTGCCTGCGGTGACCGGCGTTCCCCGGTCAAAACAAAGAATATCAGAGGGTAGCTTTAATTTACCTTTATGGCGGTAGCAAGCAATCATGGCTTGGCTGACCATCATGCGGTTACTAGTATCGTAATAAACCTTCTTGGCGTGATATTTATTTGTGGTCATTGAACTAAAAATACATAGGGGTTTGAGTTAAGTCATAAGCTTCTTTCACTAGTTGGACTATTTCCTCTTTACCCAACGTATTCAAAGGTTCACAGACCTTTTTAGCTACCCACCTAAGCACATACTCTTTGTCATATTCAACGCTAAAGATAGTCTTATGGGGGTCTCCTACCCGTTTAAGGGGAACTTGCTGATAATACTTGCCATCAGAAAGCATAGCTGGATGTAAATTCCTAGCTAGCTTGTTCCCTATGATATCTTTCCAAGTAATTAAAGGGAATTCGTTCATTGTTTTTACTATTTAATACTATGTAATTGCTAGCCAACTAACTACCTAAAGCTGGAGAACTAATAACCTAATACCCAGAGCTGCATAGTTACAGGTGGCATATTCAGAATTTTTAGTCCTTCGCACTAACTATTAGTTAACTAACTTCTAGTACAGTAATAGTTAGTATCTTACAAAGGTCTACTGAAGTCATCACTAGAAATACTTAAAATAGCAACAATACCTATATTTAGATTGAAATAAATTTCGGTGTTAATACCCTTGACGTTTAAAAAAAAGGGAAGCATTATATAAATAATCCGGCTGTGCCGGTCTGCCTGAGGGGATGATTATAATCAGGGGTGGAGGTCGGGAGTTGGGATGGTAGATTATAAAGTATTAAAATTAACTATATATATAGGTAAAGGTAAGTACCTATTTTAAAAATGTATATTATTAATAGTATTAGTATTACTGTTAGTATTAGTAACAGACATTTTTATTTTATAGACAGTTAGCTCTACACTTTATAGATTACATAGAGGTTAACTAGTCTGCATTTTCCTTATAGAGTAGGGTTTTAAGGTCTACAATATTAGCTCGACACTAGTGTTCACTCTTCGTATTTTAAAAATGTCTAATAGTAATACTATTACTAATACTATTACTACAAGTAGTATACATTTTTATTTTATGGATAGTTAGATCTACATTTTTTACATATACACAGGTCTACACTATTAGGTGTACACAGGTGGTCACTCTACGTATTTTAAAAATGTATGTTTCAAGTTCAAACAGTTATAGTATTTCAAACAGTACTTTAAACACTATTTCACACTATTTCAAACATACATTTTTTTTAGACAGTATCTATCTAATTTAATTAGTTATATTTAGCTCGGCTATTCGTTAATAACCTTATCCCTATTTACTCTTTTATAAATAACCTAGTTCATCTTTTAAAAATGTATGTTTAAAGCTTAAATACTTATAGTGTTTGAAACAGTGTTTTAAATAAACATTTTTATTTTATGGATACCCTAAGTTACTTTAAATAGCTTTTTGGGCAATCTAAGAATAGCCTTCGAGCTTATTAGTTACTTGGACAGAATTGTATTTGCCTCACTAATCTCCAACTGAAATAATGAAATACCAAATATTGAGCCATGCTATTTGTTTTGGGCTGAAGCAACTAACAGGTAAAAGTAGATATATGTCTGCTTTGTCTGTTGCTTTCTGGTTGTCCATAGGGATAGGAACGAATGCTTCTGCTCAAATTGTTCCCGATCGAACTTTGCCCAACAACTCTGTTACTCTCCCTAATGGAAATATAATTCAAATTACTGGAGGTACAACCGCAGGTAATAACTTGTTTCATAGTTTCG
>JASJDJ010000092.1 GCA_030065635.1 Xenococcaceae cyanobacterium MO_188.B32
AAATAATTTGCACCAATTCGGCTTTTGACAATTGGTTTAACTCGTCTGGATTGAATGGTGAACTTGACTGATTTTGACTCATATCGTTAATCTAACGCAATTAGCCTTTTTGTCAATTCCTTCCACCTGAATCCTTACCTTTTGAGGGGGGGGGAGGCAAATGGTTACGCCCCTTCCCATACTGTTAACTGATAACTGACTAAGCTGGCTGCCAATTAGCCCAATCTTGAGGTTTGAGGAAAGTTTCGTACAATTCAGCTTCGGGGGTATTGGGTTCGGGTTGATAGTTATATTCCCAACGAACTAAAGGAGGTAGAGACATTAAAATCGACTCTGTACGTCCGTTAGTTTGCAGACCGAAGATTGTACCTCTGTCATAAACTAGGTTAAATTCTACATAGCGTCCTCGACGATAGAGTTGGAAATTCCGTTCGCGATCGCCATACTCTATGTCTTTTCTTCTTTCGACTATGGGAAGATAAGCAGGTAAAAAGGCTTGGCCACAGTCTTGGATAAAAGCAAATAAATCTGACCAACTACGGGGTTCTAATTCGCCAATTTCTTTACTTAAATTAGCTGCTGCACTATCTGGATAAGGACCGCGATATAATTCTCCTCGTCCATCCTGATAGTCAAAAAATAGTCCCCCTACACCTCTAGTTTCTTGACGGTGCTTTAGATAAAAATATTCATCGCACCAACGTTTAAATATCGAGTAATACTTGGGATGATTTTTATCGCACGCTGCTTGAAAAGTACGGTGAAAATGGGCTGCATCTTCGGCAAAAGGATAATAAGGGGTTAAATCTGCACCACCACCAAACCACCAAACAGGACCCGCTTCAAAATAGCGGTAATTGAGATGGACGGTAGGAATATAAGGACTGCGGGGATGAAGTACCATAGAAGTTCCTGTCGCGTAGAAACCGTGTCCTTCCGCTTCTGGGCGTTGCTTGAGAATAGAAGGAGGTAATTTTTTCCCCCAAACTTCTGAGAAATTAACCCCACCCTGTTCTAAAATTGCTCCTTCACTCAGTACGCGAGATCGTCCTCCGCCCCCTTCTTCTCTTTCCCAACTGTCTTCTCTAAACTTCCCTTTACCATCTACTTTTTCTAATCCAGCACAAATGTCATCTTGCAATTGTTTCATGAACTGACTGACTCTTTCTTTAGAGTCAGCAGGAGGAGTTGAAGAAATAGAGGTATCGGTCATATTGCTATTTAAAACGGTCATCTTGTTATTTGGTGTATTACGCGCTCAAAAAATAGTAGTTACGACGAGCATGGCATAAACTTCTCAGACAGAAGCATTTTTGCTCGTCAATGTGAGTTAAATGAAGCTAACTCGCGATTTTCTTGCTAGGTAGCTCGTCGAAAATTCAAAAATCGATCGGAATTAATCGGTTTTTAGATGTCTGAATTCCTAATTCTTTACCTTAGAAAAATCATAACTCCGAACTCCGAACTCACATCGTCAAGTTTCCTAATCCAGACTACCTTTAATTGGGGATTTTCCAAATATTGCCGAAACAAAGCAATAGTATTTTCCTAACAATTAGTAATATATTTTAATAATTTTCTTTCAATACTCCATTTATTGAATCTCAGAATCGGGAGGATTTAATTGATATCTCTGCTGAGGTTCGACATTTGTAACTCCCTCAATGTGAGAGAGATTATTAAGAACAAAAGTATTATACAACATTTGAAACCCTGATTAGATCAAGATTTTACGTCAACACGGCGATTGCGAGACAGTGCGGACTCGGACGGAGCTTTCAAGCTCTCGAATTCGATTCGAGAGTCAGCCCCTTCGCTTTCCGTCGATAAGCAACTGTCGAGGGCGGATATGCTCTCTAGCCGAGAGCATCCCTCGCCGTCAAAATTGTCAACTTATGACCGAAAAGTTGCGGTGCGCGGGGAGGGGGGTTTTATAACCAAATAGATCGGCGGGAAGTACAGACTTAAAACTCTTAGAAACCCCCCTTCTACCCCCGCTGATTTTCAATCAGCAAGGGAACGCGCACCAAGAGAATCGCGCTCGTTCTCATCCCACGCTCACCCTTCGGGTAGAGACGTGGGGCTTCCCACTCGCAATGCTAACTCAATTATGACTGCTTTGGCTTTGGTAGTCCCAACATTTGGGCATTACTTTTACCAGGAGCAATCATTGGGTAACAATTTTCATCTTTAGTAACACGGACATCTAATAAAACTGGTTCATCACAAGCTAACATCTGAGCAATAGCGTCTTTCAATTCGCTGCGATCGCTCACTACCATTCCTTTAATCCCGTAGGCTTTGGCCAACAATTCAAAATTGGGCATTCCTAATTCCATGTTAGAGGAAGAATAGCGTTCGCCGAAGAAAGCTTGTTGCCACTGACGCACCATTCCTTGCCAACCATTGTTAATAATGACGGTTTTTACATTAATGCCATAGTGGGCTAAAGTTCCCAATTCTTGTAGGTTCATTTGGAAGCTAGCGTCACCACTAATACAAATTACCTCTTCTTCGGGTAAGGCTACTTTTGCCCCCATAGCTGCTGGCATACCAAAACCCATAGTTCCTAACCCAGCACTAGAAATCCAGCGACGAGGGCCATTTTTAAGAAACTGGGCTGCCCACATTTGATGTTGTCCTACATCTGTGGTGTAATAAGCGTGAGGAGCTAGATCGGCCAGTTCCACGATTACCTCTTGAGGGGATAAACTATTATCGGGACGAGGAACAACTAGAGGATAATCCTCTCGCCAACGGTTGATTTTGACCAACCAGGGTTTAGTCCTTTCCTTATCTCGATCTAAGTTTAATTCTTCTATCCTCTGCCAAATTTGTTTGAGTACTCGATCGACATCTCCCACAATCGGTACTTCAGGGGCGCGATTTTTGCCTACTTCGGCAGGATCGATATCGATATGAATAACTTTGGCACGGGAAGCGAATTCGTCTAATTTTCCTGTAACGCGGTCGTCAAATCTTGCTCCCACGGCAATGAGCAAATCGCATTCACTAACAGCAAAGTTAGCATAAGCCGTACCGTGCATTCCCAACATACCCACAGACAAGGGGTGATGTTCGTCAAATGAGCCCAAGCCCATTAAAGTCGTAGTAACGGGAATTTGGAAATGTTCGGCTAATTTTTGAAGTTGTTCGTGAGCGTTAGCGGCGATCGCTCCACCACCGACATAAAGTAAAGGACGCTCGGAAGCTCTAATAAGCTCGATCGCTGCATTAATTTGGCGAGGATTCCCTTTAACTGTGGGACGATAACCAGGTAATTTAACCCTGCCTGGCTCTACTGGTATATAATCAAATTCTTCTAAACCAACATCTTTGGGTACATCGATTAATACTGGTCCTGGACGACCACTACTAGCAATGTGGAAAGCTTCAGCCACAATTCTCGCCATATCGCTGGCATGACGCACCACATAAGAGTTTTTAACGATGGGGAGGGTAATGCCAAATATATCTGTCTCTTGAAAGGCATCACTACCAATGGCAGCGCGAGCCACTTGACCAGTTACCACTACCATGGGAATAGAATCCATCTGGGCGGTGGCAATACCTGTAACCAAATTAGTCGCCCCAGGACCAGAGGTAGCAAAACAGACACCGACCCTACCAGTAGCACGGGCATAACCATCTGCTGCGTGGGAAGCACCTTGTTCGTGTCGAACCAAGATATGTTTGATATCTCCCTTTGCTTCTGCACGATACAACTCATCGTAGATGGGTAAAATAGCACCGCCAGGATAGCCAAAAATATAGTCTACGCCGTGACGACACAAACTGTCTATGAGAGCGAATGCACCTGTGCGACGTTGGGGAACCGTAATCGATTGTGAACTTTGAGGAATGCTAGTAGAAACCACTTGACGACCGTCTAATCTGCTTGCTGATGAATATGTTATGTATGGAAAATTGTCACCTATGATCGCATAAATTATTAATAATTTTGCTATATTTAAATCTTCTTAGCTTAAGGGACTAATTTTCTTTACTTAGATTTGCAATTATACAACTTTTTTAAGATAAAAAATTTTGTAAAAATTCAGCCGCAGAACAACGGGTTTTCATTCTGGGACTTGTTACCCACCAACCCATGGTTGTTTTGGGCGATCGCCATAAGTCTAAGTGGTCTACGGGTGGATCGGCATAGAAACTAAGATCTCCTTGACCTAGTAAAGCAGAACTCCAATGGGTAAAATAATCGTGGCTGAGACGATAAACAGGAAAGTTGGCGAATATGGGCATTCCCCAACCATCGAGAGCCAAAAAAGCTTTTACTTTTCCTCCCTTCCTTTGCCACCATAAAGCTGCACCAATTCCACCAACAACACCAGCACTAAAACAAATAAAGACCAGGGGTAAGGTATCCGCAGGAGCCGAATATTTTTTTTCCAACCATTGATAGATATCCACTGGAGAATAAGGCTTATAGTATTGAGTGGGTAAAATTAACCAATTAAGACCGGCAAAGCGAGCGCTATTTGCTTGTAGATTTTGAATGAAGCTGTCAGTCAAATTAGAATCATGAATGCCAGGACACACGATCGCTTCAAATTTACTTGAATAGTTGTCAGGAGAAACTTTCATTAGACTATAATGACATTTAAATATACCAAGGCGTTCATAACAATAGCCTCTCCAAAAATTAGCATATTAGTAGAGTTTTACAGTAAACTCTTACAGCAAAAACCTCAGCCCTATATTCCTAATAGTTATGCAGAATTCGATTTACTGGGATTGCGTTTAGGAATTTTTCAGCCCCAAAAAGAATCTTTAGTAGAATTTGTCAACTCCCAAAATACTACTATGAGCATTTGTTTAGAAGTGGAAAATTTAGCAGCAGCATTAGCTCACTTAAATTCTATTGGCTATCCGCCTCCAGGGGAAATTATTTCTGCTTCTCATGGTCGAGAAATTTATGCTTACGACCCTCTTGGTAATCGCTTAATTTTACATCAATCAAAAAAACAATAGAAAATTTTTAATTTGTATTTATTATTTAAATTAAAAATGTTGCTAATGATACATTATTTTAGATTTTTCCTCATAGATAGTGGCATTTAAATAATTTACTAGATAAAATTAAATCGACATTAAAGTTCTTTTTTTGCCGAACATCAAAATGTCTTTTTCCATCCATTATTAATCAAGACATAATCAGAGGATAGTGTAAAATGTCCGAGCCTTTTGTATTTACTAACGATCGAGCTTATAACGCAGAAGATTTGCTTAAACTTTGCCAAGAATTTCCCGATGAAGCTGTCAATTATCTCATTAAGGAAGATTTTGAAAAATGGTTAGCTTATATCGGCAAAACCGATTTTGCTAACTATGCAACACAAGCCCGTCAAGCTTCTGGAAGTAATGAAGAGAAATTGCAGCAGTTCATAGAAAATTGTCAAGAAACAAAGACAAATGTAGTTACAAAACAGCCAGAAAAATCACCAGAATCAGCTAACTTACTGAGCAAAATTAAAAGTTTTTTGTTTGGTAATAGACAAAAAACCCAAGAACAAAAATTATCAACAGAATAATTTAGCAGGAGTTCGGAATTCAGAGTTCTTATTTTAGCTTCGTAGAACTCTTAAGAAACGTGAGTTCGGAGAGACCTTCGGTAGTCGCTGACTTTCGGTAGTCGCTTCGCGTACGCGTACGGAGTTAAAGAAAACTGCTGTGTTAGTTAACGATAGAATAACTATTCTAGCCTTCTCAAAATTTCCGATTTTCTCAGTTTTCGGTTTCGTCGAACTCAGGTTTAAGAAATTGTTCCTCTCCAGAAATAACGAATAAGAAATAACGAATATAAATTCGTTGGACGCTTACGTTAATTCAAAATAGTTTTTCCACATATTGATACTCCTCAATCGGTAGAACAGAAACGATCTTAATAAATATGCCGTAACTCGAGCATGACCGTCCTTTGGGTAAGACAAGAGGCTTGATATCTAATTATATTTTTCATCGATAATCAAACCTCCTCCCTTCTTTTGACACATTTAGCAATACAAAAAAGAGCGATTAAGAAAAAAGAGTAGTAATCGCCCCTTCAATATCTTGCTGTTTAACCAAAGATTCACCAATTAAGACTGCTTTTGCCCCCGCTTGTCTTACAAAATCTAAATTTTCTGCGGTATGTAATCCCGATTCACTGACAACTAAAATATCGCGCTGACTTAACTCTTCACTTCTAGCAGCTAAAATTTCTTGAGTTGTTTCTAAGCTAACGGAAAAATCTTCTAAATTACGATTATTAATACCAATTAAATTAACACCATCTATAGTTAAAACTCGGTCTAATTCCTCCAAAGTATGGACTTCAATTAGAGGAGTCATACCCAAAAGATTCGTAATTTTAACAAAGTATTGTAAATCGCGATCGCTCAAAATTGCTGCTATTAGTAAAACTGCATCTGCACCTTTAGCACGAGCATAGTAAATTTGATAGGGATAGATAATAAATTCCTTACACAGTAAAGGTAAGTCTACTGCTTGACGAACTAGACTGAGATTGTCGAAACTACCCTGAAAAAACTTGACATCAGTTAGAACAGATAGACAAGTTGCCCCACCTCTTTCATAGGCTTTAGCGACTGCGACAGGGTTGAAATCTGCTCTAATTACCCCTTTAGAAGGAGATGCTTTTTTCACTTCCGCAATCAAAGCAGGGTTAGTTTTCCCTTCACGTAAAGCCGACAAAAAATCCAAAGGGGGGGGTACAGTTTCTACCTGCTGACGCAATTCTAACAGAGACAAGCGATCGCGCATTTTGGCTACTTCTGTCTCTTTATGCCAGACAATTTCTTCTAAAATATGTTGGGGTTGACTATTAGGGATATTACTTTGATAAATAACTTCTCCCGTATTTACTTGGGGATTAGGATTAATTCTTCTAATCTGCATTGGCTAATTTTGATCGACTGATTTTAATTTTACGATCTTACGCTCGATCGCTGTTGTAAGGGCGAACTGCTGTTCGCCCCTACTGTTAACTGTTAACTGTGTCAAATCCGCGCATCTTACCAGGATTAAGCAATCCATAGGGATCGATTTTACGCTTAAATTCTACTTTAGCTGTATCTATCTTTTTATCCCCACCATCTTCAATAGTGTAGACGTGAGGATTAGCAATAAATGCACCATTATCTTCGTGATAGCGAATAATATCATTTAAACGTTCTTCTGAAGTGTAGCGCACTAGTTGTAAGCCAGCAGGAACAGCTTTGCCACCAGCGCGGAGAAATTCTAAATGAATCGCTACCTCATCCCCAAAGTATTTATACATTTGTTCGACTCGTTCTAGAGTGAAATAGAAGGTTTGTAGATAAGTTAAATTGGGGTCTACATTACGGGCGTGAAGAGTCGTATGATTCCAAGTAAATTCTAATAAACTAGTTCTTTTACTAGCTTCTTGGGCGGTTTTAAGATAAGTAATTTCTCCTCCATACTCTTTAACTAATTCTTGAAACGGTTCGAGAGAATATTCCGATACCATCAACAAGGCACAGTGCTTACCTGTAGGCAAATAATCTTTAAGAGCTAAAAAATAACTGGGAATAGGATGAGCGTGAATACTAACTAGTTTTTTGACAATACCATCACTATCGCTCAAAGCTTGCCCAAATGTCGCTGCCGTCATAAACTCATCAAAGACAATGATCGCTTCCATCCAAGGATAAGCTGGAGCAAGGGGAATTTCTAATTCGGTAATAATGCCTGTAGTGCCGTAACCATGAATAACTTTTTGGACTTCATCACCCCTTAACTCTAGTACTTGGGGTTTATCTTCTAAAGTAATTAACCGTACTGCCGAAAGATTACCCCTGTCTTTTAGTTGTCCATAGGTAATCGAACCCATCCCCACACTACCGCCCCCCACAAAACCACCAATAGTAGCAGTGCGATAGGTAGAAGGTGCCATGCGTAATTCCCACCCAATTACTCTTGCTTGTTTGTCAAACGCTGCCATTTTGACTCCAGGTTCGACACAAGCCATTCCTGGCTTTAGCCAACGAATTTGATTCATTTTGCTAATGTCGAGAATTATTCCACCTTCAAGGGGAATGCACTGACCGTAATTACCCGTCCCTGCACCTCTGACTGTCAGAGGAATTTTATGCTTAACACATACTTTGGCTACCTGAATGACTTCTGCCTCATTAACAGGAAAAACTGCTAGATCGCCCCGTTTATCTTGTAGTTGAGATTGAAGAATCGGACTGAAATGGTAATAGTCTAGGGACAATTTAGTTAGGGTCGAGGGATCGCTAACAATTTCTAGACCTTTAAGTTCATCAGCGATCGCTTGCCAAGTAATTGTAGTCATCGATTTAAGTTTACAAATTAATATTTTTTCTCATCTTGAGCATTTTTAGGTTCATAATGAGAACAATCTTTACAAGGACCACTAGGATTAACAGCACAGCGAATATATGGCGATCGTGCATTATAACGACAATTAATATCACCAATAAAA
The DNA here is from genome assembly GCA_030065635.1 of Xenococcaceae cyanobacterium MO_188.B32. Lineage (GTDB taxonomy): Bacteria > Cyanobacteriota > Cyanobacteriia > Cyanobacteriales > Xenococcaceae > JASJDJ01. The sequence goes on from JASJDJ010000092.1 coordinate 8,489, forward strand.
TATCGTTCTAGCTCTAGTCTGGGGTCTCCATGATAAAGCCGAGAAGAATCATTTCTTGAATGATAAGCTGTCATCCAACGAGCACGTCTAAGTCTTGCTTGCCACCTTTGTTTAACAGAACGGAGTATAAGAACAGAAATTAGTGAAGGTAAAATACTGAGCAAAACAATCAAGACTAGCTTGATGACAGGATTATTAGCCATTATTAAGCTATGTAGGTAGTGAAGAACAGTAAAAGGAATCTATTACCACAATAGTCAAGTTTTGCTTAAGATAGGGAGGCTTCTAATCTTTGCTTAATATTGACTGTGGGATTCGGTGAGGTTTCTTGATTAGCTTTCTCCTGGGTTACCCGATGAAGTCTATAGGCGGGGTCGCTTTGAAGAATAGCAGTGTCGATATCATCAGAAAATCCCCGCTCGATTTCTTGCATCTTGACTTGCCCAGCTTGAAGTGCTTGTTGTAAAACTTTCATTGCCACTGCTGGTTTTCCCCGACCACAGAAAAACAAATCTGCTGCAAAGTAGCCATACTCTGGCCAGGTATGAATTGCGATATGAGACTCGGCTAGAGTTACTGTAGCGGTAACTCCATGGGGACTAAACTGGTGTACACATATATCGATTAGGGTTGCTTCTCCCGCAGCAATTGCCTCTATTAATGCGCTACGAATTCTTTCTGGATCGTTGAGTAGCTCCGCCGGGGCTTGCCATGCATCTACCACCAGATGAGTTCCCATTTTTTTCATTCTGCTCAATTTCTCCCTTGCAATTATTAGTTAAGCTCTTAAGATATAGCATAGGTGAATATTCTTCTCAAGCCCCAAATTCTATCAGTTGTTAGCGATCGGCAATAAGGGTATTAACACCAAAGATCGTTTGAACCGATCGCCGTCCACTCGTCACTGTTAACCGATCAGCTTTGAGAGTAAGCAATACAATCCACCTATTCTACACAAACAGAACCATTTTAACCTGACAAATTCCCTACAGCCAACAGATACTTATTTTGATGAAATCGCAGAGCGCGATACTTATCTCTAGTTCCGAGTGGTTTGGATAGGAGTTGTTACCCATATAGAACCCATTTGGGGTCTTTATAATTTATATAGTCTATTCCTGATAGCGGGAAACAATAGCTTGCATTTGGGGAGTAGCCAAGAAAGCTTCTGTATCTTCTAATAGATTTTCACCCCAGAGATTTTCCCGCAAAAATTCCAAGTCTGCATAGCGACTATCAAGAGCCAAAGCTGCTTCTCCTAAGGCAATTCCTTTTTTCGTTTCTCCTTGACTATATAAAGCTACGGCTAAAGCTAACTGTGGCTCAGCTTGTTTACCATCGATCGACAACGCCTGTTCCCATTTTTCAATCGCCTTGTCAATATTTCCTTGCTCGTATTCTACTAATCCTACATTATTAATCGCAGGCCAAAAAGTTTTCTCTTGATTGAAAGCTTTTTCGTACGCAGAAACTGCTTTAGAAAATTTGTCTAATTTTAAATAAGTATTACCTAAATCAAACAAGGCTTCAGGAGCGTTACTACGTAATTTGAGTCCTGCTTGTAGTGTTTTAAGAGCAGCTTGATAATTCCCTTGCTGGAAATAAGCATTCCCTAAAGTAAACAAAATTCCTTCTTGTTTGGGAGCTAGAACTTGAGCTTTTTCTAAAACTTGTATGCCTTGGTCTAATTTATCTTGCTGAACATATAAACTGCCTAAAATAAACCACGATTCATAGCTATTAGGAGCTAGTTGAGTTGACAATTCTGCTCTGGATAAAGCTAATTCATATTGCTGAAACTTAATTAGCTGGATTGCCTCTTGCAGCAATTCTAAACCTTGTTGTTCTAAACGTTCCGAATCTAGTTTAGGGACGTAAGGTAATAGTGCTTGTCCTCTAACAGGGAGGGCAACACTAGATAAACCAACACAAGCAAATAAAGAAAATAACCAACTAAATTTAGGCACGATATTGTTTTGCTCTATTATTACTGACTCTATATTTGAATCTATGTTAAATGGATTTTTTAGATATCCGCAAGCTGAGAACCTTACTTATGTCATATTCTGTCCCGATAAAAAATTGATTAAAATTAAGAAAGATTAAATTATTTATCAATTTGGTCTTATTTGAGTGCATCTCTGAAAAAAAAGTTTCTTATGGAATTCCCCTTAATTGGTAAAGTTCGTCGTCCTCTTCCTTGGATACTGGGTTTGATTGGTAGTAGTTTTCTCTTATTTGGTATTATTACCTATTTAAATATCAAAAATTCTCAGTCTCGAGTTAAAGTTGAGGAATTGACTGTATTAGCAGAAAAACAGGACTTAACTGTACAAATAAAAGCTAGCGGTAAAGTAGAACCCATTAAAAGTGTTAATGTCAGCCCCAAAAATCCTGGTCGTTTAGTCAAGCTCTTAGTAGAACAAGGAGATAAAGTTAAAGAGGGAGAAACTTTGGCTGTAATGGAAAACTTAGAAGTACAAACACAGCAAACCCAAGCTCAAGCTAACCTCAAACGAGAAATTGCTAATCTCAAAACTAGACAAACAGAAATTAATAGTCAAATTAATCAAGCTGAAGCCAGATTAAGAGGCTCGATCGCGCAGTTAGAACAGGCAAAAGCCAGAATTCCTCGAGATATTCAACAAATAAAGGCTCAAATTACAGCAGCCGAATCAAAATTAAAACTAGCCAAACAAAGAAGCGATCGCAATCAATATCTACTGGAACAAGGGGCAATTTACCAAGACCAATATGACGAAGTTGTCAATGAGTATCAAAATGCCCGAGCCAACTTAACCGAATTAAAACAAAGATTAGAACAATTAGAAAGCACTAGTAATCCAGAAATTAATCGCCTAGAGTCAAGCGTAGCAGAAGCTCGTTTAGCTCTAGCACAAAACCGCGATAGTGCCCAAGACCAAATAGCTGCTCTCAAAGCTGCCGTAGAAGCTTCCGAAGCAGCCCTTAAACAAGTAGAAGTGCAATATGGCGATACCATTATTACTGCTCCTTTTGAGGGTATTGTTACTCAAAGATATGCTATAGAAGGAGCTTTTGTTACTCCTACTACTTCTGCTTCTACTAGTGCCTCTGCCTCCGCTACTTCCATTTTGGCTCTAGCTCAAGGATTGGAAATTGTGGCAGAAGTACCGGAAGTAGATGTCGGTCAATTAAAACCCGGGCAAAAGGTCAAAATTGTGGCAGATGCCTATCCAGATAAAGTTTTTTTGGGTCAAATTAAGCGTATCGCTCCAGAAGCAGTAGTAGAAGACAATGTGACTTCCTTTGAAGTGAGAATTACTCTACTGACTGGTCAAGACCAACTTCGTTCTAAGATGAACGTGGACGTTACTTTCCTTGGTGAAGAACTAAAAGATACTCTGGTCGTTCCCACCGTAGCAATTGTCACTCAAGCAGGAGAAACAGGAGTGATGATCTTAAACGAAGATAATAAACCAGAGTTTAAACCTGTCACTATTGGACTCACTTTTAGAGATAAAACTCAAGTCCTAGATGGACTAACCGCAGAAGATCGAGTATTTATCGATTTACCCGAAGAGAAAAAAAATCAAAGAAATTAAAAATAAAGTAATTAAAAATTAATATGAATCTAATTGAAAGCCTGAAAATGGCGACATCTGCTCTAAGTAGCAATAGACTCCGTAGTAGCCTAACTATGCTAGGAATTGTGATTGGTAATGCTTCAACTATCGCGCTAGTTGGTATAGGACAAGGAGCGCAAAAACTAGCAGCAGAAGAGTTTGAATCTCTAGGTCCCAACGTGTTATTTGTAGTTCCAGGCTCCCAAGACGAAAGACGTACTAGTTTTACTCTACCCAAAACTCTAGTTTGGGAAGATGCGATCGCGATTAAAGAACAAGTACCCAGCGTTAAAGACACTGCACCCCAAATTACTACTAATCAATTAATAACCTATCGCAGTAGTAACACCAATAAACAGGTAACTGGGGTAACCCCAAGCTTTCTCACCGTGAGAAGTTTTGATATCGATAATGGTCGTTTCATTAATGACATTGACGTTAAACGGAATAACCGTGTCGTAGTTTTAGGAGCAGATATCGCCGATAAATTTTTTCCTTGGGAAAATCCCCTTGGTAAACAAGTCAGAATCAAAAATATTGGCTTTGAAGTCATTGGGGTGATGAAAGCTAAAGGCTCTTTTTTGGGCAATAATCAAGACGAAACGGTCTATATTCCCCTCTCTACCATGGCAAATCAGATTGTGGGACGGACGTCTCCCTATGGTACTCAAGTCAATTTTATTTCCGTTTCCGCTCAAGATGAAAAAAGTATTCGCGCAGCCAGATTTCAAATTGAAAACCTATTACGCTTGAGACATAAAATTACTAATGAAGATGATTTTAGCGTTCAAACCCAAAAAGATGTCTTAGAAATTGTCGGTACAGTTACTGGTGCTTTAACCTTTTTACTCGCTGCGATCGCGGGAATTTCGCTTTTGGTCGGTGGAATTGGTTTAATGAATATTATGCTAGTTTCAGTTACCGAACGTACCTCAGAAATTGGTTTACGCAAAGCAATTGGTGCTAAAGAACAAGATATTTTGATTCAATTTCTGCTCGAAGCGATTATTTTATCTGCTGCTGGTGGTACAGTAGGTACTTTAATTGGTATTATCGGCATTGTTACAGTAGGAGCTTTTTCTGCTTTGTCTCCTGTAATTTCTCCTGTTGCCATTGTTTTAGCCGTCAGTGTTTCTGGTGGAATTGGTTTGTTTTTCGGTGTTTTTCCGGCGCGTTCTGCTGCCAAACTAGAGCCAATTGTCGCTCTCAGAAGTATCTAAGTTATTCGTTATAGATAACAACTGATATGATAACTAGCAATCAAAAACAAATTACCGAAAAGATTATCGATCGTTTGGGTTTTTTTCCTTCTTTTTTGGTTTCAGCTATTGAAACACCTTCTATATTAGAAAGTCTTTGGGAACAAACTTTATCTGCCTATATTAATAATCCCTTACCAGAATTATTTAAAGAAAAACTATTTGTTTTTGTATCTCGTTACTGTCTTAGTCCCTACTTTGTTATTTGTCATAGTTGTACTCTTCGTTCTTTAGGAGTAAACGCTAAAGAGATATTAGAGTTACATAAATTGCCGAGCCCTCACCAAGAAAAAGACATACAATTAGACTTACAAAATCTAGATCGGCAACCTCAACTCTGCTATTCTTGGCAAAATAACTCTCGCTTAGAAAGGAGTATTTTGCGTTGTGCAGCTTTATTATTTACTCAACCATCTCAAGCTAAATCGTCCAGTCAGAAATTACGCGAATTTTTGGGGGCAGTTAAATATAATCACTTAATCGCTCTGTTAAGCTACATCAAATTGTGTCACCAATGGGTAGAAAGCTATCCAGAAATTTCTTATGAAAAAGACCGTCGTTCTCAATTACATTTAGCTCCTTTACTATTAGAAGAATTAGAGTTGGTCGATTTTTTTAAACCCAATCATTATGGACTAACATCTACCTTAAAAAACAATTTATCTTCTATTGCTTGTGTTACCGAAAATAAAAAAATAGCTAAACTCTGTAAAGAAAGATTTAAAAATTATTTTATTAACGCACCTTTTCCCATGATGATTTATAACTCAGAAGGAAAAGTTCTTTACTTAAATAAAAATTGGATAGAAATTACGGGATATACAGTTAAAGAAGTTCCCACTATCAATGATTGGAGGAGAAGGTCGCAAATTAAACAACAAGAAATACTGCGTTCTTCTAGTTCAACTCTAGAAGCAGAATCCTCCTTTGATATGGTAATTAATTCTCTACTTAATTTACCTTACGATTTAGATATTAATCTCGATCGTGAAGATGTTCCGATCACAACTCGTAGTGAAGTTACGGTAATTACTTGTCGTGGAGAAAAACGTTTCTGGGATTTCTATTCTGCCCCTTTGTCTCAATTCGAGCAGGGAACGGAATTAATAATTTCTATAGCCAAAGATATTACTAATCTTATTCATGCAGAGGCAGAATTAGTAGAGACAAAAAGAACACTTCAGTTGTTATTAGAAACTAGTAAAAGCGGGATTTGGAATTGGAATATTCAGACTAATATGGTAGCTATCTGCGATCGAGCTAACTCTATTTTGGGTGTTAGCCCCAATATCTTTGAAGGAAGATATGAAAGCTTTCTGCGTCTAATTCATCCCCAAGATCGTCCGGTTATGGATCATGCAGCCAGTAAAGCAGTTACAGAAAGACAAGAAATAGACCTAGAATATCGCCTAATCTGTTCAGAACAAACTGTTCATTGGATTAGAATTAAAGCTCAACCTATCTGCGATCATACTGGAAAAGTAGTGAGAGTAACAGGCATTATTACCGATAATACAGTTCAAAAACAAGCAGTCCCAACGATTCAAAAAATTCATTCTTCTGAATCTGAAAATAGCACTCAACCTAGCCCTCGTTTAGATAAATTATTAGAGTCTATGCCTTACTATCTCTTTGTGCTAGAGAGAGACAGTCGGCGTATATCTTTCTGTAATAAATTATTAGCTCGTAGTCTGGGATTTAAAAATCCCAACCAGGTTGTTGGCAAGACAATTGCTCAGTGTTTCCCTCCTCAACACGCTAAATATATTTGCGATCAAAATGACAAAGTTTTCTCTAAAGCCAAAATTTTACGCAAACAAGAAACAATCTGTTTAGCAGATGGTCATCATCATTTTGATACATTCCGAATTCCTTTGCCTAATTCCAAGGGGAAAGTGGAAGCTATGTTGTTTACTTCCAGCGATGTTCCCAACTTAGTTGCCGTCAAACAAGCTTTATCAGAGCGTACGGCTCAATTAGAAGCAGCTAATAGAGAATTAGAATCTTTTTCTTATTCTGTTTCTCACGACTTACAAGCACCTTTAAGAGTTATTAATGGTTTTAGTCAAGTATTGTGGGAACAATATGCGGATAAGTTAGAGGAAAAAGGACAACATTATTTAAAAAGGATTAGAGCTAATAGCGAAAGGATGAGTGAATTGATCGATGCTTTATTGCAGTTATCTAGAGTTGCTCGTTCTCAGATGCAAAGTGTTCCTGTCGATCTTAGCGCGATCGCCACAGACATTGTTGAAGAACTAAAAACCAATGAAAGGGAAAGAGAAGTAGAAATTAAAATTACGCCAAGATTACGCACAAAAGGAGATCCTCGGTTACTGCGTATAGTATTAAATAATCTACTCAATAATGCTTGGAAATACACTTCCAAACAAAAGCTAGCCAAAATTGAATTTGCGACTATTCCTCACTCAAAAGGAAAACAAGTTTTTTTTGTGAGAGATAATGGGGCTGGTTTTGCCAGCAGCTACAAAGATAAATTATTTATTCCTTTTCAACGATTACATTTAGAAAAAGAATTTCCTGGAATGGGGATTGGTTTAGCCACTGTTCAACGAATTATTTATCGTCATGGTGGTAGAGTTTGGGCAGAAGGAAAACCGAATCAAGGGGCAACTTTTTATTTTTCTCTGTAGAAATAAATAATACTTTTACCCTGTACGCTTGCTTATCCAAAAAATATCTTCATTTGCTTAAAATTACGAAATAATATAACGTAGCAAAAAATAATAACTTACAAATAGTCACAAAAATGAAAATTTTAGTAGTAGAAGATGACGAAAGAATCAGTGATGCAGTCACTGAATATTTAGCAGATCAACATTATGCAGTCGAAGCAGCCTATGATGGAGAAGCAGCTTGGGATTTGCTAGATGTCTTTACTTACGATCTAATTTTGCTAGATGTCATGCTACCCAAAATAGATGGTATTACTCTTTGCCAAAAACTGCGTTCTAAAGGTCATGATACTCCAATTTTGATGTTGACGGCTAAAGATACTCTTAATGATAAGATAGAAGGGTTAGACGCAGGAGCAGATGATTATTTAGTCAAGCCGTTTGAATTAGAAGAATTATCTGCTCGTCTTCGTGCTTTACTGCGTCGAGGCAATTCAACTTTACCCCCTGTACTGACTTGGGGAGAGCTAAAACTAGACCCCAGTACTTGTGAAGTTTTTTATGGCGATAAATTACTTGCTTTAAGTCCTAAAGAGTATAAATTACTAGAATTTTTCCTGCGTAATGGTCGTCGAGTATTCAGTCGAGCGCAAATTCTAGAACATCTTTGGTCGTTTGAACAAGTACCAGAAGAAGCTACTGTTAAAGCTCATATTAGAGGATTAAGACAAAAACTAGAATTAGCAGGAGCTCCTCATGATTTGATTGAAACGGTGTATGGTTTAGGTTATCGTCTCAAAGAAGAACCCTAATTTTTATCTAACCAAATATTAATTGCAATATGTTTCCAGGTTTACGTTGGCGTTTACTCTTATCTTATTTGACGGTAATGGCTGCCATCTTGAGTATTTTTGGTGCAGGAGTATATGTTTTTTTTAGTCGTAGTATGTATAGCCAACTGGATAAAAAACTGCGTACTCTTGCTCAAGCAGCTACTCCTTCTTTTACTCAGGTTAAAGCTAAGGGTAGTACGTACGTGAACCAGGTGGACACGGTACCCTGGCGCGATATTTTTAACCACGATAGTCAAAGTCTAGAGTGGTTTGATAACCAGGGAAAACTTTTAGCTAGGAGAGGAACTATTGACTTAGAATTCCCCCTTAAACTTGGTTCTTGGACTTTTCCTAACAAAAAAACACATGTTCCTGTAAGAGCATATACTGTCTCTGTATTTACCGATAGTTCGCTAGACCGCCCTGAAGGTTTTATCCGTGCTAGTCAATCTTTAGAAGAAATAGAGACTATTAAAAATCAACTTTTTTGGGTACTTATTTTTGGAGGAATGAGTACTCTAATTTTAATTGGGCTTGGTGGCTTTTGGTTGACTCGCAAAGCGATCGAACCCATAGAAGAAAGTTTTAGTAAACTTAAACAATTTACTGCTGATGCTTCCCATGAACTGAGGGGTCCGGTCACAGCAATTAAAGCATCGGTTGATGTGATGCAATGCCATCCAGAGCGAATTCATCCTAAAGATGCTAAAAAACTAGCAGCTATTTCTAGTGCAACTACGCAAATGGGTCAATTAATTGGGGATTTACTGTTTTTGGCTCGTACTGATAATGCAACTGATGTTCCTTCTCGCAAGAGAACTACAATTGCTCTCGATCGAATTATACAAGATATAGTTGTTCTGTTAGAGCCTATGGCTCAGGAAAAAAATATTACTTTTAAATATCAATTAATGCCAAATATTTATGCTTTTGGCGATAAATCCGAGTTAAATCGTTTATTTTCTAATTTAATTGAAAATGCTTTACAATACACTCCTTCAGGAGGCAAGGTTAATGTCAGTTTGACTAAACACAATCGCTTTGCTTTAGTCAATGTTGAAGACAGTGGTATTGGTATTGCTCCCGAGCAAATTCCTTTTGTATTCGATCGCTTTTGGCGTGCAGATAAGGCTCGTACTCGCAGAGAAGGTGGTACGGGCTTAGGTTTGGCTATTGCAAACGCGATCGCTCAAAATAATGGTGGTAAAATAACGCTTACTAGTCAAGTGAATAAAGGTAGTTGTTTTCAAGTACGTATTCCTGTCTTGGCGCAAAAAGTTGAAATTAAACCTCGTCCAGTTTGAAACCCATAGTTCTTAGGATAGCGGTTCGGGGGATTGGGGATTGGTGATTAGTGACTAGGAATTTGAGAGAAATTAATTAATGTATTTGTTATGGCAACGCAAAATTATCGTTTGAATCAAACTCCAGTTTTCTATATGGACGGGGTTTAAATCATAATTTAGCTGGTCTTAGCATTATTACTATTCTTAATCTCGATCGTGCTTTTGCCAGCATGAAAGCAATAATATCCATAAATCCCCGTATTTTCGGTATTAGTGCGGAACTAATTGGTTATTTTGTCGCCTACCATGGGGTATAAAGTCTATTTTTGCACAATCGAAAGGAAGTATTAGATAGCAATAATATTGATTTTAAATATCTGTGTATTTTTAACAGAAGAAAACTCTACTTCTAAATAAATGTCTTTTCATCTGTCTTCTTGGTCAATCAAAAATCCCGTTCCTATTATTGTTACTTTTTTAATTTTAAGTGTTGTTGGTATTGCTTCTTTTTTAGGTTTAGGAATTAACAATAGTCCTAATATTGATATTCCCGCAGTTTCCGTTACTGTTACTCAAAGAGGGGCAGGTCCAACAGAATTAGAATCTCAAGTAACTAAAAAAATAGAAGATGCAGTAGCTAGTTTAGATAATCTCGATAAAATTACTTCTACTGTTAGCGATGGAACTTCATTCACACTTATAGAATTTATTTTAGGTACAGATGCGAATCAAGCAGCCAATGAAGTCCAAAATGCGCTCTCACAAATTCGTCAGGATTTACCTCCAGATATTAATGAACCGATTGTTAAAAAATTAAAATTTGCTGGCGGTGCCATTATGACCTATGCCGTCGCTTCGGAAAAAAGATCGGTAGAAGAATTAAGTAATTTAGTCGATCGCACTATTATTCCCGAACTACTTAATCTTGAGGGAGTAGGACAAATTGAGCGTTTGGGCGGACTGGACCGAGAAATTAGAGTTGACCTCAATCCCAGTCGCTTACAAGCTTATGGGATTACTGCTACCGAAGTTAACCAGCAAATTCGTCAATTTAACGTTAATTTGCCTGGAGGACGGTCAGAAATAGGTGGAAGTGAACAAAACGTCCGTACTCTTGGCAGCGCTAAAAACGTGCGGGAATTACGGAACTATCCAATTATTGTTGATAATAAGAATACAGTCGCCCTATCCAATTTAGGTACGGTAAAAGACAGCTTTGCCGAATCCAGACAAACAGCTTATCTCAATGGTGAATCAGTTATCGCTTTTTCCGTCAAGCGTAGCTCTGGAACTACTTTGGTTCGAGTAGAAGAAAGAGTACGTCAAGAAGTAGCACAACTGCAAAAAACATTACCTCAAGATATCAAATTTCAATTGGTGTTTACCCGTGCTGAGGCAATTTATAATGTTTACCAAGCAACCATCAATGTTTTAATTTTGGGTTGTATCCTTACGGTAATTACGGTAGGAGTTTTTCTGCGCAACTGGCGAGTTACTATCATCACGGGAACGGCATTACCTCTTTCTATTATTCCCACCTTTTGGGTAATGAAATCTCTCAACTATACTCTTAACGAGATGACATTACTAGCTTTAGCTTTAGCTGTAGGCAACTTAGTTGATGATGCTATCTGTATGATCGAAAATATCGATCGCCATTTACAGATGGGCAAAGAACCCTTTACTGCCGCTTTAGATGCAGCTCAAGAAATTGGTTTAGCGGTAGTTGCTACCACGGCAACTATTGTGGCAGTATTTATTCCTGTTGCTTTTATGGGAGGTATTCCGGGTCAATTTTTTCAGCCTTTTGGCGTGACAGTTGCTGTCTCCACCATGTTCTCTACTTTAGTGGCTGTTACTGTTACCCCAATGCTCAGTGCCTACTTGCTTAAACCTAAGCCAATAGCCGTTAGTAGTTCTCAATATCCTCTTTCTTCATCTTTTGTTAAAGCTTTTGCTTTAAATAAAGCTAATTCTGCTCGTTTAGCTTCCCGGCAAAGTTCTTCTTTTTCCCGCCCAAATTTACCACCTCAATATCCACAGACTTCAAACTTTAAACTGCAACCCTATCGCTTTGTACTCAACTGGGCATTAAGACATCGAGTTACTACTCTGATATTGGCAGTAGCTTTCTTTTTTGGTAGCTTACAACTTATTCCTTATATACCCAAAGGTTTATTCAATGGCGGTGATACTGGCTTAAGTACAATTCAAGTAGAATTACCTCCAGGTTCCACACTAAGCGATACAGAAAAAATTACTCAAAAAATAGACCGACTTATCAAAAATAATCCTGCGGTAGATAGTATTTTAACTACTGTGGGTCAAGATAATAAAGTCAATTCGGCTGAAATTTTTGTCAATTTATTACCGAAAGAAGAACGAGAACTAACTCAGTCACAATTTCAAGTACAAATGCGGGAATCTTTTGCCCGAATTCCAGGGGCAAGGATTAGTTTTATCAGTCAAAGTTCTCGCGGTGCTCTTAAAGATGTCTCTTTGGTTTTTAAAAGCAATAATCCTCAAGCTCTCAGTCAGCTAGCAAGCAATCTAGAAAGCCAGATAAGGAAGATACCTGGATTAGTAGATATTACTTCTAGTCTTAGTGTAGTTAAACCAGAAATAATTATTCAACCCTATCCTCAGAGAGCAGCCGATTTGGGGGTTTCTGTCCAAGCGATCGCCAGTACTGCTTCTTTGGCTTTAATGGGGGATAATGATTCTAATCTAGCCAAATTTAATTTAAGCGATCGCCAAATTCCCATTCGAGTCCAACTTCAACCAGATAAACGCAACGATATTGAAACTCTCAAAAATCTGCGTATTCCCAGTCAAAACGGTAGTTTAATTCCTCTCAATGCCGTAGCGAATATTCGTCTCGGTAGTGGCCCTGCTGAGATTAAAAGATTTAACCGCAGTCGTCAGGTGACTATAGAAGCTAATTTACAAGGAATTTCTTTAGGGGATGCTTTAACTCAAATTCGCGCTTTACCAGCAATGAATCCTTTACCTGCGGATGTAAAAGAAGAACCCGCAGGGGATGCTAAAATCATGCGGGATATTTTTAATCGTTTTTTGGGTGCATTAGGATTAGCGATACTTTGCATTTATGCCATTTTAGTACTGCTATACAATAATTTCCTCTATCCTTTAGCTATTTTGGTTGCTTTACCTCTTTCTGTCGGAGGGGCTTTACTCGGCTTGTTAATCATGCAAAAAGAATTAGGTTTATTTGCTTTAATTGGTATTGTCTTGCTGATGGGTTTAGTAACGAAAAATGCCATTTTGTTGGTAGATTTTGCCCTGATAGGACTTCAACAAGGTAAACCTCAATTTAAAGCCGTAATTGAAGCAGGAACTTCTCGTTTGCGACCAATTTTGATGACATCTGTCTCGACAGTAGCAGGGATGTTACCTATTGCCCTAGAACTAGGAGCAGATGGCGAAGTCCGCAGTCCCATGGCGATCGCTGTTATTGGCGGTTTTACGACTTCTACTTTACTTACCCTTATAGTCGTACCAGTTTTATTTACTTATATAGATAACTTTTTTAGCACCTACTCAAAACCTCAACAAAGTTGCACATAAGTTGGACTATGTTTAGGGTCGGGACTCGGTGACTTCCCTGGTTTACGATTTGACTGGCTACTAACATGAGAGAGGCGCGAAGCCATCTCATTATTATCACTAACAACAAGAATTTTCTCTAGGGTTTTCATCCAATCAAAAAGTTGTGAACGTCTAACGAAGTTAGATTTAAGGAATCGTGCGACACCATTCCAAGTCGCCCAAGGATGCCTAGTTCGATCCTCTGGTCTTACTAGGCAGACCGGGGCGCGTTCGCTCATGGACATTGCCCGACGAGCAATAGTCATAGCTGCTGCCGTCCCAGAATTTAAACCATATCTGGGCATAAACTTAATCATGCCAATGACACTGGTAAAAGCTGGATTAACTTTATGCAAGCCTATTCCAAAACGTTGACATCTGGAAAAGATCGCTTCTCTAAACATACCTGTAGAGAGGTTAGAGAGCATTGTGTTATAAAGCTTTGAAGCTTCAGACATGGATGCTTTCTTTTTGGAAAAATCTAGAGATTCAATAGCAATAGGACATTGATAATTAAACGCCATATCTGTTAGTTTAACTACCAAATTACGCATTATTACTTGTCGTTGACCAGAACTAAAACCTTTCCACTGAAAGGAGATTTTCCCTTTATCTTTGATATTCCCATCGTGCAAAACATAAGCCCATTCAACACTATTTTTGTTAAAATCTACCCCAATACAACCATTATTCATAGATGTTGTAATAGGTACAGATGGAACATAAGTAGTTAGATGAATATACCATTGGTCAGACTTATGTTCTCTTCTAAAAATCTGTACTGTAATCGGTTTTTCTTGTTTAATGGCATAAAGTAAAGAAGATTGACGACGACGGCGACATTCGGTGACTTGAAAGGGAATTTCTAATGTTTCGCCGTATAAGAATTGCATAAATCTAGGTAGAGTAACAACTGCTGTGTAATCTATTTGTTGAGTGTAATTGTTTTAACTCATTTTTTAAGGACTGAATTTTAATTAGTTTTGATTTTAATCCTAGTGCCTGATTTTTCTGTTTTAAACTAGGGCTTTTTACCTTAGATAAAGTCTTAAATATAGCTTTAGCAGTCTTGGTTTTCTTCTTTATTTGTTCTTTGATTCGAGTAATATTTAGTAACTTTGCTGTAGTGAGTTGTTTGTAAGTTTGCTTCACTTCAGTAGCAATACTATCTGCCCATGCCCACTGAATGTTAAATCTCAACTGATACTGTTTTTCGATTTGATTCTCAGTTAAACCGTGCTGCATATCATTCAACCCAGTACGACGTATCGATTCGTACTTATCTCCCAGGACATCGAGAATGGGATGATATTTGATTTTAGCTTCGATTCCTACTCGAAGTCCCTTGGCCCTCGGCATGATTTAACACTGAAGTTTATTTTGGAATTTTAGCAGAGTTTCACGAGGTATGTTTAATATTTTTTGTATAGCCTTCTCTTTATCTTTTCTATAGCTTCTAGTTCCATAAAGGCGACAAGAAAAACAATGTACTACCGCCATCAAATCTTCTAAAAGTTCTACCTGGGGAGATAATGATTCCGCATTAGCTACTACTATCTGACATCCCCTTTTATTTAAAAGTTGCTCGATTAAGTCGAAAGCAAAACGACACAATCGATCTTTATGAGCAATGACAATTGTTTCAATTTTGCCAGAGAGAGCTTCTTCAACCAAAGATAAAAACTTTCTCCGCTTGAAATTCAATCCAGTTACTTTAGTAGCAAACGCAAAATCAAAGCCTAGCAGTACGCTTAGCAACAAATATAATTGTCGATCGCGATCACTTCATCGAAGGTTAACAAAAGCTAGGGTAAGGATTAAAGAATATTCTTGAAAAACTTACCTAAACTTTATTAAATCTAGACCAATGAAAATTGACAGCGGTGCAAATTTTTCTTCCATAGACAATCGAGAAAAAAAGCAAAAATCTCAAGAGCAGGGCATAATTCAGATTCCAGCGACAGCACCTGAGCTAATTAATAGTTATGGTCAACCATCTCAAAGCAAATTAAATCCGTCAACTTTGGTAGACCTTTTACGCTATCGAGCTTATCATCAGCCCCAACAAAAAGCTTTTGTGTTTCTCAAAAATGGAGAAAATGAATCAGCAAGTTTAACCTATCAAGAGCTAGATTCCCAAGCACGGGCGATCGCTGCCCAATTTCAGCAACTAAAGGCAACGAATGAACGCGCTTTACTGCTGTATCAGCAAAATCTAGAATTTATTGCTGCCTTCTTTGGATGTCTGTATGCAAAAGTAGTAGCGGTTCCTGCTTATCCACCCCGACGCAATCGTTCAATAGAGAGAATTCAAGCTATTAGAGACAATGCCCAGGCAAAGTTTGCTCTCACCGATACATTGGTCTTAAAAAACCTGGAAAATAGCTCAACTCAGGACGAGTTAGCCTCTTTACATTGGCTAGCAACCGATACTATAGATATTAATTTAGCCAAAACATGGCAGAAACCTTCAATAAGCAGCGATACCCTAGCGTTCCTACAGTACACTTCTGGTTCTACAGGAACGCCAAAGGGAGTAATGGTGACTCATGGCAATTTACTACATAATCTGTTCCTAATTCAACAGGGGTTTGAACACACCGACAGAAGACGTGGAGTTACCTGGCTGCCAGCATATCATGATATGGGACTTATCGGTGGGATTTTACAGCCAGTCTACGCTGGGTTTTCTATGGTGAGCATGTCTCCTGTTGATTTTCTCCAAAAGCCGATACGCTGGCTACAAGCTATTTCCCATTACCAAGCGACCACTAGTGGAGGACCCAATTTCGGCTACGATATTGTCTGTCGCAAAATTACTCCCGAACAGCTTACTCAACTAGATTTAAGTAGTTGGGATGTGGCTGTTAGTGGGGCTGAACCCATTCGAGCTGATACTATAGAACGCTTTGCTCGTACCTTTGCTCCTTGTGGCTTTCGCAAAGAAGCATTCTATCCTTGCTATGGAATGGCTGAATCAACCTTGATTATCACTGGAGGAGTAAAAAGTCATCTTCCAGTGATTCAAACAGTTGACAAGGTGGCTTTAGAGCAAAACCAAGCAATAAATATCAACGAAGAGGGACAGGAAGCAACAAAGCTAGTAGGTGTAGGTAAACCTTTGTGGGAACAAAAAGCGGTAATCGTTGACCCTCAAACCCTCAAGAAATGTCCAGTTAATCAAGTTGGAGAGATTTGGGTATCAGGGCCAAGCGTTGCTCGAGGTTATTGGCAACAATCAGAGAAGACCGAGCAGACTTTCAATGCCTACACCGCCGATCCCAAAGAGGGGCCATTTCTTCGCACGGGAGACTTAGGTTTTGTGCGCGAGGATGGAGAGCTATTTATGACAGGTCGACTTAAGGATGTAATCATTATTCGAGGTCGCAATCACTATCCTCAAGATATTGAAAAAACCGTAGAACAAAGTTATCCCGCATTCATTCCTAATCGCAGCGCAGCTTTTTCTTTGGACGTAGCTGGCAAAGAAAAATTGATGGTGGTGGTGGAGGTAGAGCGTCGTTTTGAAAAATGGTATAAAAACGAGGAAGATAATCGAAGAAAGCGTGAAGAGCTAGACAAACAATTCAATCGTCGTCGAGAACACATCGACCCAGGTTTTGAAGTCGAGTTAGATCGTCCCCTAGAAATTGATACTGCTCTTGGTAGCATTCGGCAAGCAGTAGCTCAAAAACACGGCTTACAAGTGTATGCTATCTTGCTGCTTAGGGTTGGCAGTATTCCCAAGACTTCTAGTGGCAAAATTCAGCGTTATGCCTGTCGTAATGGTTTTTTGAATGGCGATCTGATTGTCGTGGGAGGCGATCGCCATTTGATGGGTAATGAAGCCTCCAGCGACTAAGCCTTAACACCTATGAAAAACCTAAACAAACCTGGTCATAACTAGAAATGTTTTTTGTCATAGGTTGCAGAGTTAGATTCTATTCTTAGAATCTCCCTTAGTTAAGTCATGACACCTTTGGATGAACGCTAGTCTAAAGCAATGTCGTTAGAGATTAAGTAACGAGTAAAAAGGTTTATAGCTAAGCGTGTCTTTAGCCTAACAAGCTAACCCAAGATTCTCGAAGCACACTTTATTCTGAAAAGAAGCTAATCACAACCATGATTAAACCCAACCATGTTTTAGTGTTAGACGCTCACAAAAAACCGCTAACACCGTGTAAGCCATCAATGGCAGCCAAGCTATTAAAATCTGGCAAAGCTGCTGTTTATCGTAGATTCCCTTTTGTAATCATTCTTAAAAAGCGGTGCGACCCTGCGGACGGAACGTCCGCCAAGGAACGCGCACCAAGACAGGAATGTAATCCAAGCAAACAAGCTCAGATTGAGTTAAAGATTGACCCAGGCTCTCAGACAACTGGAGTAGCCTTGCTTCAAGAGGATAAAGTTATTTGGGTGGCTGAACTCAATTATCGTGGCTCATCGCTCGAGAAAAAACTGGATTCTCGGCGTGCTAACCGTCGCTTGAGGAGAAGCAGACTCAGGTATAGAAAGCCAAGATTTCTAAATCGTACCCGACCAAAAGGATGGCTAGCTCCCAGCTTAGAACATCGAGTACTAACTACTCTGACCTGGGTAAAACGTCTAATTAAATTTGCACCTGTTGATTCAATAGCAATGGAGCTGGTCAGATTTGACACTCAAAAACTAGAAGCACCTGAAATATCAGGAGTTGAGTATCGTGCCGGAGAATTACTAGGCTATGAGGTTAGGGAATATCTATTAGAAAAGTGGGGAAGGAAATGTACTTACTGCTCCAAAGAGAATGTTCCTTTGCAGGTCGAGCATATTGTTCCCTTAGCTAAAAACGGCTCAAACAGAATTAGTAATTTGTGTCTAGCTTGTGCAAAATGCAATCAGAAGAAAGGAACTCAATCGATAGAACAATTTTTAGCCAAAAAGCCTAGCTTGCTTAAAG
>JASJDJ010000093.1 GCA_030065635.1 Xenococcaceae cyanobacterium MO_188.B32
CCCTGCAAACTGGTAGAGGTACGAAAAACATAGCCTTTGAGCCTCTTTAATTGGCAATTCTTGCAACGAATTGACTGAGCTTTAGCCGATAATTACACCGATTATCGATGACCTCCACTAGTTTGTAGGGACTACCAGTATTTCTTATTCGCGATCGCGGTATTGGTATTCCCGATCGAGATATTCCCAAGTTGTTTGATTCTTTCTATCGTGCCAGTAACACGGAAGGAATTGAGGGTACGGGGTTAGGACTGGCGATCGTTAAACAATATGTCGAGCTACATCAAGGTTCAATTTTGGTTGAAAGTGAGCTAGATGTAGGCACTACTTTTAAGGTTATTATTCCTGCCAGTCTAATCTAGGTACCAATTTTTGATAATATTACGTAAAGTTAAGTTTGATTTAAGTTTTATTGAGGAAAAATAAGATTATGTATGTATTAATGGAAGCAGGAACATTTCCTACTTATTTCGTTGCGGTATATGTAATCGGCTTTATTGCTGCGGTAGGGATTGGTTCACTTGCTTGGTACAATTCTAAACGTCCTGCTGGTTGGGAAAACGCCGAACGTCCTGATTTTTTACCCAAAATAGACTCAGAAGAAGGTAAATCCGATAAAACAGAATAATAATCTTATTACTATAGCAATACGTATTTATATTAGGACGTGAATTAATTGATTTGCGAGCTTGCTACTTGCGAGCTTGCTAATTGCGAGCTTGCTACTTTGCCTTGAGATGTCCTAACTTTTGTGGGTATTGCTATAGTTGTTTAATAACTGATAGCCGAACCATATCTATTCCTAATGCAACGTACTCGTCTCAATACACTAATCGATTTATTCAGCAAACGGATAGAATTGCTGTTTACTAATCCCTGGCGAAGAATTGCTCTGAGTCTAATTAGTCTACTGATGGGATTTTTTATGGGTTCGGCGATTGTAACTACGGCAGGGCAAGATGCTGCTTGGGACGTTATTGGTGCTGCCATCATCTTTGTTTTTACAGAATTAGTCAGTAAATTTGTTTATAGTCACGATCGCCAGGCTAGAGCGGACCCTCGTTTAAGAACTAATTTGATTTTAGATATTATCAATTTATTTAAAATTGGTGTAATCTATAGCTTATTTTTGGAAGCATTTAAGTTAGGTTCTTGAATGTTAGAGAAGATAAAGGAGAAGATGAGGGAGATAGGGGAAATTCTGCAAGGTTGGAGTGAAGGACAAAAGCCTACCTCCGTCGAAATGCAGCAATTACTAGCCGAAGAATTAAAAGATCGCGCTAGGATGAAAGCCTTTGGTATAGAGGAAGCCAATATTCAGACAGAAATAGAAGAGCGATCGCAATTATTTTTACAAATTCATGCTCAGATTCAGCAATTATGTCAAAGTTTCGGTTTTACTTCTGCTGACTATATCTTTTATCGTCTCTGGACATTATGGCTACCTTTAGCTAGACAACTAGCGAGAGAAAAAGAAAAACTGAACAGAACTCTAATTCAAGGAATTTTAGGCGGACAAGGAACAGGAAAAACTACTCTGGCTGCTGTTACTAGAACTATTTTGGCGCATTTAGGCTTTACCAGTGTTGCTATTTCCATTGACGATCTTTACAAAACCTATGAAGCCCGTCAAAAACTGCAACAAGAAGACCCCCGCCTAATTTGGCGTGGCCCTCCAGGCACCCATGACGTAGACTTAGGTATAGAGATATTAGATAGTTTTTTACAACCTAACCGAGTAGAGCCAATTCTAGTTCCTCGTTTTGATAAATCTGCCTTCAATGGTGCGGGCGAGCGTACTGAGCCAGAAAAGACTTCTCCCGTCGATATTGTTTTATTTGAAGGTTGGTTTGTCGGCACTCGTCCAGTAGAGACATCGGTTTTTGATACTTTACTACATCCTATTAATACTGCCGAAGATAAATTATTTGCCCGAGATAGCAACGAGAGATTAAAAGCTTATCTACCTCTATGGTCAAAATTAGACCGTTTAATCGTCCTTTGTCCTGTAGATTATCGTCTGAGTCAAAAATGGCGGAAAGAAGCAGAACAAAAAATGATCGCTACAGGAAAAGCGGGCATGAGTGATGAAGAGATAGAGCAATTTGTCGAATATTTCTGGAAATCTCTTCATCCAGAATTATTTATTAAACCTTTAGTTAGTAATGCAGACTGGGCAAATATAGTAATCGAAATCAATGCCGATCGTAGTTGTGGTAGGGTTTATACTCCAGGGTATTGTATTGAGTAGCAATTAGCCAGTAGACCCAGGTTGACACTCCAACGCATGAAATGACGTTGGATTCTTCAGTCTAACCCAGGTTTAGGTCTGCGAACAATGTTCTCCCTAATCGAACCCGTATTCATGAAGTTGCCCCTTGGTCTTTTCATCGACACTCCGATATCACTATCGGCATCGGGGAGAGTGCGAGACTCTGGGCAGTGCCAAACAGCCCGTCCTGACGATTACCTACGACCATTACAGTCTCAAGCCTCTGGCTGGGTTTTTCGTAGGTCTTCTAGAATCAACAGGATTTTTCAGTGGTTGTTTCCTCTCTCGCTGATGAACAACTTGTTTTTTGGTTGCAATCAAGAACATCTTGGTTTATCCGAGAACATCTCAGATACAAGCATTGTACAACGACTCAAATCCTTGATATATAAAGATTCTGTGTCTAAATTGTTAAGCTTGACTGCGGTTAAAACCGCTTTTAGTTTTCATCCCACCCCGCGCATGTGGTGGGCTTTCAACTGCGTTATTTTTGTAATTTTATTCAGGCAACTACCGAAACCCCTTTTTTGCAGATAGGAGAAACCAAATACGGTAAACCCATACTCGATCGCACTATCACCTATGAAACTCCTCTAGAGGATGTAGCCAAATGCGCCCTACTTTCGATCGACTCCACTATGAAATCTAATATTTCTGTTGGCCCTCCTATTAATCTAGTTATGTATGAAACTAATAGTTTTGATGTTCGTAATATTTTGCAGTTACGCTTAGCTTATTTAATACCTATTACCTATTACCTATTACCTACCTCCAAACTCCACTTCTCGAACTAGACGAGGTTTATTTTGGCTTCTGGATATCCTGATGATTTTTAGTTTTAGAAAAGAAGGGTTCAGCGATCGAACAAGCAGGACAAATTCCTTTTACTTCAACATCGAGTATTTGACAGTGTCCCCAACGATATCCTTCTAATTGAAAATAACGACATAAACAACATTGATAGCGATGATTTCCCTCCGATTTATTTTGTTGCACTCTTTTTAAAAACCCCAATGATACATATCTATATTTTCCAACTTTGATGACGAAACTGCATAGAAAATTATTTAACAAGGCTATTTTTGTTAGCCAAATTCTGAATAGCTGACTTTATACCCAGACAGCTAGCAAGAGCTAGTAAGCTCAAAGGAGAAGAGGGGTCAGGAATTGATGAATGATTAGAGGTGTCAATAACCGAAAACGAATCAACAAAAATTGTGGAATTGTTGTGTTGAAACTCAACCGACCATAACCCCAAATCTGGATAATCTGGGAGATTAATTCCTGCAATCCACCAACCGTAGCGAATCTGAGGAGCCGACCAATGCAGATGAGCATATTGGCTGCCATCAGGTCGGCGAAAGTAAAAATCTAAATCATCATTTCGATCTACTCCATGCAGATGAACCCATATATGGGGCGAAATTCCTGGCTGCTGAAAAAATGTGTCTACAGTCTCGGGGCGATCGCGTAGTTCTGGGAAAGAAGGGAAATGGTCGGTAATATCATGATCTAACGAGCCAACAACATCGTCAGCATAAGGGATCGGTGTCTGCCAAAAAAATTCATCACCTAGCGTATTGACCTCAATTACACGGCCATTTTTGTAAACTGCAAAATGAAGGTGAGGGTCGCTAGAATTACCAGAACTACCAACCTCCCCAATTTTTTGACCAGCGACAACGGACTGACCAACGGAGACGGAAGCTGAGTTTTTGCGTAAGTGCAAATATCGAGTTATTAGTCCATTACCGTGGTCTATTTCAATAAAATTTGCTGGTGTACTGCATGGGTTTTCTGTACTCTGAATTTATATTTGTACGGATTAAAAGTGTAATATTTGGGATACGAATCTAATCAATTGTCAATTGTCCATCGATCAAATCGAGCGCTCGGCTGACGCTTTCTGGTAGTATCACTACTAAATTATTGGTATCAGCTTGTTCTAAACCAGTTTTTATAGCTTGGGCTTCATCGAGAATCGTTTCAAAAACAGCTTGGGTATTTTCTTGATAGATACCCTTAGCAATTAAGTCTGCTACTTCTCCTCTTTCTCTGCCTCTAGTATCGTCATCTTCTTTAATAATAATGCGATCGAATATTTGAGCAGAAATGCTACCGAGTAAGATTAAATCTTCATCACGGCGATCGCCAGGGCCACCGACAACTCCAATTTTATTTCCTTGCCAATTACGGACAAAATCACCCACTGCTTTATAACCATGGGGATTATGAGCATAATCGACTAAAACATGATAGTGACCTAAATCGAAGAGATTCATTCTGCCTGGGGTTTGGTCTGCAGAAGGTTGAAAAGTTCTTACCCCACGGCGAATTACTTCTATATCTACCCCTTGGGCAAAAGCAGCCAAACAAGCAGCCAAAGCATTGGCAATCATAAAAGGAGCCATTCCTTGCATAGTTACGGGAAGATTAACTGCTTTTTCAATTCTCAGAGTCCATTGACCTTCTAAAATCGAGAGATAACCATTTTCATAGATAGCAGCTAAACCATTACGGCGGATATGTTCTTGAATAATTGGATTATTTGACTTCATAGAGAAGTAGGCTACTTTACAATTTACCCGTTCTGCCATGGCTGCGACTAGAGGGTCATCCGCATTGAGAATCGCATAACCATCGGCTTTGACTGTTTCTGGGACAACACTTTTCACTTGAGCCATTTGCTCGATCGTTTCGATATCTCCTATACCCAGATGATCGGCAGCTACATTTAAAACTATACCGATATCACAGCTATCAAAAGCTAATCCCGAGCGCAAAATTCCCCCCCGTGCTGACTCTAACACTGCCACTTCTACCGTGGGGTCTTTGAGAATTACACCAGCACTATAAGGGCCAGTATTATCTCCTTTTTCGACTAAATATTCATTGATATAAATGCCATCGGTAGTTGTATAGCCAACTACTTGCCCTGTTTGTTGGTAAATATGAGCCGTTAAACGAGTTGTAGTAGTTTTACCGTTTGTACCTGTAATAGCAATAATCGGAATTCTACTATCTGTATTGTTGGGGAACAGCATGGACAATACTGGCGCAGCGATGTTACGGGGTAGCCCTACACTAGGAGAAGCGTGCATCCGAAAACCAGGAGCAGCATTTACTTCAACTATTACTCCATCTACTTCGCGCAAAGGTTTGGTAATATCGGGGGTAACAACGTCAATTCCCGCTATATCTAAGCCGATTATTTTAGCTACTCTTTCCGCTAGCCAAACATTTTCCGGATGAATGTCATCCGTGCGATCGACAGCAATACCTCCAGTACTTAAATTAGCAGTTGCTCTTAAATACGCTTTCTTTCCTGTGGGCAAGACTGTATTCATGTCATAGCCTTGTTTTTCCAATACTCCCAAAGAAGCGCGATCGACAGTAATTTTAGTTAAAATGTTGTCGTGTCCCTCTCCTCGTTTGGGGTCATGGTTGGTAATTTCAATTAACTCTTTGATAGTTGAGTACCCATCTCCAATTACATGAGCGGGAATTCTCTCCGCTACAGCTATCAATTTCCCATTAATGACTAAAACACGATGGTCACTACCGCGATAGTAACGCTCCACAATCACCGATTTCGTTTTAGAGGCAGCACTAGCTAAATCATAAGCTTCTTCTGCATCTGCCCAATTATTAATATTGATGGTAATTCCCCTGCCATGATTGCCATCTAGAGGTTTAATCACAATAGGATAACCCCCTACACTGTCAATAGCCTCCTTCAATTCATCTAAGTATTGAATTACCGTACCCTTAGGCACGGGGATTCCTGCATCTGCCAGAATAGTTTTTGTTCCTTCTTTATCGCAAGCCAGTTCAACGGCTAAAATCCCCGATTTTTCGGTTAAAGTTGCCTGAATTCTCTTCTGTTTTACCCCATAACCTAGTTGTAGCATTGCTCTAGCACTCAACCACATCCAGGGAATTTTTCTGGCTTCGGCTTCTTTGATGATGGTTTCGGTACTCGGTCCCAGAGCCGTATTGACATACAAATCTTTGAGGTCTGCTAAATCTTTTTCTAGTTCTTCTGTCCGATAATCACCCGTTGTTACAATCGAGTTGCACAATCTGACGGCAGCCCTACCCGCGTATCGACCTGCTTGTTCTTCTACATACTCGAAAACCACATTATAAACGCCAGGCTCAGAAGATTCTCTGGTACGACCAAAACCTACTGGCATTCCTGCTAATTCTTGTAGTTCGAGAGCAACGTGTTCGACAATATGCCCCATATAAGTCCCTTCTTGAACTCGCTCTAAAAAGCCACCACGATAACCGAGAGAACAATAATGCTCGATCAAACTGGGCAACACCTTAACTAATCCTTCACAGAAGCCAGGGATTTCATTGGAAGGTTTCTCTGCCAATTCTTCTAAATCGAGACGCATCTGGATTAGTTTATGTCGTCGAATACTCCAATAATTAGGACCACGTAAAGTTTGGGTTTTCAGAATTCTCATCTTCGCTTAATTTTAGACTTTAGATGCGGAAGCAGAAATAAGCCTTTGCAATTAGTTTCTCGTTGTTGGAGGCTAAACTACTGTTCATCATGAACAGTTTTCCTGAATATTCAGGTTAGCGAAAATCATTACTGCTAGGAAGTAATAAAGTCAAGCTTTCCTGACTTTAGCAGTTATTGGTTGTTAGTCATTAGTTGTTAGTCATTAGTCGTTAGTCATTAGTCATTAGTTATCATTAACAACTAATCAATTCCTCAAAATGATGGTTTATGGTGCTGTAGGTCATAGCGATCGCCGTGACATAATACGTGTAAACGTAAATTATGAATGCTTAGAGGTTCATTACCATGGACTTGTAAATGGTTGGTATGGGTAATTTCGCGGGCATCAACTATGGTAACGGTACCTTTCCCCATAACTTGAATATTGCCATCTGAATCAAACATAGCGCAGGTATCTTCGTCAATACCGACACCGAGGAGATGGGGATGACCGGAGATCGCACTTAGTAAACGGGCTAGACGATTGCGATTGTAAAAGTGCTGATCTACCAAGACTTCAGGAATAATTCCCAATCCCATTGCCATGTCAACTAAAGTGCGATTGGGAGATTCTCCACTACTACCACCAGCAATCATTTGATACCCCATAACTGCTGCTCCCGCACTCGTCCCTGCTAGGGTAATTTCTTTAGCTTGTACTCTTTGAATTATTCTATTCATGAGGGGGGTTTCTGCTAGTAGTCCGCACAATCTTAGTTGATCGCCACCAGTCATAAACACTCCCGTACACTCTTCTACATAATCTAGAAAGTGGCAATCGTTTCCCTGGTCTCGATCGCGGACATCTAGAACTTTGATGTATTCTGCTCCCATTTCCTCAAAAATCCGCAGATAGCGATCGCCAATTAATAATGGTTCGCGGGAAGCAGAAGGAATAATGGCTATTTTGGCATCGAGTCCACCAGAACGAGTAAAAAAGGTGTGGAGAATTTCTCGTCCGTGGACTTTATCTTCAGCACCGCCTATAACTAAAATAGCGGTTAAAGTATGTCGTGATTGGTTAGATAAGGTTGTGTGAGTTTCTATCTTCTGCATAATTGGGTCTTGCGGACATTAAATTCAGTTGTCAGTTATCAGTTAAGAATCCATTTTAAGTATTTGGGTTCATTTAATGGTGTAAATTTGATACTATTGGGGTTTTTTACTTAAATTGCTTCTAGTGACTCTGTCCTTGTCGGGCAGTTCCTGCTTGGACTTTGTCAAAGTTTACAATACTATTTCTAGTTTTTTTGGCTTTTTTACTAGCAAGAGAAGCAATTATACTATTAAATTAAAATTCTTATCTAGATTATTTACAGTCTTAAATTCTGTGCGTTTTGACGTTATCACTTTATTTCCTGACTTTTTTACTTCCCCTCTCAATTCTGGTTTAATTGGCAGAGCCCTAGCCAAGCAAATTGCTCGAGTCAACCTAATTAATCCCCGCGATTTTACAACCGATAAACATCATCGTGTTGATGATGAAACTTACGGTGGGGGAGTAGGAATGCTACTAAAACCCGAACCTATTTTTGCTGCCGTTGAATCTTTAGCAATGTTACCAAGAAAAGAGATTATTTTGCTTTCTCCTCAAGGTGAATCTCTCAATCAACCATTACTGCAAGAGTTATCTGGCAATTATGACCAATTAATTTTGATTTGCGGACATTATGAAGGGGTAGACGAACGAGTGCGTCAGCACCTGGTAACTAGGGAAATTTCTTTGGGGGATTTTGTCTTAACTTGTGGAGAAATTCCGGCATTGACTATTATTAATGGTGTTATCCGACTTTTACCGGGAACAGTAGGCAAAGAAGAATCTCTTAAAACAGAAAGTTTTGAGACAGATTTACTCGATTATCCTCAGTATACTAGACCGGCAGAATTTCGTGGTTGGTCGGTACCAGAAGTATTGCGTTCGGGAAATCATCAAGCGATCGCGACTTGGCGCAAACAACAACAGATCGACAGAACCCGCGATCGTCGTCCCGATCTGTGGGCAAAGTGGCAAGAGAAAAATAAGTAATGGGAGTTTGGAGTTCGGAGTTGGAAATTATCTACTAGTCAATAAAATATGAAGCATTACCATGAGCGATCGACTTACTCAAGATGAATTAGCACAAATAATTCTGGAAATAGAAAAAATGCGCTCGCGTACGGAATTTGAAGTTCAGTAGATATATATAAGTTGTGATAGCTAAAAGACCCGATAATTTTTTTGGCTACTGGGGTTATGGTTCTGAACGAGAACTTGAAAGTTTATTAGATAAGTTGGTTGCTAGACCTTTAAAAAAACTATCCACCAATAAGATATACGACTTTTTTAACGGAGAGGAGAGAGATAACGATCTGGTTTGGAAGGTTGCTTATGTTGGGAATTCAGCAAATTTTCAGGCAGAATTAGGAAATAACATCTTATCTTCGATCGCAGCTATTTCTGAATATTGTCAGTCTCTTTTACATCGTCTGCGTCGCGCTACCCTTATGTTAAAAGGTGCACAAAATATTCATCCCCGTGCCACAAATTTAGGTTTTGCTAATGGCTTGTGGGTGCGATCGCCTTTTGGCGATTTAGCGATGGCGGAATGGACATTTCAATTATCAGGAGAACTCTGTTTACAGGGAAACTGTGAGAAATATATCCTCAAACGCGCTGTCGAAAATTGGCTACCCTCAGAAATTGTCTTAAGACAGATAAAAAAAACAAGTAATAGTCAAGAATTTTTATTAGATCGCGCAATGTTTCAACAGTGGCTCGATCGCTGGCAAACAATTAATGGTTCGATTGAAAAATTACTTCCTGCTCCCCAAGAACAAACTGCTCTAGCTATAGTTAATCCCGATCTAACAGCTTATAGTTTCGATCGGTTAATAGTGTGCGATCGCTCTTTTATTACTCAAGTTTTAATCGCTAATAATTTCCACTTTGAAAATAACTGTGCCATCCTGAGTATTAGTGGTTATCCCGTTTCAGTTTTATATTTATTTACGCCCACCTACTTAAGTATTTATTCGATAAATTTATGCCTGAATAGCCCCAGACTTAATGCTCTGTGGCTTTACTAATATCTCTGTAAAATAATCGGGATGATTGCTAATTATGTACGATTACGATGTTGCCATTGTGGGAGGGGGACCAGCTGGGAGTAGTGCTGGTACGTTGCTAAAAAAATATAATCCCCAACTAAAAGTCTTGATTCTGGAGAAAGCTAAATTTCCTCGCTTATAGTTTCGATCGTTTAATAGTTTGCGATCGCTCTCATATCGCTCAAGTTTTAATCGCTAATAATTTCGCAACTGTAGATGATACTAGTGGCGATCTGTACCTAGTTCAAAGTTTTGGTTAATTTCTCAATAAACTCCCAGGAAACAAGCTTAAAACTATTACTTATTACTTATTACTTATTACTCATTACTCATTTATTCTCCTGTAACCAGACTTCCAAACTAGTTAACAACCAAAGCTTAATTCCATAACGTCCCCAAGTATCGCCCTGGTAATTAAGCCATTTACGAATCACATTTCGATTGAGATAAGGTGAAATTTCCCCACGACGATTCAATAATAAATTTCTGGCTTCTTGTTGCCAATAATGACGAAATCCCCTTTGTACGGGAACCATCATGCCACTTTTCGGTCGATCGATAATTACCTGTGGGAGTATATCGGCAACGGCTTGTTTTAAAACAGCTTTTTCTTGAGTTACAGAAAGCTTATAGATAGGTGGAATAGTCATGCTTAATTGGACTATCCGTTGGTCAAACAATGGTGAAAGTCCTAGCAAACCCTCAGCTTGAGTTAAATTGTTGACCTTAGTTAAAATATGATCCGCACCTTTAAACTTAATATTAAGTGCCATCAACAATCTTCCTAACAATAAATTGGGAACTGTGAGAGGGTCGCCAATGGGATTGTCTAAATATGCCATGGTTTCTGGTAAACATTCCCACATATCTTTGAAGGTAATTTCGAGGATATGGTGTTGAGTCTGGCAATGATTGGCGACTAAACTAGAAAATTCTAGCTCGTTGGGAGATTCCGAGCCAAAATGAATTGAGTAGGTATGTACTGGTGCATCATGAAACTTGGCTACCAGTGCTGTAATGCAACTGGAGTCTAAACCCCCAGAAAGAAAGACACCTACAGGTTGCTGTGGTGGTAAATATTCGCGGACAACTCGATTTAGTACATAACGTAACTTTTGCCCATGCCAAGCTAAAGGTTTATCTGCTGCTTGAATATTTTCTTGGAGTTTCCAGTAACTGGTGATTTTACCTTGAGGAAATTGAATGACTGTACCTGGACGTACTTCTTTTATATCTCGCCACAGAGTTCGTTCTCCAGGAACAAAGGCTGTGGCAAGGTAGTCTCGTAATGCTACCAAATCTGGCTCTTGAGAGCGATAAGGTGTCAGAGTTCTCAATTTTGGGGCAATCCAGCAAATATTATTATTATTATTAGTCGTGTAGTAAAGAGTTCTAGCACCAGAACAATCTCTGACACAGTACAGTATCTGCTTGTCTCGGTCCCAAACTGCTAAGGCAAACATCCCCTTTAGTAAAGATAAACATTCTAATCCCCATTTTTCCCAAGCCCGAGCAATAATTTCACTATCATTTCCCAAAAACTTAGATGGTTCTAATCCTAATTTTTGCAGCAACTCTACTTTGTTACCGAGCCATAAATCGCCAATTATGACAAATCGTTGACTTGGACTAATGGCGATCGCTTTTCGCTCTGGTGTAATAATAGCTAATTTCTTATCCCGCCATGTTACTTCTTCTCGAATTAAATCTACTTTTCCCCAAGCTACTCGCCAACTCGAGCGAATGTTGAGTGAAGAAACTTTTACGTTTTGATTAAGGATTGTGAATTTATTAAACAAAGTATTTTTTAGGAAAAAATAAGCAAAAAAATAGCCCCGTCTGAGGCTATAGTACTAGAAGGAGCATGAGTGAAAAATATCAAGTTAAGAATAGAATAGCTTTGAATCGAGAATAATTAGAGAAGGGAGTTTAGAGTTCGGAGTTTTTCATAAGTAGTGAGTAAGGAGTAATGAGTATTTACTTCTTACTTATTACTTATTAGTTCAGCCCGAAGGACTTGGTAACAAGCTATTTAGTTAAACCAAATTCTTTGATTGCTGGTAAAAAGTTTTTATTTTCGTGACTGGGACGACTAAGTTTTATTAAGGCAAAACGTTGTAATGGGGTTAATGTTTCCCACTGTTCTCGCTCGATGGTGAGATCGAACTCTGCTGCCTTTTGCCTAACATCAGTAGGGATTTCTCGAGCATTCAGCCAAGGAGGATGGGGATCGAGCGCGAGTTCTTTTGCTTTAGCACCAGTTTTTTCTTTGAGCAGATTTTGTAAAAAATCTCGATAAATTTTGCTTTCTTCTGGTGTAGTACCGGGCATCTGAATTAAAACTTGACGTTCTTGTTTACTTAGTTGATGCCAATGAGTAAGTTTTAGCTTAACCCCACAGGTATCGAGTTTTAAGCGTACTTGCATGGGAATACAGTGCAAAGACTCAACGAAATCGGTTTCAAATTGAAAGAATTGGCGATCGTTGATGGTTGATGTTTGATTACTCATAAGTCAAACGGATACGGATTGTTTTATCGCTGGTTCTGCAAGAGAGGATGATTTTTCTGTCGATCGTTCTGTTATTGTTATTGTCTCAGATTCAATACCTTTCTTGACAGGTGTTAATTTTACCGCACATGCTTTTAGTTCTGGTTGAAGAGATATAGAGCAAGATTCTGGGTGAGTAAGAGTATTCGCTTCTCCATTGTCTGTCCAGAGTTCTCCCCAGTGCATGGGCACAAATACTGTTCCTGGGGAAATTGCTTTAGTTATTCTGGCAGGAAAACAAGCCATACCACGGCGCGATCGCACTTCTACTAGTTCATTTTCTTCTATCTTTAAATTGGCTGCATCGCGGGGATGAATTTCGATAAAGGGTTGAGGCTGCTTTTTCCTAATTTTCTCAATCCTGCCTGTACGAGTCATAGTATGCCAATGTTCGTACAACCTACCTGTAGTTAAAACTAGGGGGTATTCTTCATCACTAGGTTCAGCTAGTCCTTTACTATGGAAGGCAGCAAATTTTGCTCTTCCATCGGCGGTATGAAAACGTCCATCGGTGTAAAGACGTTTAGCTTGTGGTTGTTCTTCTTTGTCGGGAAATAAAGCAGAAAAGATACCTGATGAATCTGACTGTGGGGGCGATTCATGAATTTCCCCTACAGAACAAGGCCATTGAATTGGGCCTTCTTTTTGTAACCGCTCATAGCTCAGTCCGCTTACATCACAAGGGCGATCGCGAGTTAATCGGACAAATTCTGCATAGACTTCTTCAGAACTAGCAAAGTCA
This sequence comes from Xenococcaceae cyanobacterium MO_188.B32, assembly GCA_030065635.1. Lineage (GTDB taxonomy): Bacteria > Cyanobacteriota > Cyanobacteriia > Cyanobacteriales > Xenococcaceae > JASJDJ01. The sequence goes on from JASJDJ010000093.1 coordinate 13,168, forward strand.
AACTCTTTGGTAAATCCGAAACGGCGACCGACTTCGGCAAAAATTTCCCAATCTGGTCTGGCTTCTCCCGGTCGATAACGAAACTGAGGACACAAAGTAACTACTCGTTCGGAATTGGTCATTGTTCCTGTTTTTTCACCCCATTGGGCTGCGGGTAAAACTACATGAGCATAAGCAGCGGTTTCTGTAGGATAGTAGGCATCCTGATAAACAGTAAAAGGAGACTGCAAGAGAGCTTTTTTAGTTCGCGCTAAGTCGGGCATACTCACAGCAGGATTAGTAGCAGCAATCCACAACAATCCTACTTCGCCAGTTTCTAAGCCAGTAATCATACTCCAAGCATCTTTGCCTGGTAGAGGAGAAATACTACCTGGTTTTAATCCCCAAGATTTTTCTACTTCGGCACGATGGTGAGGATTTTTCACTAAACGGTAGCCTGGCAGAATATGCGCCAATCCTCCTGATTCTCTTCCTCCCATAGCATTGGGTTGTCCTGTCAGAGAAAAAGGCCCTGCCCCTGGTTTACCAATATTTCCTGTCATTAAGTGCAAATTAATTAGGGTACGTACTTTGGCTGTACCTTCGGTAGATTGATTTATACCCATCGACCAGAGAGATAATACTTTTTCTGATTCACCCCAGTAGCGGGCAGCTTCTTCTAAATGATCGATACGGATGCCACATTTACGAGCAACTATTTCTGGTGGATAGTGTTCGATTATTTGAGTATAGTTGGAAAAACCTTGAGTACATTCATCGATAAATAAAGTGTCTAACAATCCCCAACGCAGAAGTAGATGAGCAATACCATTGAGTAAGTCTATATCTGTGCCTGGTTTAATAGCTAGATGTAAATCCGCAGCTTCTGCCGTTTTGGTACGACGAGGATCGACCACAATCATTTTGACTTGGCGATTCTTTTTGTGGTGCTGTCGCAAACGGTTAAAAACTATGGGGTGACACTCCGCAGCGTTGGTGCCAATTAAAAAAGCGCAGTCGGTTAATTCTAAATCGTCGTAACAACAGGGTGGGCCGTCAGAACCAAAACTCTGCATGTATCCAGCCACTGCCGAAGACATACACAGACGGGAATTAGCATCAAAATTATTTGTCCCCAAACAACCTTTGAGTAATTTTTGAGCGATGTAATAATCTTCGGTCTGAAACTGTCCCGAACCATACATACAGATGGCTTCTGCACCTTGAGTGTCTCTTACTTCTTTAAGGCGATCGACAATACGGTCTAAGGCTTCTGACCAACTGACGCGACGCAATGGTTCATTGAGAGAGTCCCTCATCATCGGGTATTTGAGGCGGTCTTTATCCAAAGATTCTGCCACAGTACCACCTTTGACACAAACTTTCCCCTTACTAGAAGGATGAGCGCGATCGCCTCTTACTTGCCAGATGGGATTTCCTTGACTATCTCGATTGGTTAGCTTACCTGGTTGGGCTGGAGGCGATACTTCTAGTCCACAACCAACGCCACAATATGGACATAAAGTTTTCGTTGGTTCAGTCATGTTCAGTTTTTGATTACAGTTCTGTTATTTGATTAAAAGCAGAAAAAAGAAGGTTAAATCTCCGAATTAAATCGACAAAAATTCTCGATTTTTCCAATGTTATTCGATTTCACAACACCTTTTTGTTTTCTACTAACATAATCTGAAGGAGGTAGATTATAAATTGTGGACATAACCATAATTTATTTACCTCCCCTAAAAATAATTTTCTCTGGTAGGGGGGGTTCGCAAACCGCCCCTACTGGTTTTTATAGTCTTGCTTCTGCTTCTTTAAAGGTTTCCACATTGTCTTCTTCTCCTTCATGATGTTCGGAGAAAGATCCTTTAGGTTCTTTGAGTATAAAGAAACATAAGAATGCCACAATCAAGGCAGCTACAGCCATAATTTGGAAGAAGATACTATTTGCTTGTGCCAGAATAGCTGGAGATGGGTCTGCTCCTCCACCTAACCATTCAGGTAGTAAACTAAAAATAGTTAAGTAAGCTACGGCACCCACATTACCGTATGCACCTACGTTACCAGCAATTTGTCCTGTAACACGGCGTTTTACCAAAGGCACGATCGCAAAGGTGGAGCCTTCTCCTGCTTGTACGAAGAAAGAGCAACACATAGTAAGTAATACAGCACCAGGAAGCCACCAATTGCTACCAACAGAACTTAGAAGTAAATAGCCAATACCCATACAAGCGGTAAGTACTCCCATAGTCAGCTTACGACTACCTAACTTATCAGAAATTAAACCACCGCCAGGACGAGCAGCCAGGTTCATAAAGGCATAACTAGCAGCAATCATTCCTGCTGCTGCTTTGCTAAGGCTAAAAGTTCCTTCAAAGAAAGCAGGAAGCATAGAAACTACGGCTAACTCAGAACCGAAATTAACAATGTAGGTTAATTCGAGAATGGCAACTTGAGAGAAATTGTAGCGGTCTTCGGCAGGATAGCGTTTTTTACCTGTCATTAAGTCTTTGTTTACAGCCCAGCAATTATAAGCCTGGAATAGATATAAACCCAGTAAACAAGCCCAGACTATATACATAGTACCTGTTTCGTAGAAACCTACTTTAGTCAAACGCCAAGCCAACACCATCAAAATACCTGTAAGAGGCACGTTCATTAACATCAAAAACCAAAAATCTTTTTTGGTAGTGACTTCTAAACCTCTGGCACTTTTTGGTCTTCTATATACTTTTCCAGGAGGAGTATCTTGAACATTAAAGAAATAAATAATACCGTAAAGAGCAGCAATAATACCTGTACCTGCAATACAAGCACGCCAGTTTAAGACATCTTCGGCACCAGGCGCACCAACAGCTAACCAACCACCAATAACGGGCAAAGTAAAAGCAGAGGCAGCAGAGCCAAAGTTGCCCCAACCGCCATAAATACCTTCAGCTAGACCAATTTCTTTGGGAGGGAACCACTCTGCTACCATACGGATACCAATCACGAAACCAGCACCAACAATACTGAGTAACAGACGAGAAATTACTAACTGACTAAAGTTTTGAGCAGCAGCAAACAATATACAAGGAATTGCTGCATACATTAATAAAATTGAGTAAGTAAGCCTTGGTCCAAATTTGTCCAAAAGCATACCAATAATAATCCGTGCTGGAACGGTTAGAGCTACGTTACATATAGCAATAGTTCTGATTTGACTTACTTCTAAACCTAAATCTGCTCTAACTGATGTTGCTAGGGGAGCTAGATTGAACCAAACAACAAAGGATAAAAAGAATGCAAACCAGGTCATATGTAGAATTTTATATCTACCCCGGAATTGCCACATTTCTCCAAGCATTTTTTAACCTTCCTTCAGACTTAACAAATTATGGACACTAAAACTGCCAAATAAAAATAATCCCTTAATGATTTTGAGAGAAATAAACTTTCCTTTAGAGCATCAATTTTGGACTCGATTAATAACTTTTATGAGTTACATATTTTTGCCCGATTTTTATTTTCTTAGGGCAGCATTCTTTATTGTTAGACAAGTAAATCTACAATTAATATCTTCCTCTCAAGTAAACAATCTAGACCCATAGAATCACATGATTCAAACAATGAAAAGTATCTTTTGCTACATTTCTCTGGTTTTGATGTTTTAATTGCATAATTAATATTCTTTATTTACATACTTTTGGGCTGCGCTCATAGTCACTGTAACTCCACCGTAAAAATACAGAGCCAAGAAGACGCTCGCTCTCTCGGCTCAAATTTATAAATAACGCTTGATTTGAATTAGTCTCGTTCTAATTTATTAGTTTTTAGCTCTTAGCTTTTAGCTCTTAGTTTTCGGCTTTGTTTTCTCAAATTGGCTCAGAAAAATCTTTCGTCGAACTTTCAAAAAACAAATTGTTTTTTGTAGACATTACAAATCTAAATTCTTGTTCTCACTGACGTTGAAGAAAAAAAAGGCAAGGTAAAAGAAAAAATTATCGATCGAGATTGACAATTTATTTGTGCAAACTAACTACTAATTACTAACTACTAAAGGACTATCAAATAATTAAATATCCAATAGTCCATTAATAGCTGTTCGCTACTCTCAAACTAAAAACTAAGATTAGAGAGGTTTGGCATCAAATTGTTCGAGCAAAATATCTTTCAGAGTTGATTTAAGGTCATCACAGGCAATTCCTTTTTGAACGCGATCGCCCAACTTAGCCTCTTTACCTACTTTACCACCCATAAAAACATCTACTCCCTCTACGGTTTTGCCATCTTTACGAACTTTAGTACCCATTAAACCAATATCGGCTACTTGGGGTTGACCGCAAGAATTAGGACAGCCAGTCCAGTGAATTCTGACTTTATTAGGAATTTCTAATTCTGCGTCTAACTCTCTTGCCAAAGCTAAAGCTCTTTGTTTGGTTTCGACGAGAGCAAAGTTACAAAATTGCGCTCCCGTGCAAGAAACTAAACTTCTTTCTAACGGTTTGGGACTGAGAGTAAATTTCTCTAATAACGGTTCGGCTAGAAAAGCATCTAAATTCTCATCAGGAATATTCGGAACGAGCGCATTTTGTTCTACGGTGAGGCGAATTTCTCCACTACCGTAAACTTCTGCCATCCTCGCTAAATCGAACATATCTTGAGACCATAATCTTCCCGCAGGTACGTGCATTCCTACATAGTTCAGACCTGGTTGCTTTTGAGCAAATGTACCTAAATGATCCCGTTTTTCCCAATCAATTAAGTCTTCTTCTGTAGCAGTAGCTAACGATTTACCCATTTGTTGTTCTACCGCAGACCTAAACTTGTCCATGCCCCACTCATCAATTAGCCACATCATACGAGATTTTTGACGATTAGCACGTAAACCACGATCGCGATAGACCGTAAGAATAGCCCGACAAATTTTCACGACATCCTCATTGGGTGGTACCCAAACTCCAAGGGGTACTGCTGCTGCCACTCTTTTAGCAGAGAAAAATCCACCTACTAAAACATTAAAACCTAACTCACCATCTTTATAGGCGGGGACAAAAGCAATGTCGTTAATTTCTGCGTGAACGGAATTATCTCTTCCCCCTTCGATCGCGATGTTAAATTTGCGGGGTAGATTAGTAAAGTCATAATTACCTTTCCCTTCATTAGTAATCATGTCCTGCACTTTTTGGACGAGTTCGCGAGTATCAATTAGTTCATCAGCATCAATTCCCGCCATAGGTGAACCAGTAATATTGCGGACATTATCCATGCCAGACTGTACCGAGGTTAAACCTACTTGCTCGAAGCGGTTAAAAATTTCGGGTATATCTTCTAAACGAACTCCTCGCAGTTGTATATTTTGTCTGGTAGTAATATCTGCACTACCATCCTCGCCATAACGCTGGACTATTTCTGCATATAGTCTCATTTGTTCGCTGGTGACAATACCATTAGGAGTACGCATCCTCACCATGAACTTGCCTGGGGTTACAGGACGATAAAATACTCCCACCCATTTAAGTCGATGTTCGAGGTCGTTTTTCTCGACTGCTTCCCAACCCAACTGAGCAAACTTTTCTAATTCATCTTTAACAGCCAATCCATCTTTATCTGCTTTAAATTGTTCAAACTTATTTAATTTAGATGGTTTTGCAGTTCCTACCATTGTTTTATCTTCCTCTATTATCTCTCGCCTATTCTCAGTCTGTTTTTAGATAACCGTTGATGCTAAACTTTTTACCCGATCGAGTCTTTACGAACTAAATGCTGCTCTATTTATGTATTTAATTTTCAATTAGTAGTTTGTTTTGTATATCTGGCTACCTTTACTTTGTCTCGATGAATTTTGTGCATTCGCATAATGCTTTTATTGCATATCTTTTCGATAAAATCTCCAGCTTATAAAGATTCTCAGGTATTGGTTAGAAAGATAAAAAGGTTTTAACTAATCTAATAAAAGTCTAAAAAACAGCGTTGCCGAGCTGATGGATGAAATTATTAGTAATACGGTGTGTAGCTTTCAGCTCTTAGCTCTAATACAGTTTCTCTAAGATGGTATTGGTAACGGACAAATAATCTCTAGCTGCGTTATCTTATGATAGATTTATAGTTTTTCATATAACTAATAAGGAGATAGCACGATGGCTTGGCGTGGTTCGACCGATGCTAAAGACCGCATTTTTGCTGCACTTGTATACTTATTGCCTCTGATGGAAGTCTATCAGTTTAGTCGGCCCTTGTTTGGGGTAATTCCTGCTTTAAATATAATTTATGTACCATTTCAGCCACTAATGCAACTTTACTATGGATTTCCTTTTGCCGGAATAATCATCTTTTTTGCTTTATTTTTAGGAGTAGTCAGAAACGAAAGAATAAAACATTTTGTTCGTTTTAATGCGATGCAAGCAATTCTAATCGATATTATTTTGGTTTTATGTGGTTTAGTTGCCAGGTATGTATTGGGAGGAATAGGTTTTGCTTTGATTACAGACACATTTTTTAATGTAGTTTTCTTAGCAACTTTATCAGCCTGTCTTTATGCCATAGTGCAGTCAATACTGGGAAAATATGCTGAAATTCCGACTATTTCCCAAGCAGCTTATTCCCAGGTGCGCTAGTACCGCTAAAAGTCCGTAATAAGTCTAGATTTATCGGTTTTTTAGACAATTTCGACTGGTAGGTTTATTTACATCCACGTCTGCGGGTACTAGTATCTCAGGTAATTACTAAAGGAGGGCTAGTAACAGAAACTACTTGATTTTCTAGACTACCGATCCCTTCGATTTCGATGCGAACGCGATCGCCTATTATTAAAGAACCAATGCCTTCAGGAGTTCCCGTTAAAATTACATCTCCAGGTAAGAGTGTCATGATTTGGGAAATATAAGCAACCAAAAATTCTGGGGAAAAAATCATTGTATCTATAGAGGCAGATTGACGGGGTTGGGGTAAATCGTTTAAAAATGTTTGTAGTTTTGCTCCTGCACCTAATTCTCGCACGATCCAAGGACCGAGAGGACAAAAAGTGTCAAATCCTTTAGCTCTAGTCCACTGTCCATCTTTTCGTTGCAAATCTCTGGCGGTAACATCATTAGCGATAGTATAGCCAAAAATAACCTTGCGAGCTTGCTCTGGCGTTAAATTACGACAGCGATCGCCTATTACCAAAGCTAATTCTCCTTCATAATCAACTCGCTCGGATTGAGAAGGATAATAAATAGATTCACTATCTGCAATAATAGCTGTTGTTGGTTTGAGGAACAAAAGTGGCTGTTTGGGTACAGGAGTTCCCATTTCTCGTGCATGACTGGCATAATTTTTGCCCACTGCCACAATTTTAGAAGGAGCGCAAGGAGCAAGAAGTTGATATTCGTCTAATACTAGCTCTAATTCTGTGGTTTGACCTCCTAACCAGGGAGGTGCATCAAAAACAGCAACATTACGGTTAGGCTGAAGCAAACCGTAGTAAATTTGTCCCTGAGTAGTTTTTACTCTTACATAGCGTTGTGCCATAACTAAACGAACATAACAGATGCTCTAAAAAAATTCAAGATATTATTAACTAGCTTTTCTCCTTAGAGTAATAGTAAGATAGTAAGTCCTTGCTTCTAAGTTTACGGTTCAAACTAAACTAATTAATTTTATTTGTAACATCGAGTTTAGAAGCCTTAATGTCCACAAGGAGAATTTTGTATGGCTAATAACTATGAAATGATGTATATCCTACGTCCTGACTTATCAGAAGAGCAAGTAGGAAATGCCATAGAAAGATATCAGACCTTTATCAGCGATCGCGGTGCTGAAAATATTCAAATCCAAAATCGGGGTAAAAGAAGATTGGCTTATCCCATCAAGAAATATTTAGATGGTATCTATATTCAAATGAATTATCAGGCTGACGGCACACAAATAGCACCGCTAGAAAGATCCATGCGCCTAGAAGAAGAGGTAATTCGTTATTTGACTATTAAGTTGAAAAAGCCGTCTGTGACAGTTGCCGAAACCACAGAAGAACTAGAAACAGAAGAACAGACACAACCAACCGAGCCAGAAGTTGCAGAAGCTTAAAGCAATTGAGATTGTTATTTGGTGGTCGCGCCTCTAAATGCTAGAACTTTGACAGTATCCCCTACTTGAATTACTCCTGTATTTTGAGGAATCATATATTCGCCAAATAATACTCCCTGAGCCCCAAATTGACGGAAAGTGCCTAGAGTTCTTAACGGCTCTCTAGACTGGTTAGTTTTTCCTGTCTCTTGATTAGTTGTCGTGATAATACAACGACTACAAGGCTTGACCAGGATAAACTTAACCTCACCAATTTGAATAGATTTCCAGTTTCCTTCGACAAAAGATTGCTGAGTCTCCACCACAATGTTAGGTCTAAACCTATCCATAGAGACTGGATGAGAATTTTGTGTCTCCATCTCTCTAATGCGATGATTTAGTTCTTTTAAAGAGGCTGTTGCTGTTAGTAAATAGGGATAGCTATCAGCGAAACTGACCGAGCTTTGAGTTAGAGTTGTATATTTTCGATTAATTGGACGAATATATTGAGGCGATTGTCTAACAAGGCGACATTTTTTCTGGTTATCTAATTCTAAAAAAGCTTGAAACCATTCTGCTACTTCATCTCCTTGGTCGATCGCCAAGGTACGATCGCCCCAAATTTCTACCTCTATTTCTGTTCCTGTAAGTGTTGGCTGAAAAGTTAACGGTTTTATCTGACTGTCTACTGTCGATAAAGATACTCGCTCGTCAGAGATTTGCACTCGAACTCTGGCTAATTGAGGAAATTGTCTTTGAGTCAGAAATTTTCCTTTCTGCGTAACTAACATAAATTCTCGATCCCCGACAAATCCTTTAGGGGTTACTTCTGCTCGTTTTAGCTTAATTCCTTGACAGGATTTAAACGGATAAATAGAAAGTTCAGAGACAATCATAAGCTTTGGAAGAACTGGCAAAAAATAAAAGCGGTCGCGCACAAGCTCGATTCAGAATATAATTCTGTAATTGGCAATGCTACTAGCTTTAATAAGGTACAATCTGTCTCTTGACTTCTACTGTCAAGACAGGTCTCTTATGTCAAGACCATTGTATCTGCAATAATAAGAGCGTCAAGATCCACAATTTTTTACGTCAAGCTACACATATAGTTATTCCAATTAATTTCCGCAGCTTTATCGGTGATGGTGGTTAGTAGTTAGTGGTTAGTTTTCAGATAACAACTAGTTAAAAACTAGGCAGTTTGGGTTCTATGGTGGCAGCAACGCGAAGAATTAATGATTCTTGGTAGGGAGGAGCAATGATTTGGACTCCTAAAGGTAATCTTTGAGACAATTTGAGAGGAATTGATAAAACAGGTAAACCGATAAAAGACAGGGGTTGAGTAAAACGCCCTAAATGGGGACGAACTAAAATTTCTTCTCCTGCAATTATTATCTTTTCTTGACCTAATAAAGGAGCGACACAAGGAGTAGTCGGAGCGAGAATAATATCTACTTGTTGCCAAATACTTTGAAATTGTTGACGATACCAACGACGGAATCTTTGGGCTTGAAGATACCAAGTAGCAGGAATTAACGCGCCAGCTAAAAAACGTCCGCGAGTAGCAGGATCGAAATCTTGGGGACGCGATCGCAAGTTGGGTAAATGCCAATTTGCTCCTTCAGCAGCAGTGATAATATAGGCAGCAGCTTTAGCTCGATCGGTTTCGGGGATAGTTACTCTGGCTGTTACACCTAAAAGCTCAGCGACAGTTTCTACCGCTGCTAATGCTTCTGGCTCCGCCCCTTCAGCAAAATAATCATCAGCTACAGCAATTTTTACCCCTTCAATTCCTCTATCTAATTCTGGTAGGCACAGTTGAGCGGGTTTTTGAGTACAAACAGGGTCTTTACTATCTTCTCCTTGCACAATATCAAAAATAGTCGCAATATCTCTGACCGAACGGGCAAAATGACCGATACAATCTAAACTACTAGAAAATAAAAATGCCCCTGCACGGGAAAGACGACCATAAGTAGGTTTAAAGCCATATACCCCACACAGGGCTGCGGGTACGCGAACAGAACCATTAGTATCCGAACCTAAACTGAAAGGAACTAAACCTGCTGCTACTGCTGCTGCCGAACCCCCAGAAGAACCGCCAGCAATGCGAGTAAGATCGTGGGGATTAGGAGTCGCTCTGTAGTGACTATTTTCTGTGACAAACCCATAGGCATACTCGTCCATGTTTAAAGCACCGACAAGCACCGCACCAGCTTCTTTTAACCGCTTAATCGCAGTAGCATCTTCCCTTGCTGGAGGCTTTTCTCGCTCGATCTTAGAACCAGCCAGAGTGGTAATGCCTTGAATATTAAACAAATTTTTGACAGCAAAAGGAACTCCCGCTAAGATTCCAGGTTCTTTACCTCGAGCGATCGCCCGATCGATTTGGACTGCGGAGGCGATCGCTTCATCCGCTATAACGGTAGTAAAACAATTTAATCGCTCGTTCTGTTGGTTAATTTGTTCTAATGTGTTTTTGACAACGGCCTCAGCCGTAGTTTCTCGATTGCGAATAGCATTAGCCAAGGCAATAGCATCGGGATATTGCACGATCGAAATAAGTAGGTAGACAAAATTAATTACACAGGGTAATTATAAGCAATATCTAAATTAGTCTAAAAATGTCTTGATGCAAAAGATATTAACTTTGAAGCCTGGGAAATAGACGACCGCATCGCTGCGCTTTATGGGTTGTAGGACAATAGAGGAGAATGTCAATCTTTTAAGTTGGATAAAACTATGCGATCGCCTGTAAACCTTCTTACCGCCGAAGAATATCTCGATCTAGAGCAAGATGCCGAAATTCGTCATGAATACGTAGCGGGACAAATCTATGCTATGGCTGGTGCTAGCGAAGCACATAATTTAATAGTTACGAATCTTATTGCTATATTACGTCCTCATCTACGAGGAAGTTCTTGTCGCGCTTTTGTTTCCGATATGAAAGTAAAAGTCAAGACACAACAAGCGGATATATTTTATTATCCCGATCTTTTAGTAACCTGCGACCCCAATGATAGTAAAAAATACTTTAAAACCAACCCTAGTTTAATTGTAGAAGTTCTCTCTGATTCTACTGAAACTATAGATAGAAGGGAAAAACGGCTCAATTATCAAACTATTGAACGCTTACAGGAATATGTTTTGGTTTCCCAAGATGAAATTAAAGTAGAAATTTATCGTAAAGATAATAAAGGTAATTGGACAGTAGAAACTTTGAGTAAAGATAATGATTTGTCACTAGATTCAGTGGGGTTAACCTTAACAATGGCAGATATTTATGAAGACGTTTTTAGTCTTTAGATTTTGAATAGTTATTTAACACTGACCAGTAAACAGTAACCAGTAACCAATTAAAAACCGACCGCTTTTTAGTACAAATGAATTAAAACTTGAGTCACTCCGAACTCCGAACTCTAATTATGGTTCAAAAGTAGGTGCAGATTCGATATTTTCTGGTAAATCAAATTCTGTTACTAAAGAGGCGATCGCCACAATTCGCTCAAAATTATCGACTACGTCAGGGAAATATGCTGGTGTTATCTGCAAACCCATTAACTCCGCTGCTTGCTGAACGTATTGGCTCCAATTATTAGTTTTTTCTGCCATAATTATGTCTATTTGCCATAAACAACATATTTTTTTTAATTATCCTGTTTCAATAACACGTTAAGCTAATCTAAACTATTCAATTTGGTGTGAGGTTTATTAAATGCGGGTTTTATTAATCTATCCCTTGTTCCCTCAAAGTTTTTGGTCGTTTGAGAAAACATTAGCTTTAGTAGGACGAAAGGCATTATTACCTCCCCTTGGCTTAATTACAGTAGCAGCTATTCTGCCCCAAAAATGGGAATATAAGCTCGTCGATCGTAATATTCGTCAAGTTACAGAAAGTGAGTGGAATTGGGCAGAATTAGTCATAATCTCTGGCATGATAGTTCAAAAAGAAGATTTATTGGCTCAAATTCAAGCAGCAAAAAGACGAAATAAATCTGTTGCAGTAGGAGGTCCCTATGCTACATCTTTACCCGAAGAAGTAAAAGAAGCAGACTACTTGGTTTTGGATGAAGGAGAAATTACTCTTCCTATGTTTGTCAAAGCGATCGAAGAAGGTAAAACCCATGGCATCTTTAGAGCAACAGAAAAACCGTCAGTAACTGAAACTCCTATCCCTCGCTACGATTTATTAGAATTTGATGCCTACGATAATATGTCGATTCAGTTTTCCCGTGGTTGTCCCTTCCAGTGTGAATTCTGCGACATTATTGTTCTCTACGGACGCAAGCCCAGAACCAAAACTCCAGCCCAACTAATACAAGAACTAGAGTATATCTACAATCTAGGTTGGCGAGGGGGAATATTTATGGTGGATGATAACTTCATTGGCAATAAGCGCAACGTTAAATTGCTACTGAAAGAATTAAAAGTCTGGATGAAAGAAAAGAATTATCCCTTTAGTTTTGATACCGAAGCTTCTATCGATTTAGCTAAAGATGAAGAATTGATGGAATTGATGGTAGATTGTGGCTTTAAGAAAGTCTTTTTGGGTATAGAAACTCCCGATGAAGAGAGTCTGGCTTTAACTCAAAAATTTCAAAATACTCGCGATCCTCTTAGCGAATCTGTAGATAAGATAACCAAGGCGGGTTTACAAGTAATGGCAGGGTTTATTATTGGCTTTGATGGCGAAAAACCAGGGGCTGGCGATCGCATTGTTCGTTTTGTCGAACGAACAGGAATTCCCATTGCCATGTTTAGTATGCTGCAAGTTCTCCCTCATACTGCCCTCTGGCATCGTCTGGAAAAAGAGGGAAGACTACTCAACCAAGGAGGCAATATCAATCAAACAACTTTAATGAACTTTGTGCCAACTCGACCTATTGAAGAGATTGCCTCCGAATATATCGAAAGTTTTTGGCAACTTTACGAACCAGAGCAATATCTCGAGCGCATCTTTCGCTACTTTATGAAAATGGGAGTTCGTAGACATGCTAGAGCGTTTCAGCCTAATTGGAGAACAATTCGGGGTTTACTAGTTCTTTGTTGGCGACAAGGTGTTGTGCCGCAAACACGCTGGAAATTCTGGAACAACCTGTTTAAGATTATTTGGCACAAGCCCAATCTTCTAGCTACTTATCTAACTTCATGTGCTTTTCTCGAACACTTTGCTGAGTACCGTCAAATTGTTCGCCAGCAAATTAATGCTCAATTGGCTGCTTATCAAAATGCTAACCGTGTAGAAAGTTTGGTTTCTTAGTCAAAGAAGGCAGTTCCCAAACTGCCCTTACTTAGGGCTTGCTGAAAAACTTAGATTTGGAGATGTAACCCTGAGAAAGCTATTAGCTATTAGCTATTAGCCATTAGCTTTTGTAAAAATTGGGGGATTCATCATGTTAAGTGCAAGGTTTTTTAGTAAATAACGGGACTTTGACAAAAAACTAGGTTCAAAAAGGGGTGAAAGCCTGATATATTAATGGTTTAACCTCAAAATAGCTAAATCCTTAATATATCTGGGTTTCAGGCGAATTTACCTCTTCGAGGTAAATTCGGCGTCTG
>JASJDJ010000274.1 GCA_030065635.1 Xenococcaceae cyanobacterium MO_188.B32
TCTATTTGGTTAGTAAGCAGAAGAATTGTATTTAGGGAAGTCACCGAGTCCCGAGCCTACACAAGACAAAACTATGTGCAACTTGGTTTAGGTTATTAGTAGGTGGATATTGCCAGTAAAAAAATTGCTCAAAAACTGAATGAATATGGTATTACCTATGAAATAGAACAGCCAAGAGCATATATAGATTCGCCCATGTCTATCTAAGTTTACAACTTTAGGAGATACCAGAAACTATACGCCTTGAGCGATCGCTCATGTCAACAGCTACTTTGAAATTACTGCAATTGATACCATGCATAATATTCTACAGATGTCTAGGGAATCCCGCTCCATCTTCCAAAAATTTAAGGAGCGTCAGTCTCCCAAACTGAAAAATTGCTGTAACCCCAGAGATGCTGATATCTTTTGGTTGCGTTTTGAGCGGTATTTCGAGGATATCTATTATCCCTTAAGAGAACTTTATGGCAATCGTCCTGATGCTCGCGAGCAGACTGAGGCGTTGTTTGACCATATGGTCGAGGCGTATGCGTCCAGACCCGAACCCTTGCGATTACTAGACCTAGAACGACAGTTCACTCCCGACTGGTTTGAGAGATCGAATATGGTGGGCTACGTCTGCTATCCAGATTTGTTTGCGGGAAATCTAGCAGGAGTAAGAGAGAAAGTTGGTTATCTTGACGAACTGGGTATCACCTATCTACACTTGATGCCCCTGCTTAATCCTCGTCCTGCACCCAATGACGGAGGCTATGCGGTGATGGATTACCGCACCATTAAACCTGAACTGGGAACGATGGAAGACCTCAAAGCACTGGCAACTGATTTACGCGAGCGGGGTATCTCCCTTTGTATAGATCTGGTGCTTAACCACACGGCAAAAGAACACCAATGGGCGCAGCGAGCAATGGGAGGAGAGGAAAAATACCTGGACTATTACTATACTTTTCCCGATCGCACCCTCCCCGATGCCTACGAGAAAAGCCTACCAGAAATTTTCCCTGATGAAGCTCCTGGTAGCTTTACCTGGTTTCCTGACATGGTGGGGAATGGTCGCTGGGTCTGGACGACTTTTATGGATTACCAGTGGGACCTCAACTACACCAATCTCAGTGTCTTGCGGGAGATGATGGACATCATGCTCTTCCTAGTCAATCAGGGAGTAGATATCCTCCGACTCGATGCTGCACCATTTATTTGGAAGCGGATGGAAACCAACTGTCAGAACCAGCCCGAAGTTTTCCAAATCATTCAGATATTTCGCGGACTGATGCGAGTAGTTGCTCCCGCTGTTATTTTCAAGGCTGAGGCGATCGTGCCGCCAGATCATCTACAACATTATATCGGCATTAAGACAACCACTGGCAAACAATGTGAGTTGGCTTATAACAATCAATTAATGGTGCTGCTCTGGAGTGGTTTGGCTACCCATAAAGCAACTCTGTTATCCTATGTGGAACACAAGCGTATGCCCCCCCTGCTGATCGATTCCAGCGTCGTCACTTACGTCCGCAACCACGATGATATCGGTTGGGCGATGGCGGATGAAGATCTCGGCGAAATTGGGGAGAATCCCTTTCTCCACCGTCAGTTTCTCAACCAATTCTACACAGGAGACTTTCCTGGCTCTTTCGCCAAAGGAGACTTCTTCGGCTTCAATCCCGTTACCAAAGATGCTCGCATCAGTGGCACTACTGCCTCCCTAGCGGGGTTAGAGGTAGCATTGGAGAACCAGGATGAGCCTGCCATCGATTTGGCAATCCGTCGTATCCTCCTGCTGTATAGTATGATCATCTGTCATGGGGGCATACCCCTGATTTACATGGGCGATGAACTGGGGTTATTAAACGATTACTCCTACAAGAACGACCCAATTAAAGCCAAGGATAGTCGCTGGCTGCACCGACCGTCGATGGACTGGCACCAAGCCGATCGGCGTAATAATTTAAGCACCATTGAAGGACGTATTTACCAGGGACTTCTTCATTTAATCAAAGTCCGCAAGTCCACCCCACTATTACACAGTTTTGCCCTCAACCAGGCAATGTGGACGGACAACGAGCATGTCTGGGCATCACACCGCGATCGTCCAGAAAACAGCATAATGCTTCTGGCCAACTTTGACGATCGCTGGCAATCAATTAATGCCGATCTGTTGGGGCAGGGAGGACTAGTAGGTAATGTCCGTAATCTACTGGCAGAAAAAGTTATTTTGAATATTGCTGACGGGAGACTCTATCTAGAACCCTATGAATGTATGTGGTTAGTTGGTGATGATTAGTCGAATAAAAGTTCACTATTTGTTTAATATTGATTTTTTTTATTTGAGTGTCAGTAAAAATATTAAAATAGCCTAAGAGCAAGGAACAGAAATCTTAATGTCAACTGAGCATGGCTATAGTTTTGTTCCTTTATTACCTCAAATAATCTATGAAAATATATTCTTGGCAGAGTATTCCTCTTATCGTAGCCGTATCTTGTCTTACAACTGTTCCAGTCTTAGCAGGTTTATTCGATCGCCCTGATTTTTTTGAGAAGGGTTACGATCAATTTGAAGAAGAAATCCGTCGATTTGAGCGGGGAGAGAGTGTTCCCGACTCCTCCCTCAAAGTTGATGAAGCAGCTTTACCTTGGTCGAGAGTTGTGATTGAAGAAGGGGGATTTACGATCTTGATGCCCCCTGGAGCCATTACTAAAGAAGTTGAAACAGTTGAAGCCCCTAAAGGAGACATTGACTTTGATATTATTGCTACCCATCCATCATCATCTCGGTATGTAATCGCTTACTCTGAAGAAGTATCTCCAGAAAGAGTTAAAAATGCCCGAGAAGTATTAGAGCGATCGCGGGATTACATCATCGAGAACAGAGTAGGTTTACTTAAAATTGCTGATGATGATATTACGGTTGCTAATTATCCAGGTAAACAATTTCAGCTGCAAAATAAAAAGGAAACTATTGTCTATCGCTTATTGCTTGTCAAGCAACGTCTCTATGTCCTGGCCGTCAGTCAGCAAAATGATGCGATCTCTGCCAAGTCCATTGATGTTTTCTTTGCTTCGTTTAAGCTGATTTAACTTCTTGAGGAGGTTCGGAGGAGCTATAAGGGAATTGGACAGAAAAAAACATCCCATAGCGAGTTCCACCTTTGCCCTCTCGAGATTCTGAGCAATGCCTAACCTCTACTAAACGATGGGATAATTTTTTTCGTCGAAGTCCCTAAGTCCCACGCTATAGCGCGAAGCTATCGTACAGATAGCTGAGAGTTTAGCGTTGGGATACATGGACGAGGGGCTGTGTGCGGAAGTAAATTCCGCACCTTGAAAGCCCCGTTCCTCCGCGCTAATTTTATGGTACTCGATGTACCTAAAATTAGCTATTTACCACAAACTCAAAATGTGGTATTATTAGTGTAATCGAGGCATAGAAATGCTTAGTACCCAAGGACTTTGGGGGAAAGAAATAGGCTGTCAAGTCAAGGGGCTGCGGGCGGAATTTACTTCCGCCCTTTAAAAGCCCCGTCGGGCTGTCGGGGGTATTTTGCCTATACTTTGCACGGTCATAACTTGCGTTTTTGCATACCTTATATATACCAGTGTGAAAAAAGCTCAGATTGTAACCGTGCAAAGTATAGATAAGTGGCGCAAATCAGATATATCTGACAGGGCAGCAAAGTCTATTGGCGACAATAGAAGCCGTGGAAGGGGCTTTTAAACAAAGTTGATTAACTTGATATCCATATCCTGGATATAATAAAGCCCCTTTCCACCGCTATACTGCGATTAGCAGTTAGCGTTGGGAGTAGTCACTTAACCTGAAATACGGATAAGACTAGTAGACTTACTGTAACTGAAAAGAACTGAAAAACCGCTCGATATTAGTTATGTCTTGAGAAATTGCATAGAGAGCGTATAGTCGTGATTCAACCAAATACAATCTCATCGCAGCTATTCGATCATCTAAGTTTCCAGTAAACTCTAGACCTGGTTGACTATTAAGAGCAATACTTTTACTTTGAGGATTTAATTCTTCTAGTTCAAACTCCAGTAAAAGATCGCTGCCAATTTGCTCTAAAAGAGCATCTTCTGTTTGCTGAATATATTCATCAGCAAGATCTGTATAGCCCACTACATAAACAGAAGGAGAGTCACCTTCATTTCGATCGGGATTCCAGTAAGAATCATCATCTACTCGCAACAGTCGCCAATCAAGCTCCTGTCCGTCAAGATCTGTAAAATCTTTGAATACTTTTGGCTCTAAAGGAAGTTTTACACTAAATCTTCCTTTAGAGAAACTAAATAATTGCCATTGCGCTTGCACTAACAAAAGTGGTTTAACCGTAATATTTTGTGATATAGTTTCTTTGCTATTTCCAGACAAATTTGAAAGACAAAAAAGAAGAATAATTGTAGTGGCAATTAAGATCTGCTGCATAAGATTTATTTTTTTCGTTTCAAACCGTAACGATCTTTTCCGACTCAGCCTATAGTTGACGATCGATTTCCCCCTTTTCCAATCCCAAAACGTCACCGAAAATATGAATTACTTCCCGTTCTCGCTGGCTGAAATCGCAGTCTGACTTACCGATAACCACACAGATACGCAGTAGCAAAGATGCTAATTCTGCATCTCCCGATAATTGAGTAATGGCTTCTAAAATTACGGTTTTTCCTCTCTTGGGATCGATGGAAATAGTCTCAGCATAGGTACGAAAAAGTTCAGCTGCCTCGTTAGGATCGAAAACTTGCAGTTCTCTAACCCGATCGAGAACATAATCACGAGCCATAAGTTCAGCAAAGCTAATTTCTCCATCCGCTAAAGCCAACATAGCACTGGCTCCCATTACCGCTTCGAGAAACTGTCGGCTGCGAACCTTTTGATGGTACTTGGCTAGCAAAGCCTCGATCGCACTAACTAATCCTGCCATATTTTGCTCCTAAAAGACCCACAAAGCCATAAGGTTTAAGTTTAATTCTATTGTCCTTATTACCCTAAAATTAAGAGTTAAGAAAATAATCAAAATTAGATGTTACCTCATAATTGATACACTATTAGTCTTTTAAAGGGATAATTATGAGAATTAATCTTCTGGATGAATCCCGCGATCGCGTCAACTAGAGTCTGTTTGGCTTGTCTCCAACATCATCGCCAAAAAGCGCGTATCTTCTGAGCTTTCTAACACAAGCTTTTTAATCATCAAAGTTAAAGGAACGGCAACAAGTACTCCAGTTGCTCCCAAAACCCAACCCCAAAAGATAATGGATAGAATAATTACTAACGGCGATAAGTCTAATTCTTGCTGC
>JASJDJ010000011.1 GCA_030065635.1 Xenococcaceae cyanobacterium MO_188.B32
CTGACTGCGATCGACCAAGAAATGAATTTCTTGGCTTAAAGTCAAAGTCCGTCTTATAGGACTTTATATGCAAAGATGCGAGAATTTATTCTCTGGCTTTTTAGAATGAAATAGCCCTGCACACCCCCCTCTCTCATGACCGCCAGAAAGATCCCGTGAAAAGTCAGATATATAGCGATCGCATAACGAAAAAATCAGCTTTAGAGGTTTTATACATCAAAATTTTGCTTAAATCTGAGAGAGCGATCGCCAACCCTAAAAGCCTGCCCTGCCTTAAATCCAAGTATGTTGTCACCCCGTCAGTGGTTGAGTATGGGTTCGTCACTATTTAAAGTCAACTCAGGAGAATTAATTTCTCGCCATAAAGAAGGTTTTAAGAATTCCGATTGATATATTCCTTTATGATTTCGTTGAGCCAAGATTTCATGAGAGATAAAACTACGAGAATGTTGGCGATCGGCAATTGCCCAACCTTGTTCTACTAACCAAGCATTGAGATTTTGTTTACCAACAAAACACTCAGCTAAAGGAATTAGATCTTTTTCTTGCTCTCTAATTAGGCAAGTTAAAGATTTTTCTGCTATTTTTTGTGCTAATTTTTGTTTGGCGGTTAATCCGCATTGCCAAGGCTTACCTTTAACATAGCAAAGTTGTTCTAATTCAGGAGCATCTATGCCATAAAGTTGGATTTTTTGCTGCTCGATTTCAATGATATTACCTTTAATAACATCCGCTTTACCTTTAATCTGTCCTTGTTCTGATATTTCGATCAGAACTACTCCCAAAGCAGCTACCGTTAATGTTTTAGTTAATACTTTTAGCCAAGACATACTTTAATTTGAGCCATTTGCATTTTTATTCATGTTTTTGGATCGACAAATCACTCTCTGTTTAAGACCGATAAATAAGGATTTGAGTTCCAATAACTGCCAATTTAATTATTTTTAAATTGTTTTTAGTAGCTTAAGTAATAAAGTGCGATCGCCACTCGCCTTGGCTTTGCTTCGCAAGACTGCGTTTATCTAAAAGGTTTAATTTAAAGTACGCTTGCTGTCAATTAGACTCTCAAAGCCCGCAGGTCAACGTATTCCGCGGTCAGTTAAAATTATCAGAATAGTTTAGTTTTTTGCACGGTTTGTGAAAACCCTAATTTAGCAAGGCTAATTTTAATTCACATTAGACGTTTAACGTAATAATATATAACTTCGACATAGCTTTCTCGATCGATATATCATATATAAAATGAAGTTCCCCAACATCGTTCGTAGCAGCAGAAGATGGTTATCTGCTACCCCAGAAAGAGCATTAGATGCAGCGTATCGGGCTGCTTTAAAAATCAAAGCGATCGAAGACGATCATTTTAAGGGGGAAAAAGTAACCACAGGGACAATTAATTATTCTCAAAGCGTGCTGGCAGTCTTTCGTGCCGATGTTAATAATTATTTACAAACTATCAAAGTCAGATTGACAGAATTTAATGCTAGCCGTGCTGTACTTATTTTTTCTGATACTGGAGTCAATATTGCTCAAACAGAAATTGTTTACGATAATGAGCAAGAATATAATCAAGGTCGTTCGATTATTGAAAAACTCAATTTTATTGAAGAGGTAGTCTCTCGATATAAAAATGGCTTTTCTCAAGAAACTAGTGCTTTATTACCCGCTCTAAAATCCAAATCTTTCAAAAGTAATAGTAAAAATAAATATCTAAGAGATAACAAGGTTTCTGTTTCAGAAGACAGTAAGTTTGATAAGAATAAGCTACTCAAAAATAAACAGGAAGAAGACCCCAATTTAGAAACTATTTCTGATAAGACTGCCGTTTTACCTCGTTCTTTTTTAAGAACTATCGATCGCATTCGTCAAGAAATCGATCCTCAATCAGAAAATACTGAAGAACAAGTATTAAAAAAGTTTCGCCGTTCTCGTAACAAAACTGCCATTTCGATTCGATTTTTACTTATTCTTATAATTGTTCCTTTACTAGCTCATCAACTGAGTAAAACTTTTATTGTTTCACCTTTTGTTGAAAAATATTTTAGTAACCATCAAGATATTCTATTTATCAACAAAGATTTAGAAGAAGAAGCTTTTGTCGAGTTTCACCGTTACGAAGAAAAACTCGAATTTAAAAGTTTGATTGGCTTATCTCCTGCATTAACTAAAGAAGAAATGAAGGATGAATTACATGATAAAGCTGAAGAAATTGCCGAAATATATAGGCATCAAGGGATAGATGCTATTGGTAATGTTTTTGCCGATCTTTTTTCTTTAGCTGCTTTTGCAGCAGTGATTTTTTTTTGTAAGCGGGAAATCTTAATTATTAAGTCTTTTCTAGATGAAATTATTTATGGTTTAAGTGATTCGGCTAAAGCTTTTTTAATTATTCTTCTTACAGATATGTTTGTCGGCTATCACTCTCCTCACGGATGGGAAATAATTTTAGAAGGAATTTCTCGCCATTTAGGTTTGCCAGAAAATCGAGATTTCAACTTCTTGTTTATTGCTACCTTTCCTGTAATTTTAGATACAGTCTTAAAATATTGGATTTTCCGTTATCTCAATCGTATCTCTCCTTCTTCTGTGGCAACCTATAAAAATATGAATGAGTAATTTAATTAATAAATTGTTTAGTTAGGATGATTTTTAAGGATTAAGAGGTTAGCCTGTAAAGTGTAAAGTCGATCTATTGGTGTTAATAAACTTATGACTTCTAACGAATTTCTTACCCTGGCTCTTTTGCTCAGTCCTGGAATGCTACTTTCTATCTTGATTATGCTTACTTTTGCTAAGGGAGGATGATCGGCAGAGTAAATACATCTCCTTACATAATGACTCTACATAGAAAAAACAGAGACATAGAAAATTAGTATTTCCATTCTTTAACAAGATAGGAAACAAGTAGTTACCTGTTTTATTAATCTATAAAAATAATAGTTGAATTTAATAAGTCAGGAGAAAATACACAAACTCAATAAAAATAAATTGGGAGGATACAATAGGTAAAAAAGTATCCTCCGTTACCATTTGCCATAGTTATTATATTTAGTCATCATCGAAATCTGGTAACTCATCTTGACGAGCATATTGGTTTAAAGTCTCAGATCCAGATAGGCTTTCTTCTAAATCCATACGTTTTTCCATTTGACAGAGAAAATAACCAGTCATCATTGCCGAAGCCAAAAGATGAGCTAAGTTTTCTCTATCTGTAGTTACTTTAATGTTAAAGTCTCCTGAGGGGAGCATTCCTACTAGTCCCTGAACATTTTGAGAAATTATTTCCTTAATTTCTGGACTAGCAGATTGAGCAATTCTAGCTAAGACTTCAGGTTGTTGCTGACGAAGATATTCAATCAGGGTATTAACTTGTTGGTCTTGCTGTTCTGAATTATGAAAATCAAAATTAAATATCATTACCAATCCAAAATTTGGATGTACATCTCCTCTACTTTGACATAATCTTTGGTTGAACCGCTAGTTAAATAACTACAAAAACAACTTAAGATATAGTCAATTGGTCGATCTCAAAGTATTGATGAAATTTATCAGTCACTTCTAACCAATAAGAGCGACCATCTGCTTGAGGTTTTTTACGGATAAAACCTAATTGTACCAGTTCTGCTACTTGTTGATAAGCACCACTTCCTCTTAGATCGATCAAGTCCGTTTGTAATATAGGGTTTTTCAGGGCGACTGCTGCTAAAGTTCGTAAAGCTCCTGTTCCTAATTCAGCGGGTATCAACTCTTTCAATAAATTCTCATAGATTGATTTTAACTGTAGACTGTAACCAGCAGGAGTTTCAATAATTTCTAAAGCACTATCGCGATGAGCATAGTCGTTCATTAATTCAATTAAAGCATATTCTGCCATCTCGCGATCGCAATCTAGATGTGTAGTAATTTCCTCTAAAGAAAGAGGTTTTCCTTTTATATACAGGATTGCCTCAATCTTGGTTGCTAATTTCACATTTCCCTGCCCATTAAACTAATTATTGTGATTATTATTTAGTAAAGGACGAACTAGTAAGAACCCGCTAGTAAATGCTGTCAAGATAATAATAACAATAGCGATCGCCAAAACCCAACTATTAATTTCTGGAGACTTATTTTGCTGTCTTGGGGTACGTTGGGGTGCATATTTAACTGTCACGACTTGCTGCTCCTGCGATGTATCCCAAGATTTAGCTTGCCAGATAGGTTTGACTTTATTTATTTTAGGACGATGGGAAAGTTGATGATTAGATTGCTGAATAAGTTGCTGCGTTCTCTGGGCTGACTGCATTAATCGCTCGATTTCTTGTTGCAGTTGTCGATTATTTGCTTTCATCGCCGAGAGTTGAGCTTTAGTTACTTGCAATTCCTCTATTACCTGCCGATATACAGAAATAGGAACAGAAGGGTGAGAATGGCGAGGAAAAGGAATTGTCTGGGGGGAACGGAGTTGATGAGAGTTAGGCTTCATTTGCTTTTAGCTATAGTTGCTCTTTCAATAAAGGAAAAAAGTGTCCTACAGGACCACTACCCGCACCAATTTCTAAAGAGTATTTCAGTGCTGTAGTTACATAAGTTTTAGCTTCTTGTACCGCTAACCACAAGTCTTTTCCTAAAGCTAGATTAGCAGCAATCGCGCTAGAAAGAGTACAACCAGTACCATGAGTATTTTTCGTCTCTACTATGGTGGTAGTTAAAATTTGATAACTTTTACCATCAAACCACACATCAACCCCCCTATCTTGACCAGACATTCCACCCCCCTTAACTAACACAACTGCCACCCCATATTTTTCGTGAATTATGGCAGCAGCTTGTTTCATCTCTTCTACAGTGTTAATTTTAATCCCGCTCAAAATCTCCGCTTCGTAAAGATTGGGAGTAGTAATTAGAGCTTGAGGTAAGAGACGAGCTTGTAAATTGGCTATGGCGCGGTCGTCAATTAATTGCGCTCCCGTACGAGATACCATGACGGGATCGACTACTAACTGTCTGACGTTTCTTTTAGCTAACTGTTCTGCTACTACTTCGATAATTTCGGAGTTGAGTAGCATTCCTGTTTTGACAGCTTTAACTGTCAGATCTCCCATAACTGCCTCTATTTGCCCGATTATCATGGCAACACTTATGGGTTCTACTTTTGTGACTCGAAGAGTATTTTGTGCCGTTACACAAGTTAAAACACTAGCCCCATGAACGCAATGAAAAGCAAAAGTCCGCAAATCTGCTTGGACTCCAGCACCTCCACTGCTGTCAGAGCCTGCAATCGTCAGAGCGGTTGGGAACATTTTATTAGTTATGACGACAACTAATTTTTAGGAAAACGTCTTCTTTGCAGAAAATCAGGAATATCTAAGCGATTATTGGAACTTTGGGCGGGAGAACTTTGTCGGGAAATACCAGGCAACGGAAAGTCGATCGTGCCCGAAACTTTTTCTACATTAGGAGCTTGTGCTTGTTGACCATCAAAACCAGTGGCAATAACGGTAATGCGTATTTCTCCTTGCATTGCTTCGTCTATTACTGCCCCAAAAATAATATTAGCCTCTTGATCGACTACATCATAGATACTTTCAGCAGCAGCGTTCACTTCATGGAGAGTCAGATCCGAACCACCCGTAATATTAATCACTACTCCCTGAGCCCCTTCAATGGAAGCTTCTAGCAAAGGAGAAGAAACCGCAGCTGTAGCTGCTTCTCTAGCACGAGATTTTCCAGAACCGATCCCAATACCCATCAAAGCAGAACCCGCATCTGCCATTACGGCTCTAACATCAGCAAAGTCTACATTAATTAAGCCAGGGATAATAATAATATCTGAGATGCCTTGTACCCCCTGGCGTAAAACATCATCGGCAACCCGAAATGCCTCTTGGATCGGAGTTTCAGGAGAAATTACCGTTAGTAGTTGATTATTAGGAATTACAATTAGAGTATCTACTCGACTCCGTAGAGCATTAATTCCCTCTTCTGATTGACTAGTACGTCGTCTACCTTCAAAGGTAAAAGGACGAGTTACTACACCCACAGTCAGACAGCCCATTTCTTTAGCAACTTCTGCTGCGATGGGAGCTGCTCCTGTTCCCGTTCCCCCACCCATACCGGCAGTAATAAATACTAAATCTGTGTTTTCTAAAGCATGGGCAATTTCATCTCTAGATTCTTCTGCTGCTTTTTGCCCGATTGCTGGATTTCCTCCTGCTCCCAACCCTCTGGTGATTTTATGACCAATTTGTAGTTTTTGGGGGGCTGAAGCTTGAGCAAGTGCTTGAGCATCGGTATTAATTGCCCAAAATTCGATTCCACCAACACCAGCATCGATCATGCGATTAACGGCATTACAACCGCCACCGCCTACCCCCATAACTTTAATTTTGGCAACGTTACTAGGCAGAATTTTATTTTTACTAGTTTCTTCTCTCGGTATTCCCATGTTACTATAATTGGCATTTCTTGATATACTTGTACCATTAGCAACCTGACTACCACCTAGCCCTCCATGTAAGTCAGCGTTATAGCCTATTGCGTTTCCTGAAAGATTTTCTAATCTGTTGTTCAAAGTCATGGGGAAGATAAAATAACCTTATTGTTTAAAATTTTCTACTATACAAGTCAATTTTTAGTTCATGACTCGATCATTATGCTTCATCATATTAGATAATCAGGAAATATTTAAGTTTTTGTAATTATTAAACTAAATAAATTAACCAAACAAGCTGCTGTTAATTAAGATTTATCTTTACAAATCCGAAACATTTAATTTCTAGAGAAAATACTTAATTAGAAATACTGTTTTCTCGAGCATGCTTTTCTACAAGTCGTACATTAGGATTACTTAAATCGATATGATCTATTTGACTTTGGTTGAGATAAGCAGGTAAGTTTTGTAAGCTTGCTAAAGCAGCAAACTTGTCTGCCAAGCGAAAACGAGGAGAACCTAAATAAACCATTCCTAATTCTGTTTTCAGCTTTAAATTTTCTGAATCTTGCCAATTTACTTCAAAAATATCAACATCCGAGTACAAATTTATTAGTTTGTATACTTCTCTCCAATAATGAGCATACTGAGGTTGAAAATTAATAACTCTGAGGGCTAATGAAGGAGAGTTATTAGTAGTATTTTGATAAAACTGGCTAGGAATCCAACTACCTTGACTATCTAAAAAACCTATTTTTCCGTCAGATAAAGCAATGGCAACAGGAACTTTTTCTTGCAAAGAAATTGTTATAATAGGAGGAAGAATTTGTCGATTAACTCTAGCAGTAAGAATTGGTGGAGCAGACTCTAAAGTTTGACTCAATTTTTTTGTTGGTATTGACCAAATAAATTGAGGATAAGACAAAGCCAGTAAAGAATAAATCGTATCTTTGGTTACTGTATGGTTACCTATTATTTTTACCTGCGATTTATGTTTAATTTGCCAATAGGGTAAACTAATTAACCAAAATAGAGTAGCTGCCAAACTACTTATGAAGAGAGAACGCCAAAGAGCGCAGTATAATTGCTGTTTTTTTTGCTTTTTAAGCAGGGATAGCTTTTGTTGTAACTTAGGAGAATAGGATAAAGACATTTTAGGCATAAATAGCTATTTTTGAGGAAATTTATAGACTTAATATCACGGTCTAACACAAACACCTGTGGTAAATTAAAACTTATTATTGATTTAGTAATCTTATCCCAGCACATTACTTTTTGCTTATGGTCATTTCAAAACAAGGACTTGTTCTTGGCACTACGGCTGTTGCTCTTTCTACCATCGCCGTTACCGGAGCAGGGGTTCATCTTTCTCAAAGTCAAGCTTTTTTCCAAGAAAGTCCCAAAGAATTGGTGGATGAAGTATGGCAAATTATCAATCATCAGTATGTAGATACCAGTTTTAATGATTTAGATTGGCAAAAAGTTCGTCGAGAATATTTAGAAAAATCCTATAGCGATAAAAAGGATGCTTATGAAGCAATCCGCGAAATGTTAGAAAAGCTTGAAGATCCTTATACTCGTTTTATGGATCCCGAAGAGTTTAAGAATATGCAAATTGATACCTCTGGAGAATTAACGGGAGTAGGTATTCAAATTGCTAAAGACGAAGAAACCGATCGACTAATAGTTATTTCACCCATTGAAGATACTCCTGCCTTTAGTGCAGGGATTTTAGCCAAAGATATTATTACTAAAATTGATGGTGTTGATACTAAGGGGATGGATGTCAATGAAGCAGTTAAGCTCATTCGCGGTAAACCTGGCAGTAAGGTTGTTCTAACTATTGATAGACAAGGCGGAGAAAGAGATTACGAAATTGTTAGGGCGCGGATTAAAATCCATCCAGTCAAAGCTAGTGTAGAAAACACTTCGATTGGTAAGGTGGGCTACATTCGTTTAACTCAATTTAGCGCGCAAGCATCTAAAGAAATGCGCGATGCGATTAAAGATTCAGAAAAACAAAAAGTAGAGGGCTATGTTTTAGATTTACGTTCTAATCCTGGTGGTCTTCTCTATGCTAGTATCGATATCGCGCGGATGTGGTTGAAGGAAGGAGCTATTGTTTCTACTGTCGATCGCGGTGGAGAAAGAGAGCGCAAGTCGGCTAATAATAATGCTTTAACCGATAAACCCTTAGTAGTGTTAGTAGATGGTGGCTCTGCTAGTGCCAGTGAAATTCTCTCTGGGGCACTCCAAGACAATAATAGAGCAACTCTGGTAGGAACACAAACTTTTGGAAAAGGTTTAGTACAGTCCGTACGCTCTTTAGGAGATGGCTCTGGTTTGGCTGTAACTATAGCCAAGTATTTAACTCCTAGTGGTAGAGATATTAACAAAGAGGGCATTCCTCCCGATGTAGTAATAGAGTTGAGTGATGAGCAACGTAAGAAACTACAGGGCGATCGCACTTTGATCGGTACTAGAGAAGATCCTCAATTTTCTAAGGCATTAGAAATTTTATCAGGGGAGGTAAGAGCCTACAAAGGCTCATCTGCTCAAGTTAGAGGTAATTAATGTCAGTTTGGGTTAAGACAATTTAAAAGTAGGAGAGCTATCAGCTTTAATAATCAAATGAAGCTTAAAACTATAGTGCCATCCCCTAAAGTTCTTCCCCCAACCAGCAATGTTTTCAAATCTTCGATGAGAACGACTACAACAAGGGTGACAAACTTCTATGGGTGTTGAATCAACAAAACTAATCCTTGTTATTTCCCCTTTACAAATTTACAACAAATATTGAGAAAACAGCACGGTAACATTAAAAACCAAGGCATTAGCTCGACAAAACGATTATAACGATATAACTAGCTGAGATTTTTGAATTATAATGACAATCGAGTTTACATCTCAGCCTCTATTTTCTTTCCTCTTTTCATCGAACTGACGTCACTCAAGTTAATTTTACCCCTACATATTAAGGCATTAATCATCTAAGCCAATGCTTTGAGGTGACGAAAACTCGATATTAGCTGTATTGCAAGGCATTGCGTTGGGCGGGGTTCCCGACAGTCACGCAACTGCCGAAGGCGATTTAGTAAACCGAACAGTTGATTATAAAGTGGGGCAGAGATAGACATGGGATAAAAAGTTGAAAAACGTCTATTTTTAGCCAACCATTAATTCTCTTCCTTTTCTTTTCTATTATGACACTAGGTTTTATCAATTTAAATAAGCCTGCTGGCTTCACTTCTCATAATTGTGTCGCTAAGGTCAGAAAAATATTAAAAACTAAAAAAGTAGGACATGGCGGTACTCTCGATCCTGCTGCAACTGGAGTACTACCCATTGCCGTAGGTAAAGCAACTAGATTACTACAGTTTTTACCCACAGAAAAAGCCTATCATGCTCGCATTCGTCTGGGAATGAAAACTACTACTGACGATCTAGAAGGAGAAATAATTTCTACTCAACCTGGTATCGAGATTAGCCAAGCAGAAATTAAAGCTTGCTTAGGTAAATTTATCGGCACAATTGAACAAATACCACCTATCTATAGTGCAATCAAAAAACAAGGTAAAAAACTCTATGAATTAGCGAGAAAGGGAGAAAAAATTGATGTACCACCCCGCACTGTAGTTATCGACACAATAGAATTACTGAAGATTATTCCTGGGGAATTTACGGAAGTAGAAGTAGCTATTATTTGTAGTCCTGGAACCTATATTAGGGCGATCGCCCGCGATTTAGGATCGATGCTAGGAGTAGGAGGAACTTTAGCTAATTTAATTAGGACTAAAAGCTGCGGTATGCGATTAGCTGATAGCATAACTTTACTTGAGTTAGAAGAACAATTTCGCTCGGATACTTGGACTTTGATTTCACCGCTTCAAACCCTATCACACTTACCAAAAGTTAGTTTGAATTCAGAACAAGCAAAACGTTGGTGTCAAGGTCAAGCAGTAGAAATATCTCCGCAAGAATACGTAAAAAATAAATCTATAAATATAAATAAACAATTATTTGAACTTCAAGAATATTATTTGACAATTTATAGCGAACAAAACTTTTTCTTAGGTATTAGTATTTTATTAGCCCATCAATCTTCCATTATTATTTCACCCAAAATAGTTTGTCATACTCTATAATATATTTTGAATTAAAAAAAATCAAAAGCTTGGATAGATGGTGGATATTAGCAAATATACTCTAAAAATGACCACCGAGAAAATAACTATTTTTCTGATTTTTTGGGTCTTATTACGTAAAAACACTAGTATTTTTACGGTAAGCCAACATAAATTAAATAAAAATCAATGGCATCTGCAAATATCCTGAAAAAAACCTTTAAAATAAATATTATGGTTTGGTAAATTAATTAATATTTTAGTGTTAACTTTTAGGAAAAAATATTTAACCAACTTAGCAAATTGTTTGACTTCGACTCTTCATTTCATCAATCACTAGGAAACAAAGAGAATGGCTAGAGAAGTAGGGGCAGCAGATTATCTCAAGACAAATCGATTTAGACAAGAAATTCCAGAGCGGGCACTCGATCGGGCAATGAACTTTTTTCAATCCCTCAGTATTAATAATCCGATCGAGCAACAAGACCGACAATTTAAAGCAAAAGTTGAAACAGGTTTGAATTACCAACTACCAGCACAACAAATATCTCAAAGGTTTGAAGAAAATGCTCAAAGTATCTCTTCACAAACCAAAGATAACTTTCAAACAATTTTTGAGCAAGCTAATATAGGAATCGCTTTTATTGCAACTTCAGGGCAGTTTCTTCGTGTTAATTCATATTTATGCTCTCTATTACAATATTCAGAATCAGTAATGTGTTCTTCTACTTGGCAAGAGATTACTCATACTGAAGACCGAGAAACCGTTTGGCACTCTATAAAACAAGTATTAAGTAGTTCTCAATCTAGTCAAGTTTTAGAACAACGCTATCTGCGTCAAGACGGTCAATGGCAGTGGGTAAGTATTACCTTCTCTCTAGTTGAAAACTCTCAAAATGTCCCTCTTTATTTAATAGCTACTATCCAGGATATTCAGCTTCGTAAGCAAACAGAGGCCAAATTAAGAAATAGATTTACTATCGATACAGCGATAGCGAAAATTTCTAGAAAACTCATTAGTACCAAAGAAATTAATTATGAAGAAATTTTAGGGATTATTGGTGAGGCTACAGATTGCGATCGAGTTTCTTTAATTCGTTTTACTCTAGGGTATCAATGTTGTAGTACATACCATTGGAGCAAAAATACTAAGATTTCTCAACTTCAGTCACAGATTACAGCAATACACCAGCTTCCTTGGTGGCAAGCCAAACTAAATAGAGATGAAGACATAATCATAAATGACATCGCGCAGTTGTCAGAAGTAGCTCAACAAGAAAAAAATATACTGCGATCGATAAATATTTGCTCTGCTTTAATTATCCCTATTTTTACCGCGGAATGCGCTCATCCGCAAGCCCCGCCTTTTCAAGGCGGGGAACGGATGACTTCTTCTGGTCAGGTTTGGGGTACTCTTGGTTTATACGATCGAGCCCAAAACTATCGAGATTGGTCAGAAGAAGATGCACGACAACTCAGAGTTTTAGGAGCAATTATCCAAAGTAATCATCAATATAGGGTTGCTCAAACTAGACTAAAAGCCTCAAAAGCTTTATCTGCTCAATTTTTTCATCATTCAGTCGATGGCATTTTTTTAATTGACAGATTGCCCGATGGTCGATTGATCTACAAAGCTAATAATCCCGCTTACGCTAAACTCATAGGTAAAACCGCTCGAGAAATTGAATGCAAAACCATAGCGGAAGTATTTCCCGCAGAGATAGCACCATTCGTTGAACAGAAATGTCGTTTTTGTCTCGCCACCAAAAAACCCTTAGACTTTTTGCTTACTTTAGAATTACAAGGAAAAACTCGTTATTGGCGTATTTATTTGGTACCGATCGAAAACTATAGTGGACATTACTTAAGGTTACAAGGTAGTGTCAAAGATATTACCGAAGAAAAACAAGCACTAGATAGACAAACTCGCTATCGTCATCTATTGAGATCGATAACCTTTAAAACTAGTCAATCTTTAGATATTCAAGAAATTCTGCAAACTACAGTAGGCGAACTCCAAAAAACTTTTAATGCCGATAGAGTTTTACTATTGCAATTTCTACCAGATGGGTCTGCCAAAGTCATCAAAGAATCTGTTGAATCTGGTTTTCCCTCAATTTTAGAAGAAGTAATTACAGATCAATATTGTCGGGATGTTTGGCCTGACAAATACTCGGAAGGATATGCTTATCTTTGTGAAGATACTAACAATGCGGAACTATCTTCTTGTCATCGAGCTTTTCTAGAAAAGTATCAGATTAAAGCGGATTTAGTTTTACCCATTTCTCGCTATCTACCCCATAAAAATTCTACAGTTAAAAAAGCTAGTCAAATAAGTAATAGTTTGTGGGGACTTTTATGCGTACAGCAATGTAGTCAATCTCGTCAATGGACTCAAGATGAAATTGAATTACTACAACATTTAGTAGGACAGTTAACTATTGCTTTATCTCAAGCTGAATTACTAGAAAGTGAAATTACTCAACGTAAAGAATTAGCTCGTTCTAATGCTGAATTAGAACAGTTTGCATATATTGCTTCTCACGATCTACAAGCACCGCTACAAACTGTTACTAATTATGTTCAACTGCTTCAACGTCGCTATCAAGATCGACTAGATGCTAGTGGGGAAAAATTTATTCATTATATTACTGATGGCGTTAACAGAATGCGTACTCAAATTAATGATTTATTAGAGTATTCTCGTGTAGGCAGACAAAGAAGTACTTTTCGTACTACTGATTGCAACTTAGTTCTAGAACAGGCGATCGCTAATCTCCGTTCAGAAATAGACAAACACCAAGCAGTAGTTACTTATTGTTCTAATTTACCTACTTTAATTGCTGATTCTAGTCAATTAGTAGTTTTGTTTCAAAACTTGATTAGTAACGCCATCAAATATCATTCTCAAGCTATTCCTTCAATTAAAATTAATGCGGAGCGTCAAGGAGATTATTGGCAATTTTCTGTCAATGATAATGGCATTGGTATTGCTCCTCAATATAAACAGCGCATCTTCCAAATTTTTCAGCGACTTCATACTCGGGAAGAATATCCAGGTACAGGCATTGGTTTAGCCATCTGTCAAAAAATTGTTGAACGTCATGGCGGGCAAATAGAAGTTAATTCCCAATTAAATAAAGGTTCTACTTTTTACTTTACAATTCCTGTTTAACCTGAGCTTTGAGCTTAATATTTATTTACTAAAATTAAGCTATTATACTAATTGAAATTAAGATATTTAGCAGATTAGTGTTGACAGTTATAGTTGGTAAGATGAGAACTCTGAATCAGTTATGCTTTGGCAAAATGGTAAGCTCTCAACTTATTAAAAATGTTCTTTTAGTCGAAGACAATCCTAGCTATCAAGATTTAATGTTAGTTGCTTTTGAAGAAAATGACATTGCTCACAATTTACATATAGTAGGTAACGGAGAAGAAGCATTACTTTTTTTACAACAGCAAAAAAAATACTTTAATTCTCCTCGTCCAGATGTTATTATTCTAGATTTAGACTTACCTGGAATGCACGGACACGAGTTATTAAAAATTATCAAGCAAGATATTAAGCTTAAGTTAATTCCCGTTATTGTTTTTACTAGTTCTAGTCAACCAAAAGATATTACCAAAAGTTACAAATTAAAAGCTAATTGCTACTTAAGCAAACCCTATAATTTAGATGATTTTTTAGCTGTAGTACAAAAAAGTTTAAATTTTTGGCTTAATTTTTCTAAACTACCAGAAGACACGGTAAGTACATAGCTAAGCAAATAGATAATGATGTGCATATTTATCTATAGATTGTCTAAAATTCTAGAGTAAGCAAATTAACTCTAGCAAGTTGGTGAAGATCACAGATAATGACGGGATTAGTGTAATATGCTGTATTTACCGATTAAAGGTATTAAAAAAAATAATTTTAGCTAAAATTCCTGCTTAAAGCCTGAAAAAAGCTAACAATTATTATTTACACGTTAAAAAAAGCAATCGAATCGGCTTTACCGTCAAAAAACAAATTACGTCAGTGGATATTAACACTCTCAAAATACTGTTAATTGAAGATAATCCAGCCGATGCTGATTGGATTGGAGAAATATTGATAGAGGAAAAGTTAGCAGGGCTAAAGCTAAAACACGCTAATCGAGTCAACGAAGGATTGCACATTTTATCGCAAGACTATTTTGATGCTGTGTTGTTAGATTTATCTCTTCCGGATAGTCAAGGAATAGATA
Organism: Xenococcaceae cyanobacterium MO_188.B32; assembly: GCA_030065635.1. Lineage (GTDB taxonomy): Bacteria > Cyanobacteriota > Cyanobacteriia > Cyanobacteriales > Xenococcaceae > JASJDJ01. The sequence continues at coordinate 14,766 of JASJDJ010000011.1, forward strand.
ATATTGCCATGGTAAAACAGCAAGCTCCAGAATTGCCTATTATAGTTCTAACTTCTCTCAACGATCAGAATATGGCGATTAAATCTGTACGTAAAGGAGCGCAAGATTATCTAATTAAAGGTGGATTTGAAAAAGAATTACTCATCCGTTCGATTCGCTATGCTATTGAACGTCAAAGGACGAAAGAAACCCTCAGACAGCAAGCAGAAAGAGAAAGGCTGATGGGTAAAATGCTCGAAAAAATCCGCCAGTCTTTAGAGTTAACAGAAATTTTAGAAACCACGGTAGATGAAGTTAGGCAATTTCTGAAAACAGACCGAGTACTAATTTATTGCTGCGAATCTTCTCGCCCCGGCAAAATTGTAGCAGAATCTCAAATTAATGAAAATTGCTGCTTTTCAAAGCAAAAAGTGTCTTCTGAGGCTAACTCTTTTGAGCTATATTTAGCTGTATCTGATGCCGATCATCTTCAAGCAGTTACAGATATTCAGCAAATTCAAGCCTCATCATCAGATATTTATCGATCGACAGAACATCAGCTAAGAACAATTTTAACTCTGCCTATTTGGCGTGGTCAACAAGTCTATAGCGATCGCTTAGAAAAATGTGAATACAATCTACATAACCCTATTCAAAGAAAAGAACAATTATGGGGAATGCTAGTTGCTCATAGTTATGATACATCCCGCCAATGGCAAAAATGGGAAGTAGATTTTCTCAAACAACTGACAACTCAGGTAACTATTGCTATTCAACAATCAGAACTCTATAGTCAACTGCAACAAGCAAATCAACAACTACAACAGCTAGCAATTTTAGATGGTTTAACTGGGGTTGCTAATCGTCGCTATTTCGATCGGGTATTAAGTAATGAATGGAATCGTTTAGCTAGAGAAGAAAAGCCATTGTCTTTAATTTTATGTGATATCGATTATTTTAAAATTTACAATGACACTTATGGTCATCCAGAAGGGGATTCTTGTCTTCAAAAAGTTGCTAATGCTCTACAACAAGCAACCAAACGTGCTGCTGATTTAGTAACTCGTTATGGTGGAGAAGAATTTGCTGTCATTCTTCCCGATACCGATGCTAGAGGAGCTTTATTTGTTGCTGAAAATATTAGACAGAAATTAAATACACAGAAAATACCTCATCCTGCATCTAGCGTTAGTCCCTATATAACCATTAGTATTGGAGTTGCCACTACAATTCCTACTGCCGCTCGAACTGCAAGTAGGTTGCTTAAGATAGCAGATAATGCGCTTTATCAAGCGAAAAAACAAGGACGCGATCGAATTATTCAAGGTAGTTCTTGACTTAATCTTAAAAAGATAGTCTATTTAATTTAAATATGAAGTGAAAGGCTTAGTCTCAAACAGCTAATGACTAATAATTATAAATTTATTCGTGCCGATCTCGCTCAAATATCAGCTTACACTCCTCATTCTATCGAAGAGATTGCTCATTCTCTAGATCATCTTGATACCAATGAGAGTCCTTACGATCTGCCTACTACAATTAAAGGGAAACTAGCTTGGGTTTATCAAGAAGAAATAGAGACAAATCGCTATCCCGATGGTAGTCATATAGTCCTCAAAAGTGCGATCGCCGAATATGTTAAACAATCTGCAAAGCTTAATGGAGAAATTTCTCACCATAATATCTCCGTAGGTAATGGTTCAGATGAATTAATTCGCTCTATACTAATTGCTACTTGTTTAGGAGGAGAAGGCTCGATTTTAGTAGCTAATCCTACCTTTTCTATGTACGCTATTTTAGCCAAAACTTTAGGGATTCCCGTTATTGAAATTCAGCGTTCCGATACAGATTTTTCCCTCGATCTAGTTGCTGCTACTGAAGCGATCGCACAAACGAACCATCCTCCTGTTAGGGTTGTGTTTATAGTTCATCCTAACTCTCCTACTGGCAACTGTTTAACTACAGCCGAGTTAGACTGGTTACGCAACCTAAGCCAAGATATTTTAGTAGTTATAGATGAAGCCTATTTTGAATTTAGTCAATCTTCTTTAGTCGGCGAATTAGTTCGACGTTCTAACTGGCTAATTTTACGTACCTTTTCTAAAGCTTTTCGTTTAGCTGCTCATCGAGTGGGTTATGCGATCGCCGATCCAGCTATCGTTGCAGCCTTAGAAAAAGTTCGTTTACCCTACAATTTACCAAGTTTTTCTTACATTGCAGCTTTACTAGCACTCAAACATCGCGATTTATTACTAGATATTATAGGAGATACTCTCCAAGAAAGAGAAAAATTATGGCAAATCTTATCTCAACGCTCAGATCTCAAAATCTGGCAAAGCCAAGCTAATTTTCTCTATCTACAACTGAACAATGCTTCTTCTGCACAAAATCCTGAACAATTAGCCAAAATTACTCAAGATTTGAAAAACCAAGGAACTTTGATTCGTCATACTGGTGGTGGTTTAAGAATTACCATTGGTACTCCCGTAGAAAATGCGAGGACAATAGAACGAATGCAAAAGATACTCGATCGCAGTTAGTAGTTAATAGTTAGTAGTTAGTAGTTTAGAGGCTTTGCTGAAGGAGTAGTGCTGAATAGCGATCGCCATGTCACTATTACCTATTAAATTCCTAACATCTGTAATTTGTACAGACTAGAATACAGTCCTTCTCGAGCCAATAGTTCTTCATGTGTTCCCGATTCAATTAGTTCTCCTCTTTTCAGAACTAGTATCTTATCGACATTGCTGATAGTAGATAATCGGTGAGCAATAATAATGGCTGTACTTTCTGTTAACAACTTTTCTAAAGCCGATTGAATTAGAGCTTCTGTTTTTACGTCTAGGCTGGCAGTGGCTTCATCTAATACCAAAACACTAGGATTACGAATCGCTACGCGAGCAAAAGCAAGTAATTGTTTTTGTCCACCAGATAAATTGGTGCCTCTTTCTCGCAAAATAGTATTGTAACCCTGAGGCAATTGCTCGATAAATCGATCGATATTGGTTAATCTAGCAGCTTCTTTGACTTGTTCGAGAGAATAATCATCTCCTAAAGTAATATTGCGTTTCACATCACCTGCAAACAGAAAACTTTCTTGTAAAATTACGCCAATGTAACGACGTAAATCTGCTTGAGATATATCGCGGATATCAATACCATCAACTAAAATTCGACCACGACTAGGTTCATACAGACGACAGAGTAAACGAATAATAGAACTTTTACCTGCTCCTGTTGGCCCGACTAAAGCAACTTTTTCCCCTGGTTTAATGGTAAAATTCAAGTCTTTGAGGACATATTCGTCTGGTTTGTAACCAAACCAAACACCATCGAAGATTATTTCTCCTCTACTGCTAGGTGCAATCTTTTTATGACTGGTTAATTTAGAAGATTCTGGATCGCTAATTTCAATCGGTTGATTCATCAATTCAGAAATACGTTCGATCGCCGTAAACCCAGATTGAAACATGGTGAATTTATCAGCAAATTGACGCAAAGGGTTGAATAATCTTTGAGCGTAGAGAATGAAAGCAGAGAGAATACCAAAGGTAGTATTTTCCCTGAGAACAAATATCCCTCCCAACCAGAGAACACCAGCGATCGCTACTAGAGAAATCCATTCTAAAGTAGCGGATACGGCGGAGTCATGAAAAATAGTCTTATCTATGGCTTGGCGATAGCGAGTATTAATCGAACGAAACATCTCAGCATTATATTGTTCTCGCCGAAATAGCTGCACGATATTAATCCCCGCGATATTTTCTTGCAGCATAGAGTTAAGCTTAGAAAGTTCTTCTCTGGCACGATAATTTGCTTTACGATACTGTCGCTGAAAATAAATAATTAAGCCTGTTACGGGAATGAGCATCAACACCAACATCGATGCTAATCGCCAGTCCATTAAGTACATGGTTACCACAATAGCGATAATCGAAACCAAATCGCTAAATACTCCAATAGCACCACTAGCAAAGACATCTCCCAATGCTTCTACATCATTGCTAATGCGAGTAACTAATTTACCGACAGGAGTGCGATCGAAAAAACTGGAAGCCAGAGTAGTAACATGAACAAATAAATCCTCTCTTACTGCTGCGGTAATCTCTTGTCCAATTTTCTGGACTAAATATCCTTGAAGAGAAGCAAACATCAAACGAATAATTACTGTAGCTAAGAGTAAACCAACTAAAGTATTAACTCCTTCAGCAACAGATAGATTTTCTAAAAAAGACCAAGTTGTTTCTTGTTTTAGTAGAGAGACAGCTTGTCCGATAATTAATGGTTGAATTGCTCCTGCGATCGCTAGAGGTACTAACAAGATCGTGGAGAGCAATAAAATACCCCTGTTACCACGGGTATAAGGAATTAATTTGAGAAATAATCGCCAATCATTTTCTTGGCTTTTTCGTCGAGTTTTTGCTTCTGATAAGGGAGAGGAAACAGTCATTGAATACTTTTGCTGCGATAGAGACACATAATATAGCTTAGTCGGAATTTGTAGTTTAGTAATGAGTCTTCAAGCAGTTTTTTCTAAGTAGATCCACAATTGCTTGGGCGATCGCTCTTTTGAATTTTTCATAAGCGATCGCGTTGTTAATTTTTAGTTTCAGAATAAATTCTAGTAATGACTACCAGACTTACGATGGTGGACGGCTGTTACTCCTTCAGCTTGTAAAACATTGCCTTTTTCTGCTATGGCATAGACTAGCCAATGATCGCCACATTCCATACGGTTATCTATGCGACATTCGATATACGCAAGGGCATCTGTCAGAATAGGGCAGCCATTCTCCGCTTCTTCTGTTTCTACACCCTTAAAACGATCTTCCCCTGGTTTAAAGGGTTTGAGGAAATGTTTCATCAATCCAATATGTTTACCTTCTTGGAGAATATTAAGGACAAAATTGCTACCTGAATGTAAAAGAGATTCGATCGCTCTTTCTTTGGCTACTGCTATAGTTAACCCGGGAGGATTAAAAGTAGCTTGGGATACCCAGGAAGCTAACATCGCTCCTGCTAATTCTTCTTGTTTAGTGGTCACTACGCACAAAGAACCAATAATTCTTCCCAAAGCTTGTTCTGTTCTTGCTCCTTCAGAAGTTCCCACAGCTTGTTTGGCTTTGCGAGTACGTTTAGCTTTTTTCAGGGTTTGGGCGAAGTCTATGCCAGCTTCTTCACAGGTTTTAATTACGGCATCCGTAGGCTTAAATTTAACACGGATCGGGTCAAATCCAAAAGTATAACCAGCGTTACGGAATTTATTTTCCAACAGATCGATCGCTTCACCACTCCAACCAAAAGAACCAAATACACCAGCTAATTTAGTTTTATCTGCATTAGCAAGGACTATCCCCAAAGCCGTTTGAATTTGAGTTGGTGCATGACCCCCTAAAGTGGGCGAACCCATAATAAAACCTGCTGCTTTAGCGACTGCTTCTTTTATTTCGTCTGGTTCGGCAAATTCAGCATTGATCGATTCTACTCTCACTCCAGCTTTAGTAATACCACTAGCGATCGCCTGTCCCACAGTTGCGGTGTTACCATAAGCAGAAGCATAAATTAATGCCACACTAATATCTTGATTACTTTGTTGTTTGAGCCAAGTTTGATAATTAGCGGTTAAGGGAAGTAAACTGTAATAAACTAAAGGGCCATGACCTACTGCATATATTCTCGCCTGTTTATCTGCCAGTTTTTCTAAAGCACTAGCTATTTGACGGGCGTGGGGAGCCATAAGACAATCAAAGTAGTAACGACGGTCTTCTTGATAAACCGTCCAACCTTCATCAAAAACCTGATCGCCACAAACGTGCGCTCCAAAAAGCTTATCAGTATAAAGAACTTGGGTTTTAGTATCGTAGGTACAAAGTTGATCGGGGTAACGAGGATTGGGAGTCGGAATAAATTCGAGGAGATGACCTTGACCCAAATCTAGAGTTTCTTCACCTTTGACTACCTTAATCTTTAATTCTGGTGATTCGATTAGTTTACGCAGAGATATGGCACCTGGATTAGAACAAACAAAAGTAATCTGAGGGGCTATATCTAATAAGGCTTTAATAGTAGTAGCTCGGTTAGGATTGATATGCCCCAAGATAATGTAATCAATTTTTTGAGGATCGATACGTTCAGTCAAGGCAGCGAGGAAAATTTCCGTAAATGATTCCCCTGGAGGGTCTAATAAAGCTATCTTATCCCCTTCAATCAAATAAGAGTTAGCCGTAGTTCCTTTTTGCAGAGCATATTCTATTTCAAATTTTAATCTATCCCAAGTGCGCGATCGCATGACTTTAGTTTCGGCAGCCATGAGATATACTTGAACGTCTCTGGGTTTATTGGATGACATAGTTTATACTTGTTTGATTGGCTGTATTTTTATATTATTAACTATTTCGATCGAGTTCCTGACAATACTATTGATTCAAGCGCGATTTTAGACTATGCACAACTTTCTACCTATTGCTTACTTTCGCAACCAATTTATTCCTTTTGCTGAAGCCAATATTTCGATCGCCACTCATGCTCTACATTATGGTACTGGTGCTTTTGGTGGTTTAAGAGGAATTCCCCATCCTCAAAATTCTCAGCAAGTTTTATTGTTTAGATTAGACCGTCATTCTCAGCGATTAAGCAATAGTGCTAGATTCTTACAATACGATTTGCCAGCAGATAAAATCCAACAAATAATTATTGATTTTGTTAAAAAAAATCAGCCCGATAAATCTTTTTATATTCGTCCTTTTATTTATACTTCAGATTTAGGTATTGCCCCCAGACTACATAATATTGAAAAAGATTTTTTTGTCTATGGTTTAGAATTGGGCGATTATCTACCTCCCGACGGTATTGTTTGTCGGATTAGTTCTTGGCATCGTCAAGAAGATAGAAGCCTACCCTTAAGAGGTAAAATTAGCGGTGCTTATATAACTTCTTCTCTAGCTAAAACAGAAGCAGTTAAATCTGGTTTTGATGAAGCAATTTTACTCAATTCTCAGGGCAAAGTTTGCGAAGCTTCTGGTATGAATATATTTATTGTCAGAGATGGTCAATTAATTACTCCTGGGTTTGACCAAGATATTTTAGAAGGAATTACTAGAGACAGTATCTTGACTATTGCTAAAGATCTAGGTATTCCTACAGTAGAAAGACCTGTAGATAAAACAGAACTTTTAATTGCAGACGAAGTATTTTTAAGTGGTACTGCTGCTAAAATTACTCCTGTCAAAGGAATAGAAAACTATCAACTCTCCACAGATAGACCTGTTACTGAAAAATTAAAACAAAAGTTAATCGCCATTACCGAAAATCGAGAACCACAATATCAAGATTGGGTTTATGTAATCGATTGTTAATCTCAAAGTTTTTAGCTATTAGTTATTAGCTTTTAGCTTCTACTAATTAGGATTTAACTAATAAATCATAATATTATCTTGTTGAATATTAAGATCGATTGCTTGAGTTAATTATTGTTTTTCTGCTTTTAGTTCGGGTTTTTTAGTGTAGCCAATACCTTACGAAAAATGATTTTATCATCGCCTGCTTTATAAAATTCGCGGATTCTTGCTTCCTCGTCGTACCCGTGCTTGCGGTAGAATGCTCGCACACCCTCAAAGTTTGGCAGTCCCGAAGTTTCTATCAATAACACGCGCTCTCCGCGTTTCGCTAACATTTGTTCGATATAGCACAGCAATTTTGCACCGATTCCTTCCCTCTGGCGGTTGGGGTGAATGGCAATAAAGTATAGATTCCATGTCCCCTCAGTATAGGGTTCTGGTGCGTAGTATGCTACTCCGACTGGATCGCCATCGTCATAGGTAATCCAAAAGCGATCGCTGTTAAGATTTCCGTCGAAGTATTCTGTTAACATACGATCGAGTTCCTCAAGCTCTTGCGGACTAAATAGATCGACCGCCCCAGCAATACCCATCAGAGCTTTCTTGTCATCGGGCGTAGCGAGTCGAATCATGAGCAAATCCTCGATCGAGTTCATTTATCCGTTTCTAGCATTGTACTGCTACTGATGCTTAATAACAATGATATAATAATAGGATCTACTTAATATCGCACTACACACTGAGATTAGTACACTCATTACTCATTACTTATTACTCATTACTTACGAGTAATTAGATCGACTTGTCCTAACAAATTAACGTACTGCGATAACAAGGGGAGATAGTGTAAATGATGGTGTAATTTAGTATGGGCGATCGCAATCCAGGGATTAAAATTATTAGTGATAACCGTCAAGCTCGTTATCTGTATCACATACTAGAGACTTACGAAGCGGGTATTGAATTAGTTGGCACAGAAGTAAAATCTATTCGAGAAGGAAGAGTTAACCTCAGAGATGGCTATGCTTTAATTCGCAACGGGGAAGCATGGCTCTCAAACGTCCATATTTCTCCTTATCAAGCTAGCGGACAATATTTTAATCATGAACCACGTCGTAATCGTAAATTACTTTTACACCGTCAAGAAATCAACAAACTAATTGGTAAAGTAGAGCAACAAGGTTTAACTTTAGTCCCTTTAAAAATGTATTTTAAGAGAGGTTGGGTTAAAGTAAGCATCGGTTTAGCCAAAGGAAAAAAACTACACGATAAGCGAGAATCAATCAAACGTCGTCAAGACCAAAGAGAAATCTCAAGAGCAATGAAACGTTACTAAATTAAAGCTTGCTGAAAAAATTAGATTGAGTATTGAACGCTGTGGTTAGCTATTAGTTTTTTATCTCACTGCTGTTGAGAAACGGTGTAACTTATATAACTTATCCAGGTACAGTCATGGTTTCATACATTGTCACCAATGCTGGCGGTAATTTAAATAAATATACTTCGGGTGTATCTAAGGGAATATAGCCTAAAATAGGAAAAATTTTCTTTTGTTTTAGCTGCTCTTTAAGATATTCAGAACTAGCAAATAAATGAGCAAGCTGCATAAGTCCATTAGCCATAACATTAATATCTGAATCTGTCTGATTTGGCCAAGAGTCAATAAACCCTTTCCAGGGAGAACCTGGTTCGACTGCTGGTTTCACCAGATAGCCTGCTGTTTCCAAGGCACCTCCCAATTTCATGGCTTTTCCACTAGCAGCAGCACTTACCATCCCACAGTTTTGGTGAACCATCTGAATAAGTACTACTACGTCACGTCCGATACCTTCAAGATTATATTGAACCGTGGCACCTAAACTTAAATCATTGTAAGGATTTACCACATTACCGATGCTACGTTCGACAAAGAAACCTGGAATATCGTCACTGTCTTTAAGGCTTAAGCGACGTTCGTAATGAACTCTCGAATCAACACAGCCGAGGATCACACCGATAGGATTTTGACCCTGACCGGCACGATTAAAGAAATCTGTCATTTCCCCAATGGGTATTCCTGCAAAGGGGTAATCGGGATTATTTTGTTGTTGTCTATACTCATCGACAAATGATTTATTCACTTCGACAAGTTTAGCTAACGCCTGCCAAACTTCGAGCCAACCTTCTTTATTATTAGATTTGCTGTTACGAGTTTTTTCGATTTCGGTGGCAATAGTCGCTGAATTAAGCAGGGCAAAACCGTTTTTAGTTGGAGGTATAGTAGGTAGTAAGCCCATAGGCAATTTTTGGTCATTTTCGGCAGGGCTAGATTCAGCTGCTATACCCCGAACTGGATTGAGAATGGTTTTTTCAAAAGTATATAATCCTGTTCCTACCAGCCCAGTTTTAATCAGGTTTCTGCGTAAAAATCTACTCCTGAGCATCTTTTGAGTTTTGTTGCCCAGATCTTCTGCTTGAGGATCGTCTGAAACGTTGTCATTTACGGTAATATATTTTTTTTTTCTCAGAAACATAATTTTTCCAATACATTTATTTCCTCTATTTTTATCTAACACTGGTTTTTCGAGGAGCAAACTACCAGCCTTGGACACTTTTATTTTTTGTGTCGAAAGCATTATACAGTGACCAAAATGATTTATTGGTAAAGATTTATTAGTAACAATTTTATGTTTAAATTGTTGACTAATTCGGGTAAAGTTAATTGGAAATATTGCTTTCCAACAACCGATCTTTCTTCACTTCTTCAGTTTTTACCGTTTCCCATTGACTAGCTAGAATAGCTAACATAAACCACCAGAGAGTACTAATTTGGGGACGATACCAAACTGTATCGACAATGCCATGAGCCAGCAGTCCGACAATGGCTGCTGTAGCTGCTATTACCCACAGTCCTTGACGGTCTTTAAGTGCACGCAAACGGTTAATTTGGCGTATTCCATAATTAAGAGTAACGACGATTAACCACAAAAAACAGCCCAGTCCCAAATAACCCATTTCTACCAAATGCTCTAAAAAGATAGAATAGGCACTAAGAGCAGGATAACGACTATTCATATAGCGGGGATAAATTTGGTTAAAAGCGTCATGTCCGGGACCTATACCTGTTAGAGGATAATCCCTAATCATCTTAAATACTGCTTCCCAAACATTAATTCGGAAATTATTGCTGTCATCTGCACGACCGACAAAAATACTCAAAAAGCGCAATCTTAAAGGCTCTACCGAAATAATTGCGACTATTAACAATCCACCTAAACTACCAAATACTAATGGTAATAACCATACTCGCCAAAAACGAGGCAAGTATTCTCGCCACCAATAATAAAGTAAGATTAATAAAAATGCGGTCATGGCTGCCATTGCTAACCAGGCCCCACGACTATCAGTAAAATATAAACAGGCAGAATTAACTCCTACCATAGTCATAGCCAAAGCTTTTTGGAGCCAACTGCGCCAAATAAAAACTGCTGCTACACTTAAAGCGATCGCGCTTAAGAGATAGCCTCCTAATAAGTTAGGATTGCCCAAATAACTATAAACTCTAGTATCGTTAGCCAAAGGAGAATTAGGATCGTTCCAAGTGGCTAATTGCTCTACTCCTATTAATTCTTGATGTATACCATAGGTACTAACCAATAAAGCAGCTAGTAAAAAAGTGGTAATTACTCCAGTAGTTATCCTAGCCGAGCGCAAAACTCTTGCTGCTAAGGCAAATATGCCTAAATACAAAGTTAATATAATCCAGCCCGATAAAGCCTCTGACTTGACTGGAGAAAAAGCCGTAGCAATTGTTGCTACCAGCCAATATATAAATACTAATATATGAATAGGTGTTACACCTTGTCTATCCCGTTCCGACAGAGTTATTATTATCCAATAACTAACTACTGCTAAGAGAAGGAATCCAATCAAACTAGTGGAAACAAAAGGATTAAGCATTAAGACAATGCTAAGCAAACAGGCTCCCAATAGTTCTGTCCACTGAAGCAACCAGCTACCTTCCTGCCAAGAAGATAATATTCCTACTAGCCGATAAAAATAGCTTGAATTTAACCATTTAGACCAATGTAAATTAGCAAGTGCTATTTTTGTCCAGGCTGAATTCATAATTATGAATAGAAAATATTGCTAAAAAGGTTAATGTGTATGCAGTTTAACCTAATTTTATCGAGATAAACAGATATTCTATTTTCTATTCTGGTTCGGATTCTACTTGAGGAAATTGTAAAATATAGCGATATCCTGATTCTGGTGAACCTTGAACTAAAACCTGACCTCCATGAATTTCTACCAGATGACAGGTCAATAATAATCCCAGCAAATCTCGGGAGATTTTATCGTTGGCAGTTTTGCTAGGTTTCTCTCCACTGTCTAGAACAGTAATTAAGGCAGAAGAAGTAAGTACTTGATTCCCTAATAAAGCATTATTACCCATACCTGTATTTAAAGAATTTCTGGGATTAACCTCATTGAAAGCTAAAGCTTTAGTTACAGACTGAGAATATAATTCAGTTTGAGGTAAACCATCCCCTAGCCATGGATGAGAAAGCCAGACAGCAATATGTAATGCTCTATTTCTACGAGAAATATGAATTCTTATTTCACCACCAGCCTCCGACATTTCTAATACACTAATAATTAGATAATAGAGAGCTTGTTTGACTTTATCTTTATCTAGAGACCAAATACGATTACCTGGCTCGACAGATAATCGGAGTGTTTGTTGTTGTTGCCTGGCCACATCAACTAAGCTATTAATAACTTGCTGAGCAATCATTTCAACATCAGTTGAAGCAGTTTGTAGCTCGGCATCTCGATCGCTTAAAACTCCTAAATTAACAATTTCATCTACCAGAGAAATAAGATTTTGACCACTGTTATGAATGATTTCTAAGTATTCTTTTTGTTTACCAGTTAAAGGGCCATAGACTTCTCTTCTGAGCACACTTGCCATCCCAATCACAGAAGTTAGTGGGGTTCGTAATTCTTGAGTAAGTTGAGCTAATAATCTTACCTTGATCGAATTAGTAGAATTATATTTTTTGGGTGATGTGGATAATGTTTCTTTTGGTACGACAGAAGAAGCTTGCCAATTAGAACCTCCAGGATGAATAACTGATAAATTATGAGCGCGGTCCGTTGTTATTTGCTCTTGGTTTTTGATGAGGTTATCTCGCTCATATTCTCTCAAACACCAACGGGCTGTTAAAGCTAAAAAGTCTACATCTCTATCATTAAACTGGCGAGTTTCAACATCCATAACCTCTAAAGTACCAATACATAAGCCTTCAGAGCTAATTAAAGGAACACCGAGATAGGCTTTAATACCGTAGTGCTGTACGAGTGTGCTACTAGCAAAGACGGAATTAGTTAAAGTATTTTCGATACATAGAGTTTGTTCGCTGTCCACTACGTAAGTACTAAAAGACTCGATTAAAGGCACTTTTCTATGGACAGCTAATTGATTCATCAAACCAATAGTGGATAAACCAGAAGCAGACTTGAACCATAGTTCATTTTCAACTACCAAGCCTAGAATACAAATTGGCATTTCGAGAAAGCTTGAGGCTGTTTGTGTGGCTTCTTCAAAAACAGGAACTGTTTCAGCTACTAACAAACCAAGCTTACTAAGAGCATTCAGTCTTTGTTGCTCTTTAGCTACGGGAGTGAAACCATCTAAACGGCAAAAGAGTCTATTTTTTAATTTATTCATAGTATTGACTCTTATACCTAAATCTACTGCTTGCACTTGTATCACTAAATTTAATAATTAGAAGGGTAATATACATACTGGCTTCGGGAGCATAATTAATCTAGCAATCTCTCTTAAAAAATAACCTATATAAAAAATAACCTATATAAATATATATAGTTTTTGGCTTTTTACCAGAGAAAATAGAGCTAAATAACACCTACCTTAGCTTGTTATTTTTAAAGTTCCCTAAAAAATGCTTAAACGAACATTTTAAGTAGAGATTGCTGAAAATATATTTAGTCAAAAATAAAAATTTTCTTTAATTTAGTAGTCCAGAGAGTCTTGCTAATAATAGTCATTTTGAATGATTAAGCCGACCAGACTGGATGAGAAAAGATAGATGCGATTACTCTAACACCCCTCAGTTGATTAGATAAGGGTAGATGCCCTTTGGGTGCACTCAAATCCCAAGTAAATTCTTTGGGGTAACGAGTCCAATTGTTGTCGGTTTTCCAGCCTATTTTGTACCAAAGTTGAGAAAAATCTTGACCGAGGGAAAGCCAAATTTGCCTTTGTACAGAAAACCCGAATTTACCTTCTGAGTATATGAACCACAGTCGATCGAGAGTAAGTAAATCTGTTGAGGGGAAGTTATCTACTTCGGTAAAATATAGCCATTTTCTTTTTATAGCTGCTTCTCCAGCTAATTCACATAGTTTTTGCAAAGTAAGGAGATCTGCTCCTTGAAAATCCTGTTGGGCTAATAACTGTTGTAGGGGGTGATAATCAATATTTTTGGCAGAATTTAGGGGAACAACACCAGTAGGTAGATGGGTTTTTAAAAACTGCTGAGTTTTAGTTTTATTGGCTTGATAGAGAACTTGATATATTTTTCCCGTAACTAAATTGGGTGGTTCGGATAAGCGAGAAGATAAAAATTCCATCAAAATATCCCATCCAGGTTCTCCTACTGCATAGATTTGAGGAATTAATTTTAGTTGATTTTTAGGGGATTCTAAGGAAAATTTTTGGCTGAGTTGACTAATGTCTTCCATACAACAACTTTACTGACGTAGCGGTTGCCCGAGCGATACCACGAAGATAATCGCAGCTTTTATCTCTAGAATTATCCTGAGTGTTTATACTTAGGGTTAACTAGCTGTTCTCATGGTACCATAGAATAGACTGCTAAGTGTCAACCTGCAATAAAATACTAAGATACTTACTTTATTTGATTGAATTAAAGAGATTTCTGTCTTACTATTTTTTTTTGGCTTTTTCATAGCCCTGTTCATAAGCAAAACGAACTAATTGGGTTCGATTTTCTAAATTTAGTTTATTTAAAATATTGCTCAAATGAGTTTGGACTGTACGAGGACTTATATACAAGAGTTGACTAATCTGTTTATTAGTGAAACCTTGAATAACTTCCCAAAATACTCTTTCTTCAGCAGGAGTAAGAGGTAAGGGGTCTGGTTGAGGATTTTGAGTATTGAGGTTATTAAAAGTTGTTGAGGAAAGTTGAGAAGAAATTTTGACTTGACTGACAGCATTAGAATTGACTAGTTGCTGCATGAGATGAACGATTTCTGAATGGATACGACGCGATCGCTCGAGCAGCCCTTCAATCTTAGCAAGTAACTCTTTCATTTCAAAAGGTTTGGTTAGATAATCATCTGCACCACTAGAATGTCCTTCAACACGGTGGTCTAAATCGGTTTTAGCTGAAAGAAAGATAAAGGGTACTAATTGTCCTGATGGTTGAGAGCGCAATTGACGACAAAATTCAAATCCATCCATTTCTGGCATAGAAACGTCTGAAACAATAAGGTCGGGGACATCTCGCTCGAAAACATTGAGAGCTTCTTTGCCTGAATGCACTGTTTTAACTTGATATCCTTGCTGTTCCAAAGTATGCTTTAGAACCGTGCGTAAAATACTATCATCATCTACAACCAAAACTTTTTTCATTATGCCTTCATTCTGTGTAACCAAAATTATTAATCAATTATATTGCTTTTATTTTGGCTACAAAATCTAACTTTTATATGTGCTATTTCTAGTTCAGATTAACTAACCTAATTGTAACCTTAATTACATCTTTCTCCTAGTTGTGACCAATATGTACGAAAAAATAATTCCTCCAACTACTGGCTCTAAAATTACTTTCAAAGATGGCAAACCGATAGTTCCCGATAATCCCATTATTCCTTTTATTCGTGGTGATGGTACAGGAGTGGATATTTGGCCTGCTACGGAAAAAGTAATCGATGCTGCGGTTAAGGCTGCTTATGGCGATCGACGTAAGATACACTGGTTTAAAGTCTATGCTGGGGATGAAGCTTGCGAGAAATATGGGACTTATCAATATCTACCAGAAGATACCCTCAAAGCGATCGAAGAATATGGTATCGCTATTAAAGGCCCTCTAACTACTCCTGTTGGTGGTGGTATTCGTTCTCTTAATGTTGCTCTCAGGCAAATTTTTAATCTTTATGCCTGTGTCCGTCCCTGTCGTTACTATCCAGGTACT
Organism: Xenococcaceae cyanobacterium MO_188.B32; assembly: GCA_030065635.1. Classification (GTDB taxonomy): domain Bacteria; phylum Cyanobacteriota; class Cyanobacteriia; order Cyanobacteriales; family Xenococcaceae; genus JASJDJ01. The sequence goes on from JASJDJ010000011.1 coordinate 30,310, forward strand.
CCCTCCCCCCATAAATATCCCGAAAAACTAGATGTAATCGTCTACAGGGAAAATACGGAAGATATTTATTTGGGCATTGAGTGGAAAAAAGGCGATCCTATTGCCGATAAACTGATTCAATTACTCAATCAAGATTTGATTCCCGCTACGCCCGAACATGGTAACAAACAAATACCTCTAGATTCGGGAATTGGCATTAAACCCATTAGTAAAACAGGCTCTCAAAGGCTAATCGGAAGGGCAATAGAACAAGCTCTAACATTACCCCCATCTAAGCAAAAAGTCACCTTGGTACACAAGGGTAATATCATGAAATATACTGAGGGAGCATTCCGCGATTGGGGTTATGAATTAGCAACAACTAAGTTTAGGGCTGAATGCGTTACTGAAAGAGAATCTTGGATTCTCAGTAACAAAGAAGCAAATCCAGATCTGACCGTAGAAGAAAATGCCCGCTCGATCGAACCTGGCTATGACTCCCTTACACCAGAAAAGCAACAGCAAATTAGAGAAGAAGTGGAAACAGTACTCCAGCAAATTTGGGATAGTCACGGTGAGGGTAAATGGCAAGAAAAAGTAATGGTTAATGACCGTATTGCCGATAGTATTTTCCAACAAATTCAGACTCGCCCTAATGAATATTCTATTTTGGCAACGATGAATTTAAATGGAGATTATATTTCGGATGCAGCAGCAGCCGTTGTGGGTGGGTTGGGAATGAGTCCTGGGGCTAATATTGGCGATAATTGCGCTATTTTCGAGGCTACCCATGGTACTGCACCAAAACACGCTGGTAAAAATCGGATTAATCCAGGCTCGGTAATTCTTTCTGGGGTGATGATGCTAGAGTTTATGGGTTGGCAAGAAGCAGCTAATTTAATTCAAACAGGAATTGCTGGAGCGATCGCCAACCGTCAAGTGACTTATGATTTGGCTAGGCTAATGAGTCCTCCTGTCGAACCTCTAAGCTGTTCTGATTTTGCTCAAGCGATTATCGATCATTTTGAAAAATAGATGGAGAAACCAAAAGTAATCTTTTTTGATGCAGTTGGAACTTTGTTTGGCGTAAAGGGTAGTGTAGGGGAGGTATATAAGGAAATTGCCCTAGAATTTGGTCTAGCTCTCGATGCTGAGAGTTTAGAACAAGCTTTTAGGTCAAGTTTTAAGCACTCTTCTCCTCCTACTTTTCCTGGTGTTCGAGAGCAAGATATTCCCCAACAAGAATTTAAGTGGTGGAAAGAGGTCTCTAAATCTACTTTTGCTAGAGTAGATGCTTTGAACAAATTTGCCGATTTCGAGCTTTTTTTTGCTCGACTCTATCAACATTTTGCGGGAATAAAACCTTGGTATATCTACGATGACGTTATTCCCACTTTGCAATACTGGCAACGGCAAAAAATACCTTTGGGAATTATTTCTAATTTTGACACTCGCTTGTTTCAAGTTTTGAAATTGCTAGAACTAGAGCATTTTTTTACCAGTGTTACTATTTCTTCTTTGAGTGGATCTGCCAAACCAGATAGTCAAATTTTTATGACAGCTTTAGCTAAACATAATTGTTATCCGACAGAGGCATGGCATATTGGGGATAGTAAACGAGAAGATTATCAGGCTGCTCGAAAAATTGGGATTAATTCTTGGTTACTCGATCGCGATCTTAAATCATCAATTATAAGTAAAAACCAACTACCCAATTTAAACAGTCTGAGATAGACTTGTGTTGAAATAATCAATATCAAAGAATTGCTGTTGGATTAGGAGGTAATTGCCTTGGATACAGCCAATCAACAAAGAATTTTAGGCTATTTTATCGAGGAAGCTAAAGAACACTTACAAACTCTGGAAAAAGGAATATTGCAGTTATCTACCTCTGCTCAAGATGCGGAGATGGTAAACGAGATGTTTCGTGCTGCTCATTCAGTTAAGGGTGGCGCAGCTATGTTGGGATACTCCAGTATTCAAAAAACGGCTCATCGTCTAGAAGATGCTTTTAAATTGTTAAAAGAGTCTTCGATTAACGTAGACGATAAACTAGAAGCTTTGTTTCTTAATGGCTATGATTATTTACAGGATTTAGTCGAACGCTTAGAGAATTCTACTGAATTTAGTGATGAAGATGCCATAGGTATATTAGAGCAAGCGGAATCTAACTTTGTTATCTTGCAAGAGTATCTTCAAAAGTTAAATACAGGCTCAAGCGTAACTGAGACTGCCGAACCCTCAGTTGATATTGCCGAGCAAGTTAAAGAAACTCTTAAGCAAATGTTGCAGCTTTTCAAGCAGGAAGCATCTACTGAAAATAGACAAAAATTGCAACAATTATGTCTTGGTTTGGGTAAACTCGCTCCTCAAGAACAAAATTGGCAAAATTTAATTGAAGCTGCTCAAAAAGCTCTGATTAATACTAGATATCCTTATAATACAATTGCTCAAATAGTTATTAAAGAACTAAAAATAGCTGGCGATCGCCTCCATTTAGGTCAAATCGAACAAATTGTACCTAGTAAAAATCTGCAACAATTAGCTAATACTGCTACCGCCAGTTCAGCATCGCAAGTGATGTTACCAACTGAACCCAAAGCAGCAGCAATTACACTGCTAAAAACATTTAATAGACAGCAATTAGCGCAAATAATTCAGCTTGTTTCCAGCAAAATGCAAAGCTAAGATCGAGTTTTTTAAATTAAACTATATAGTTCACTAATATTAATATATGGTATAATATAAACTTATAATTCAATTATAGGTAAGATTAGCCGTGTTTCAAATCGCATATTCTTATTTAGTTGAAGCAATTGAACCATTGGTAAATTTACTCCGCCTTTTATTTGCTTGTTTATTATTAACTATATGTGGTTGGAGTCTATTTAGTTTATTGCTTGATGCTCTAACAAGAGCTAAACAAATGCACAAAATACCCTGCACTCAGTGTCGTTTTTTCACTAATAATTACAGCCTGAAGTGTACGGTTAATCCCGGTACTGCTAATACAGAAAAAGCGATCGATTGTTCTGATTACCAAACACATTAAGTTAAATATTTTAAATTCAACTTATGTTGGTTCAAAAACTAAGTGCTATGGACGAGTTTATCGCTGGCGATGGTACTCGTCTGCGAGAACTGTTGCATCCAGATAAGCAAGTAATAGAGCTACGTTACAGTTTAGCTCATGCGATCGTAGCTGTCGGGCAAACTTCAACACCTCATTCTCTGACTACTTCGGAAGTTTATTATCTCTTGAGTGGCAAGGGAGAAATGCATATAGATGGTGAAACGCAGATAGTAGAGACGGGAGATGCTGTTTATATCCCACCTAATGCCCGACAATTTATTCGCAATTGTGGCAATGAACCTTTAGTTTTCATTTGTATAGTCGATCCTGCCTGGCGAAAAGAAGACGAAACGGTATTCGAAGAAGTATAAACTAGAGTTTACTTAAGATAAATTTAAATTTTATTTAATATTTGTTGAAATTAATCGATAGTTCGCGATCGCGAAGGTCGCAATTTCCGCACTTTAAGCAATAAGTCTGACATTAACTACAGGAATATCTAATAACGTCAGTTTTTTCTTAACTCCGAACTGCGCTTGGGATGCGCCGAGGTTTCCTCGGCTAGCAGAACCAAGTAAGACACGAACTTCGAACTTCGAACTCACGTGATATAAATGCTTTTGGTGAAAAATAAGCTATGTCTGAATCTAGAAAAGAGCAAATTATTAAAAATTTACAGCAAGCCAAACAAGCAGGAGAATTAAAAACAGAAAAAATTAGAGAAATTATTAGAACAGCCATATCCGAATCTGTAGTTGAAGTAAAAGAAGGCAGAGAAGAAATAAGTAGTTTAGTAAAAGATGCGATCGCAGCGATTGTAGAAACTTTCAAAGAAAAAAGAGGCGAAATTAAAGAAGAGGTTACTGCTTCTATTGAAGGAGCAATTGAAGCTATTAGCAATAATAAACGAGAAGCGATTACTAAAACTCAATCAGAAATTCAAACTTTGCAAACAAAAGTAGAAACCGAAGAAGAACAACTTCAACAACAAATTGAGGGAGTACTAGAAGATATACAAGCAACAAATAAAGAGCAATCTACTAACGTAAAAGAAGCAATAGAATCGGCAGTTAATACGATTAAAAATAGTGAAGAAGTTGCTCTTTTGCAGAAACGTTATGCTCAACTAAAAGCTCAGTTAGCTGTAGTCCAAGCAAATTTATCTAGTCGATACGGAGAAAGCTACGATAATGTAAGTCAATATTTAAATGAAGCAAAAACCTGGTACGAAAAAGCCAAAGAAAATCCCGAGGTTTTTACAGGCAAAGTAGAAGAAAAACAAGCAGAATTCGAACAAAAATTAAGCGAAGCTGGTACGGCGATCGCCCGAAAAGAAAGACAAATCAAACAAATCTTACAAGAACTCTGGAAATCTATTACTGAAATATTTCGCGATCGATAAAAAATATAAATCTCCCAGGAATGACTGGGAGAAAAGAATTTATAAAAGAGAAAACTAAGACCAAACCAGTCGCTAACAAATTATATCTAGGCACTGGCTTTTTCTGATTGCTTAGAAATAACCCAAAGAGCATGAATGACTCCTGGAATCCAGCCAAGCAAAGTCAGTAAAACATTAATTAGCAAGGCTTGACTCACTCCCATAGTTAGAAATACTCCTAATGGGGGTAAAACGATGGCAGCAATAATATTAATAATTTTCATGGTTTTGTTTTTGACTTTTCATTTATACGTAAGTATTTACTATATTTTAGCTTTTTGCCCAATTTGTCTTCTGTCTAGAGAAAGATAATTAACTTTTTTTGTGATGGCAAACAAGATTATGGCATTGCTTGAATCAGTGAAATATATATTGGTTAAGTCAGGGGAAAAGTAAAAATTTAATTATTAATTCTCTCAAAAATACATCTTAAAATAGATGCATAAATTTTTTATCTATTTAACAATACAAATAGATATTCAAAAAATTACATTTTGTAAACAATTTAGGAGAAAAATATGCTAGGTTCACTGTTGACTATACTGGCTACAGCCTTAAGCCTTTTAGTCGTTGATATTATCTTTCCTGGAGTTGATTTAGCTAACTTTCCTGCTGCTTTAATTGCTGCGGTAGCTATCGGTATAGTGAATGCTGGAGTCAGACCCATTATCGCTTTACTATCTCTACCTCTCAATATTCTCAGTTTAGGAGCATTCTCTTTGGTAGTTAATGGTTTTTGTTTCTGGTTAGCATCTGTTTTCGTTCCGGGTTTTAGAGTAGCTGGCTTGTTATCGTTTTTACTAGCACCAGTACTTCTATCTTTTGTTAATACTTTCCTAAATAACTATTTAGGTGAAAGATATCCTAACTTAATGGGAGGACAAAATCCTAGTCTAACTGACGGACAGCAGTAAAAAATGAGTTCGGAATTCGGATAAATTTTCGATAGTCGCTTACGCGAAAGAAATTCAGAGTTCGGAGTTATTGTTTTTTAACCAGTTATAGAAAAGCGGTCGCCTTTTTAGAGCCTAGTACATAGTTACTAATATGTCTGAGCGATCGCTAATTTTTTAGATAACAATTCTCAAATTCAGTAGATCACAAACGTTTTTAGAAGATTTATGGAATGCGGTTTTCAGCCGATATCCCCTACGGCTAAAAACTAGGTGTATCAGCGAATGGGCGCGGTCTCGCTCAGCTCCGCAGCGAAGCTGAGCGCTTTAACAATTGGCGATCGCCAATTGAAGCGTCAACAACTCGAGCTCGGAAGCACGAAAACCGCATTATTTCGTGACTTTGTGCTCTACTGAAATTGATAAGGCGCAGACCATAATAAACCGAGAAAAACTGATAGGAAACCTGATAGGAAACAACGTAGTTACAAGCAGAGGTCTAATTATGATCATTTTCTTAAAAAAATTGAGACCTTAGCTTCTCTCGGTAAAATTAAATAATTGATAGCAGTTAAAGCCAATAGGATTCAACTTCAACAGCCTTCGATAGCTCAAACTGAACCATCAGTTTATTTGTCTTTGCCAATATTTAGCTTATTAAAAAATGAATAATAATCAACTGCCACCCAAACAGGGTCTATACGATCCTCGCTTCGAGCATGATGCCTGCGGTGTTGGATTTATCGTCCACATGAATGGCAAGAAATCCCACGAGCTTGTGGAACAGGCTTTGACGATTCTGGTCAACCTCGAACATCGCGGTGCTTGTGGTGCTGAGACAAATACAGGTGATGGGGCAGGTATTTTGATGCAAATACCTCATAAGTTCATGAAGAGGGTAGCTGCCCAGGAAAACATTACTCTACCAGAAGTAGGGCAGTATGGTGTTGGCATGATTTACTCTTCTCCAGAGCCTCTGCTCAGAGAGAAAGGAAGAAGGATATTTGAAACAATTGTCGCCGAAGAAGGACAGAAAGTTTTGGGTTGGCGTGACGTGCCTACCGATAACTCATCTTTGGGGAACACTGCTAAATCAAGCGAACCTTTTATGCAGAAAGTGTTTATCCAACGCGCGACCGATTTAGATGAAGCAGCCTTTGAACGGAAACTCTTCGTGATTCGCAAGCGGTCTCATCTAGAGATTCGCAGACAGTTGGGGGATTCGTTTTGGTATGAGTCCAGTGTCTCCTGTCGAACGATTGTGTATAAAGGGATGCTGATGCCGATGCAAGTAGGAGAATATTATCCCGAACTCCACGATCCCGACTTAGAAAGTGCTTTAGCCTTGGTACATTCGCGCTTTAGCACTAACACCTTCCCCAGTTGGTCAAGATCTCACCCCTATCGCTACATTGCCCACAATGGAGAAATAAATACCCTACGGGGCAACATTAACTGGATGCACGCTCGGCAATCGTTGTTTGAGTCGGAGCTATTTGGCGAAGACATGAAAAAGGTGCAAAATTTAATTAATATCGATGGCAGTGATTCCAGTATTTTTGATAATACTTTAGAACTATTGGTCTTGGCAGGGCGATCGCTTCCCCACGCAGTGATGATGATGATTCCCGAACCCTGGGCTGCTCACGAATCCATGAGTGATGAGAAGAAAGCTTTTTATGAATATCATTCTTGTTTGATGGAACCTTGGGATGGTCCAGCTTCCATCGCCTTTACTGATGGGACAATGGTAGGGGCAGTGTTGGATCGCAATGGGTTACGTCCTTCTCGCTACTACGTTACCAAAGATAACCTGGTAATTATGGCATCAGAAGCAGGAGTGCTACCAGTTGCACCAGAACAGGTAGCGTTGAAGGGGCGTTTAGAGCCTGGTAGGATGTTCCTGGTAAATATGCAAGAGGGACGCATTGTTGCTGACGAAGAGATTAAACAAGCAATTGTTACTCAACAGCCCTATCGCGAATGGTTGGAACGCTATCTGGTAGATTTGGCATCCTTACCCGAACTAAATTTATCCAATAATTCGTCACCTGTTTCTCAAGCTGAGTTACCCACAACTCTCCAAAAGCAGATGACTTTTGGTTATACCTTTGAAGAACTGCGAATGTTAATAAAACCAATGGCTCTCAATGGAGTCGAGGCACTTGGTTCGATGGGATCGGATACACCCCTAGCAGTGCTTTCAGACCGTCCCAAACTACTTTACGATTATTTCCAGCAATTATTTGCTCAAGTAACCAATCCTCCCATCGATTCAATTAGGGAAGAAATTGTCACCTCACCAGTAACTACCATCGGTGCCGAACGCAACTTACTCGCTCCTCAACCCGAAAGTTGCCATCTGATTAAGTTAAAAACTCCTGTAATTACTAATACAGAACTAGCAAAGCTCAAGCATTTGGATGGGGAGGATTTTCAGTCCATTACCCTACCGATTCTATTTGACCCTAAAGAGGGTGTAAAGGGTTTAGAAGCAGCAATCGAGCGGATTTGTACTCAGGCGGCTCGAGCGATCGCGGAGGGGAAAAGTATTATTATCTTAAGCGATCGCGGTCTCGAGCGAAACCGCGTTCCGATTCCTGCTTTGCTGGCAGTATCAGGTTTACATCACCACCTAATTCGTCAAGGCACTCGTACCAGAGTGGGAATTGTTCTAGAATCGGGCGAACCGAGGGAAGTACATCATTATGCTGTCTTGCTGGGCTATGGTTGCGGTGCGATTAATCCTTACCTCGCTTTTGCTACCCTTGAGGACATGATTGGTCAGGGAATATTGGTTGATGTGGATTATCAGACTGCTTGCAAGAACTACATCAAAGCAGTGACCAAGGGAACTATCAAGATTGCCTCCAAGATTGGTATTTCCACCCTACAAAGCTATCGGGGCGCACAAATTTTTGAAGCGATTGGACTAAACCACTCAGTAATTGACCGCTACTTCACTTGGACAGCCTCCAGGATCGAAGGGGCAGATCTAGAAGCGATCGCCAAAGAAACTATTTTACGTCACAACCATGCTTTTCCTGACCGGGATGTGAACGGACATACCCTTGATGTTGGCGGTGAGTATCAATGGCGTAAAGATGGGGAAGCACATTTGTTTAGTCCCCAAACCATTCATACCCTGCAACAAGCCGTCAGAACTGGGGATTATGAACTTTACAAACAATATGCCAAACTGGTCAACGAGCAAAATAAGCAACGCTTTACCCTCAGAGGACTGCTGGAATATAAAGACCGCGAACCGATTCCTATCGAAGAAGTAGAACCAGTTGAAGCGATTATGAAGCGGTTTAAGACAGGGGCAATGAGTTACGGCTCAATTTCTAAAGAAGCACATGAGTCCCTGGCGATCGCTATGAATCGCATTGGCGGGAAATCCAATACAGGAGAAGGAGGGGAAGACCCAGAACGCTACACCTGGACGAACGAACAGGGTGACTCGAAAAACAGTGCAATCAAACAAGTTGCTTCAGGTCGTTTTGGCGTTACCAGTTTGTATTTATCCCAAGCCAAAGAAATCCAGATCAAAATGGCACAAGGGGCAAAACCAGGGGAAGGGGGGCAACTTCCTGGTCGGAAAGTGTATCCCTGGATTGCCAAAGTGCGCCATTCTACCCCAGGAGTAGGTTTAATTTCCCCCCCACCCCACCACGATATTTACTCCATTGAAGATTTAGCCGAGTTGATCCATGACTTGAAAAATGCCAATCGGAAGGCTCGCATTGGCGTAAAATTGGTATCGGCAGTGGGGGTAGGAACGATCGCTGCTGGGGTAGCTAAAGCCCACGCAGATGTCGTGTTGATCTCTGGTTTTGACGGTGGGACGGGAGCATCTCCCCAAACCTCAATTAAACACGCAGGACTACCTTGGGAACTGGGAATAGCAGAAACCCACCAAACCTTGGTCTTAAATAACCTCCGCAGCCGCATTGCCGTAGAAACCGACGGTCAAATGAAAACTGGTCGGGATGTGGCGATCGCTACTTTACTGGGTGCTGAGGAATTTGGTTTTTCTACTGCCCCCTTAGTTACTCTCGGCTGTATCATGATGCGCGTCTGCCACATGAACACCTGTCCTGCAGGAATCGCTACTCAAAACCCATTGCTACGTAAAAACTTCATCGGCGATCCCGAATATACAGTCAACTTTATGAAGTTTATTGCCCAAGAAGTCCGCGAAATTATGGCAAGTTTGGGCTTCCGTACCCTCAATGAAATGGTAGGGCGTACCGATGTCTTAGAAGCGAAAAAAGCTGTGGATCATTGGAAGGCTAAAGGCATCGATCTCTCAAAAATCCTTTACCAGCCCGAAGTTGTGCCAGAAGTAGGTCGCTATTGCCAGATTCCCCAGGATCATGGCTTGGATAAATCTTTAGATATGACTGTGTTACTCGATCTCTGTAAACCAGCGATCGATAAAGGAGAAAAGGTCAAAGCTACCCTGCCAATTAAAAATACTAATCGGGTAGTTGGTACGATTTTGGGCAATGAAATCACCAAACGTCACTGGGAAGGTTTACCAGAAGATACGGTACATCTCCATTTCCAAGGCAGTGCCGGACAAAGTTTTGGAGCATTTGTACCAAAGGGCGTAACTTTAGAATTAGAAGGTGATGCCAACGATTATCTAGGCAAAGGTTTGAGTGGTGGCAAAATAATTGTTTATCCTCCTCACGGTTCTACCTTTGTGCCAGAGGAAAATATTGTTATCGGCAATGTCGCCTTTTATGGGGCAACTAGTGGCGAAGCTTATATCTATGGTGTAGCTGGAGAACGATTCTGCGTTCGTAACTCTGGTGTTAATGCTGTAGTTGAAGCAGTCGGCGATCATGGTTGCGAATATATGACTGGTGGCAAAGTTGTGATTCTAGGGTCAACTGGACGGAACTTTGCTGCGGGCATGAGTGGAGGGGTTGCTTACATTCTCGATGAAAAAGGTGACTTTGCGACCCGTTGTAACACTCAAATGGCAGACATTGAACCCCTTGATGAAGAAGACCGCGAAACTATCTACCAGATGATTCAAAAACACGCCGATTATACCCAAAGTCAGAAAGCAGCTAAAGTGCTAGCCAACTGGCAAGAGATGGCAGCAAAATTTGTCAAAGTCATGCCTAGAGACTATAAACGTGTATTGCAAGCCATTCAAAAAGCGATCGCTGAAGGGTTAAGTGGTGACGATGCCTTAAGTGCTGCCTTTGAAGCCAATGCGCGGGATGCTGCTCGTATTAGTGGTAGCTAGTTTTAGTTAACAGTTAATTAGATGGCTACTTGCTTATTGCCCTAATATGCTTCTCAATCATAGTTGACTGATACAGCTAATTTGAGGCAATAAAAAATATCCACAGATGAACACAGATGAACACTGATATCTATTTGTTGGCTATAGGCTTAATACGACGTTAATTTCTTTGACCTCATCCTTCATCATTTTGTAAGAGAAACAACTATGGGAAAACCAACAGGCTTTATCGAATATTTACGAGAAGAACCCTCTGAATTATCAGCTCTAGAACGAATCCGTAATTGGGATGAATTTCATCTGCCCATGCCAGAGGAAAAACTGCGTACTCAGGCTGCTAGATGTATGGACTGCGGTACACCTTTTTGTCATACTGGCATTACCATTAGTGGTATGGCAAGTGGTTGCCCGATTAATAACCTAATTCCCGAGTGGAACGATTTGATTTATCGCGGACTTTGGCGCGAAGCCCTCGAGCGCTTGCATAAAACCAATAATTTCCCAGAGTTTACCGGTCGTGTTTGTCCTGCACCCTGCGAAGGTTCTTGTGTACTGGGAATTCACAATCCTCCAGTAACAATTAAAAATATTGAATATTCAATTATTGAAAAAGGTTGGGATGAAGGATGGATTAACCCCGAACCACCGCAAAAACGAACTGGCAAGAAAGTTGCTGTGGTTGGTTCTGGCCCTGCGGGACTGTGTGCTGCTACCCAACTCAATAAAGCAGGTCATTGGGTGACAGTGTTTGAACGGGCGGATCGTCCAGGGGGACTGTTGATGTATGGCATTCCCAACATGAAACTGGATAAGCAAGAAATTGTCATGCGTCGCATCCAACTGTTAGAAGCAGAAGGCATAAAATTTATTTGCAATACTGAAATTGGTAAAGATTTACCCGCCGAGCAATTAGTAAAAGAGTATGATTCCGTAATCCTCTGTACTGGTGCAACCAAACCAAGAGATTTAAATGTCGAAGGTCGTTCGCTCAAAGGGATTCACTTTGCCATGGAATTCCTTACTGCCAATACTCAAGCACTTCTCGATCGCCGTGAAACTAGTATCTCTGCGAAAGATAAAGATGTGGTAATTATTGGTGGTGGTGACACGGGCACTGACTGCGTTGGTACATCAGTTCGCCACGGTTGTCGAAGTTTAGTACAGCTGGAAATTATGCCCCAGCCTCCTAAAGAGCGCGCCCCCAATAATCCCTGGCCAGAGTGGCCCAAAATTTACCGTCTCGATTACGGACAAGAAGAAGCTGCTGCCCAATTTGGTAGCGATCCCAGAGGTTATCTCACTACGGCTACCAAGTTTGAAGGAGACGAACAGGGACAAGTAAAAGCTGTTCATACCGTCCAGATAAAATGGGAAAGAGATGCCAATGGTCGCTTTATTCCCCAACATATTCCTGGTACAGAACGAGTTATCCCTGCCCAATTAGTTTTATTAGCCATGGGTTTCCTCGGTCCCGAACAACCCCTCCTGGAAGCTTTAGGACTCGAAAAAGATGGCCGTAGCAATATCAAAGCCGAATATAACAAATACACTACTAGCATTCCTGGTGTTTTCGCAGCAGGAGATTGTCGTCGCGGACAAAGCTTGGTGGTTTGGGCATTTAACGAGGGTCGGGGTGCAGCTCGCGAATGCGACCGCTATTTGATGGGAAGTACTGACTTGCCTTAGAATCAGACAATGAGCCGATGAAATAACAATCCCACCCTGTTAGCGATCGCGGAAGGGTGAGATTGTCAATTATTTAACAATTATTAAACAGAAACTTCGCTCAAATTACGAGTCATATGTTCAAAAGGTTCATCGATAAAAGAAGTATCAGTAACTCCCGTGTCTGATGCCATTTCTTTAACTATGTCTTTCATAATTTGGATACCCACAACAGTAGGACCAATAGGTACTCCTAAAGAGTTGTAAGTTTCTCGTAGACCTTGTAGAACTCTTTCATTAAGAACATTCATATCTCCAGCAACCAAAGCATAGCTGGCATAGCGAAGATAGTAGTCTAAATCTCGTAAACAAGCAGAATAGCGACGAGTGGTATAAGCGTTACCACTGGGACGAAGCAATTCTGGTACTTGTTCAAACAATTGAGAACTAGCTTGTTTAACAATAGATGCAGCATTAGCACTAATCATAGTAGCAACCGCTACTCTTGCTGTACCAGATTCAAAGTAAGCTTTTAAACTATCAATTGCATTTCGGTCTAGATAACGACCAGAAATATCATAATTTTTAATTAAATTGGTAACCGCGTCTCGCATTAAATATTTCTCCCAAACAGCAGTTTTGTAGTTGGCTGATAATTAGCCTCATTTTAAGCTCTATCTATTTTATAATCCCATAAACCGCGACGAGGATAACCATTTTCAAAGTCAGTAGAGCACAAACTTTTCTAGAAGGTTTATGGAATGAGGTAAAGAGCCGATATCCCCTATGTCTAGAAACTAGAGTGTATCAGCTAATGGGCGCGGTCTCGCGAAGCTCCGCAGCGAAGCCGATCGCTTTGACAATTGGCGCTCGCCTTACACAAAATCAACACCCTACTCCCAAGCCTTTTCTCCCTAAAAAGAGAAGCCTGAATCCAGAGAAATGTTTAATGTTTAATGTTTAATGTTTAATGTTCAATGAAGGGTCAATGCGAAACTCCTAGATTATTATTTAAGTTAATTAAAAATTAAAACTGCCCCTCAAATAACTGATATTTATTCTCGGCTTATCCACTGATATATTTTGCGTAGTCTCGCCTCTATTTCTGGTGGCTTAGAAGTAAAAATAATGTAAAAACAATTCTTGCCTGCCGATTTTTCTGTCACTTTGGCATAAATGTCGTCACTTACTGGTTTGGAACTAGTAGGCAAGATAATATTTAGTTTTATATTACTATTAGACTCGGCTTTACCATTATTTTCTACGGGATTAATTTTTACTTTAGCTCCTTTTGCAGAAAGTTCTATCAAACTACCTTTAAAAATAGTGTCGCTCACATTTTTTCCTTCCAAAATTGTATATTGAATGGGAAGTTCTACTGCAAGTGGGAAAAATTGTTCTTGTTCTTTAGGCAAAAACAGATTGTAAAAACCGCCAATTCCCCAAACATCATAAATCCGGATCGGTTTTTCTATACCTTTGACAGTTACTTGTTTTTGTCCCGCAATTTTGACAATAGATTCTACTTCTTTTAAAGTCGTTTCAGAAATCAGAATTTGACCACCTGTAGTGCACGATTCGATTCGATAAGTAAGATTGACTTGGTTACCTACAATACCGTACTTAGTGCGTTTTTCCGAGCCAATATTACCGACGACCGCCTCGCCAGTGTTGATCCCAATCCCCATTTCCAATGCAGGTAAGCCCATTTGTTTCATATGTTCGTTAACCGCACCCATTTTTAACTGCATGGCACAAGCACAAGCCACTGCTCTAATCGCATCATCTTCTCTAGCAACAGGCGCACCAAATAAAACCAAAATACCATCGCCCATAAACTCATCTATAGTTCCTTGATACTCGGTAATTACATCTGCCATGTATTCCAGGTAGATGTTGAGTATATCGATTACTTCTTCAGGAGGCATCCGTTCTGAAATAGCAGTAAAGCCTCTAAGATCGGAAGTAAGAATCGTAATTTTACGTCTTTCGCCACCAAGTTTGAGTTTTTCCTCAGCAGCAGCTTTCAGTAAGACCGTGACAATTTCATTACTGATATAACGCCCAAAAACTTGGCGAATTAAACCATTTTTTTGTTCTAAGTCGACATTGGCATCTGCTAACTCTGCCGTGCGCAACCTAACTTCTCCTTCTAACTGTTTTGTCGATTGACGTAATCTCCCGAAAACTAAACTTATACCGAACAAAGATAGTATGGATAATCCTCCTAATTTTAGGGACAAGTCCGCTATGTTGTGCTGGTTTTGTTCCATGAAGGTATCTAGAGGCTGAATGAGTTCCATAATGCCTCGTATATCTCCAATTCTCCAATCTGTCTTGGGACTTTGGGGATGGGTGTTGTGACAAGAGACACAGCTTGCTTTCATCACAAGCGGCATTCCATAGCGCATGGAAAGACGATTTTTGTAGTTTTCAATACGATAGTACGAACTAACCGCATGGTTTTTGAAATAATCGAGCGCATCTCGTTCGAATTTGTCTTGGGGTCCTCCCGTACCATCCTCTAGGCGATTGGGAAAGGGATAGTCGCTATAAACTCGAAAACGAAAGTTACCTTTCCGTTCGCTAATTCTTTCTCCTAAAACAATTGAATAAGTAGAAGGTGGGGGGATTGCTCCTTCTATTGTGGGATAGTTTTCACTGACTGGAACTTCATGTGTGATGCGCCCGACCACATCATCGCTGTAGAGTTGTACTGCCTCGCCAAGAGCTTTAATACACCACTCGGCATTTTTACTTGCTTGTAATTCCACTAAATCAAAGGAAAGATTGTTAACAGCTATCCAAGCGAGCGCACCTCCTGCACACGTAAGAACTACCAATACTAGAATAATCTGCTTGAGTAAAAAACTAACCAATCGATGCCAAATTCTCGATATTAACTGTTGCATATTATACTTCAGGAACGTTCTCCCACACTCATTGCTATGGTAATAGAGATAAGAAACTTCCTACTCGCAATGCTAATAAGTTGGTCTTTTTACATAGTAATACCAACTTGCGTTCAAAGACGTAACTTTGAATTCAGTTTTCCAATCTAGAGGAGCCACAACTGATGATTTTGGTAAACTCATGTAAAAACCGCTATGAACTCAATCCGTGAGCTAGGAAAATTTTGTTAATTTTATTACATTTTTGTAATGTTTACAGATTTGTAGCTGATTCAGACATGGTAATTCTGTAACAGAGAAAACAAAATATTGACACCCCAATTCTCTAGGATGATTCGAGGCTAAAAAAAATTAATCATTAAAGGAGCTACTTATGCCAGAAACAGCCCAAGAAGTCTTGAAAATGATTCAAGACCAAGACATTAAAATAATTGACCTCAAATTTATTGATATGCCAGGTATCTGGCAACATTGCTCTTTCTACGTATCTGAAATTAGTGAAGATTCTTTTGTTAACGGCGTTCCTTTCGATGGTTCTAGCATTAGAGGATGGAAAGCGATTAATGAATCGGACATGGCGATGGTTCCCGATCCCAAAACTGCTTGGATCGATCCTTTTTACCAAGAACCAACTCTAAGCATGATTTGCAGCATTAAAGAACCTCGTACTGGAGAATGGTATAGCCGAGATCCTCGTTCTATTGCTCAAAAAGCTCTTGATTTTCTTACCAGTACCGGTATTGGTGACACTGCCTTTTTTGGCCCTGAAGCTGAATTTTTTGTCTTTGATGATGTTCGTTTCGATCAGACCGAAAGCCAAGGTTACTATTATGTAGATAGTGTAGAAGGACGTTGGAATAGTGGTCGTCAAGAAGATAGTGGTAACTTAGGTTACAAGCCTCGTTATAAAGAAGGGTATTTTCCTGTCGCTCCTACCGATACTCTACAAGATTTGCGAACAGAAATGCTGCTGACCATGGCCAAATGTGGCGTACCGATCGAAAAGCATCACCATGAGGTAGCTACAGGGGGACAAAATGAACTGGGTATTCGTTTTGCACCCATCATTGAGGCAGGGGATAATTTGATGATTTATAAATACGTCATCAAAAATGTGGCTAAAAAGTATGGTAAAACCGTTACTTTCATGCCTAAACCTCTGTTCAATGATAATGGTTCGGGGATGCACACCCATATGTCTATTTGGAAAGGCGGACAACCTCTATTCTGGGGCGATGGTTACGCCAACTTAAGTAAAGTAGCTTTGAATGCTATTGGCGGTATTCTAAAACACGCTCCTGCTCTTTTGGCTTTTACGAATCCTACAACTAACTCTTATAAGCGTCTTGTACCTGGTTTTGAAGCTCCTGTAAACTTGGCTTACTCTCAGGGTAATCGTTCTGCATCGGTGCGTATTCCTTTATCTGGTTCTAACCCTAAAGCAAAACGCTTTGAGTTCCGTTGTCCCGATGCTACTTCTAATCCTTATCTTTCTTTTGCAGCAATGCTTTGTGCTGCCATAGATGGAATTAAAAACGAAATCGATCCGGGAGAACCTTTAGATGTGGATATTTACGATCTATCTCCTGAAGAATTGAGTAAAATTCCTTCTACTCCTGGTTCTTTGGAAGAAGCATTAGAAGCTTTAGAAAAAGATAGTGGCTTCTTAACTAGTACTGGTGTTTTTACTGAAGATTTTATTCAGAATTGGATTGAATACAAACTAGACAACGAAGTTAACCCTCTACGTTTGCGTCCTCATCCTTATGAGTTTGCACTTTATTACGATTGTTAAATTATCGATTAGATAAAAAGTAATGTTTTCTACATTACTTTTTACGTTTAATTGAAAGCGCAAACCACCTAGAAATCAGCTTTCTGGGTGGTATGTTTGATCTTAAAAAACCCCAATGATTCAGATTTTTGTAAAATTGGATACTAAAAATAGTCCATAAATAATTAAAATCTGATGATACACAACTTTAGTTCGTAGTTTTTATTTCGTACCTATTTTTTTAATGTTAACGAAAAAAAATAATTATTGTAAGCTCTCGATTTAAAGCGTAGACTTGCGTTTTGAGAGTTCGGCGAACTCACACGTTAAACAGATAACTTGATGGATTAATGGATTTCAAGCAAGTGCTAGGAAACAAAAAGGTTTCAGTACCTAAAAAACAAAATAATTCAACATTAAATGTCTTATCGAAGGATGAATCTCTATCCTTAAAATTTTTAAAAAATATGACTCGCTGGTTTTCTCCTTATTGGCTAGCTTGTATTCCCTTAACAGCTTTAATTGTAGTAGTTTGGAATTCGGCAGCAGTTGCTCAAGGGATCGATCCTCCCGCAGATATGGATCAACTTAGAGTAGTTTTAGATTCTATATTTTTGCTATTTTGCTCGGTTCTGGTAATCTTCATGAATGCTGGATTCGGGATGTTAGAAACAGGCTTCTGTCGCCAAAAAAATGCCGTTAACATTTTGGCAAAAAACCTGATTGTTTTTGCGATCGCGACTATCGCTTACTGGGCTGTTGGCTATGGTTTAATGTACGGTGAAGGTAGCCCTTTTATTGGCTTGCAGGGCTTTTTCTTTAGTGGCGATCCTGCTCCCTACGGTAACGACCCTTATCCCGCAGCAGTGCCTGAAGCTATTTCTTTCTTATTCCAAGTAGCTTTCGCAGCAACAGCAGCAACTATAGTTTCTGGTGCAGTAGCGGAAAGAATTAGATTCGATGCTTTTTTAATCTTTAGTTTTCTATTGGTAGCTGTTTCCTACGCTATTACCGGACATTGGGTTTGGGACGGCGGTTGGTTAAGCGAAATGGGCTTTTCTGACTTTGCTGGTTCAACTGTGGTGCATTCCGTCGGTGGTTGGGCTGCTTTAGTAGGAGCAGCACTTTTAGGGCCAAGACAGGGTAAATATCGCAGTGATGGTAGCATTAGTGCTATACCCGGTCACAATATGAGTATTGCGACTCTGGGCTGTTTAATCCTCTGGATTGGCTGGTTTGGTTTTAACCCTGGTTCAGAATTAGCAGCTACAGCTAATGTTCCTTATATTGCTGTAACTACCAACTTGGCAGCAGCAGCAGGTGGCTGTACCGCAACTTTTACTTCTTGGATTAAAGATGGTAAGCCCGATCTTTCCATGATTATCAACGGTATTTTAGCTGGTTTGGTAGGTATTACCGCAGGTTGTGCCGATGTGGATTACTGGGAAGCCGTAGTTATTGGCGCGATCGCTGGGGTTATTGTTGTTTTCTCTGTTGCATTTTTTGATAGTATTAAAATTGATGACCCTGTCGGTGCTACTTCTGTTCACCTAGTTTGTGGTATCTGGGGAACTTTAGCAGTAGGAATTTTTGGGACAGGAAATATTATTACTCAAATAATTGGCATCTTAGCAGTTGGTGCTTTTACTGTTGTCTTTAGTGCTGTAGTCTGGTCTTTACTAAAAGCAACTATTGGGATTCGCGTCCATTCAGAAGAAGAATTTATTGGTTTAGATATATCCGAACACGGTATGGAAGCTTATAGTGGATTTGTTAAAGAATCTGATGTTTTAGTTGGCGGAAGTTCGGGATCGGTTACTACTGAGTCTGAAATAGCTAGTAGTACAAACCTATAATAAACCTATAATTATGTGAGTTTGATAAAATTCTCACTCAGGTTAATAGATAAAAAAAGGAAAGGCTAAAAAACCTTTCCCTTTTTTGTTTTTTTATTATGTATGACATTACAAACCATAAATAGAGTAGGGGTGATTCGCCAATCACCCCTACAATTTAATTCACATTAGAAGAAGAAAATAACACTTTGGTTTCCGATGATCCTGCTTGACGTAGTTGTCTAGTCATTTGGAACCCAAGTAAAGCGATCGCCAACCATTGCCCTAAGATAGCTACCATTACAGTAGATAGTGATGCGTGTTTTAAGGCTGCTGTGGGTAAGAAAGTAAATAGCCAAACTAAAGTCGCATCTCCTAAGCTAGCATCTGCCAAAGCTAAACAAACAAAGGGCACAATAATCAAAGATAAAATGCTAACCGACGCCCAAATTGCTCGTTTTGGTGACTTCATACTTAGAATTAACTGAGCAATGATGGCGTAAAGTAGAATAACGCTAGCACTAATTAGTAAGCCCCACAAGACATGAGATAAGTCACCTTTGAAGGGAAACAAGAATAATGAAGGCAGAATATAAACAACAGCGATCGTGATATTAATGGCGATCGCTACAGTGGAAGGACTTTTTTCTCCCCAGATTAACTCTTTCCATAACTTATTACCTTCCTTACCTAATTGATGGCGATAACGCGCCCAATCATGCAAAGTTTGACGATGGGGACTTAAAGCTGCAATTAAGCCTAAAAACATTACCAGTAAGAAGCATTGAAGCAAGATGAAGTTGTGAAACAAATGATAATTTCTGGTAGTTTGTAGGGTAAAACCAAGAGAAATAGCCACAAACCAGCCTGTCAACCAGTAACTTTGTTCTTTACTCAAAATGGTATTAGTAGGATTGTGAAAACGACGTTTGACACCTTGCCACAACCAGTATGTCCACAACATATAATTGCCAAGAATAAGACTTATACCCATTCCAGGTTTTACCCACCAAGACTGCCCATAAAAAAGCAAACTAGTCAATCCATTAGAGTGAAAATAATCAACCGTTGTATTGGACAGATAAGTAGCATCAACTAAATAAGTCAAAACTCTACCAGGATAAAAAATAATCAACCAATCGAGAGCGGTATTACTAACTGAATGAGTATGCATGGCTATTCCCGTAGCCGATACCAGAAAAAATAGAACCGCGCCACTACCCAACCAAGCTTTAAATCCTACTGGCGCAAAGTTAAGTAGACTCAATAAAATTGCTGCGCTATAAAAGAAAGCACAACTAGCGATCGTGGCAGCATAAAAACCGAATATAAGGCTTACAGGAATATGGGCATTTAATCCAGCAGCAAAATGTAAAGGTAGTGCCAATAAAATAACGCTATAAAGCATTATCGGTACACCTAATATTTTTCCTGTCAAAATACTGCTAGCGGTTTGAGGAGTTAGACGAATAAAATTTAATGTTCCCTTACTTTCTTCTTTAGTTAAGTCGGCAATCAGCATATAAGTACCAACTACTAGTAAAGAAAAAATACTAATAATACTCAGACAAATAAAGATATCTAGCCAGAAAAGCTGCCAGTTAATCACCCAATCTCCGAGCCTATCTGTCTCACATAAATGCTGACTAGAGTAAGATTTGACAAATCCAAAACAATAGCGACTACGTTGCGTTACACCTAAATCGATATCTGGCAACTCACCGAGATAGTATAAAACAATTAACAATTGAGTAACAACAGAAGAAACAGAAGCGATTATTATATTTCTTTGTTTTACTCTTCCTTTTATTTCCCTAAAAAATTGGGGATTCCAATTTAATATATTGTCCATCATATTATTTTTAAACGACATGGTTTACTTATTACTTATTACTCATTACTCATTACTCATCTAAGATGCCTGTTGATATCCTAACTTGAGAAAAATAGTTTCTAAATCCTCCTGAATACAGTGAAATTCTGTTAAAGGAATCTCTGCTTGAATCAGCGATCGCAACAGTTGGGCAATTTCTGTTTCCCCTCCCGCAAAGCTAACTTTTAAACTATTTTTTCCTGGGATTATTTCCCACTCGTTAACCAAAGGATTTTTACCAAGTTCCCTTTGTAATGAGTCTAACTCACCCAAAGTTGCCATCACAATTTGTTGACGAGAAAGACGGCAATATAGTTCTGCTAAGGAAGTACTTTCTACTAAAAAGCCTAATTCCATTATGCCCACAGAAGTACAGAGTTCTGCCAGATCGCTAAGGACATGAGACGAGATTAAAATGGTCATCCCTGCTTCTTGTAAAATTTTAATAATTTGCCGAAACTGCATTCGGGCAATAGGGTCTAAACCCGATACGGGTTCATCTAATAGTAGTAAAATCGGTTCGTGAATAATTGTTCGCGCTAAACTGAGACGTTGTTTCATTCCCCTAGAAAGAGTGGAAATGATGCTTTTACGTTTGTTTCCTAGTTGAACTAATTCTAAGACTTCGTAAATACGCCGTTGGCGATGAGGTTGTTTGAGGCGATACAGTCTAGCGAAATAATCCAAATAATCCCAAACGGTAAGATCGTCGTAAAGAGGAAAATCATCGGGAAGATAGCCTAAACGTTGTTTGAGATGAGGATTACTGTCATCTCGTAGTAAGCGATCGCCATTAATATAAATTTCTCCTTTTGTCGGCTCTTCGGCTGCTGCCAACATCCGAATCAGAGTAGTTTTACCTGCACCATTAGGACCAATTAGACCATAGACTTCTCCACTTTTGACTTGCAGATCGATATCATTGACAGCGATATGTCTTTCAAATCTTTTGGTGAGTCCGTAAGTGGCGATCGCTAACTGTTGACTCATTTCACAGCTTATTTTAAGTACTAATAGTTATTACTATTTTGACCTATTATAATCAATTCAATTTTTTTCTAGCTCTAGCTTTCTAGCTTTTTTTGCATATAGTAGACTGTGTGACCTTCAGGATAATTATCCAGTTGCTATTCAGCTTTTTTCGATTACAAGATAAGAATCGATCGAGAAGAAATCGAGAAATTAATCTGATTGCTGGCTAAGAGCTTTTTCCTTTACCAAATTTTAGTTACGTCTAAATTAAAGCCGACTAATAAAGAGCCACCACTAATAGTAACGGGATCATCTAAACATTCCACATCTCGATCGGCACTGTAAATATAAACTTGGCGATTTTGGCGATCGATCAGCCACCCTTGAGATGCACCATTATCGATATATTCTTGCATCTTATCCTGTAAAGTTTTTAAATTATCACTAGGAGAACGAATTTCTACGATAAAATCGGGACAAATAGGTGCAAACTTCGCTTTTTGTGCATCAGACAAAGCATTCCATTTGCTCAGTTTTATCCAGCTCGCATCGGGACTTCTAATTGCACCATTAGGTAAGATAAATCCAGCAGAAGAATCAAAACCTATTCCTGTTCCATCTCGATCTGTCCAATTGGCTAACTGTTGAATTAATTTAAAGTTACGGTTTCCTGTTTCCGAACCTGCTGGTGACATGATAATTAATTCTCCTGTAGATATACGTTCGATGCGAAGATGGGAGTTAAGCTGACAAAAATCAAATAAGCTATCTTCACTCATCGAAATTACAGGAGACATCTGTAACACTATGAAATTGTTTGTTTCGTTAGCAGTTGTTACAGTCATGATGGGCTCTTGATTTTATGGGTATTATAGCAAGAGCGTGTTCGCGCAGTTTCAGCTTATGGCGATCGCCCTCATCCCAACAACCTTTTAAATAGTACAATAGTATTTAAGTAATTGCTGTTAAGTGATTACTGTCAACTGTTAACTGAAAGGGGGTTGCATTTGTTAATAAAATTATCTTCAAATTGCTTTTAAACCGTCACCTTGCCTTATGTGTTAGAATTTTTGAGTCTTTTGTCCTAATTTTTTTTTAAGCAAGCTCTAAGGCATTATTGGAGATTTACATGACTAGCAGTTACGGTGCAGATCAAATTCAAGTCCTGGAAGGGTTAGAAGCAGTACGCAAACGTCCGGGGATGTACATTGGTTCGACAGGGCCAAGAGGACTGCATCATCTAGTATATGAAGTAGTGGATAACTCGATCGATGAAGCACTTGCTGGTTATTGTACTCATATAGAAATAGATATCACAGTAGAAGGCTCTATTAAAGTAACCGACGACGGGCGAGGTATTCCTACTGGTATCCATCCGAAAACAGGCAAGTCGGCATTAGAAACTGTCATGACTGTCCTCCACGCTGGAGGTAAATTTGGTGGTGGTGGTTATAAAGTTTCTGGAGGATTACATGGTGTTGGGGTTTCCGTAGTTAACGCCTTATCTGAATGGGTGGAAGTAACTGTATGGAGAGATAAAAAAGTTCATCTCCAACGCTACGAAAAAGGAAAAGCCCAAGGAGAATTACAAGTTAAACCCAACAAAGAAAATCCCCAACAAACAGGAACTTCGGTACAGTTCTTCCCCGATGCTACTATTTTCACCGATACTATTGAGTTTGAATATAATGTTCTCGCAGGAAGATTAAAAGAATTAGCCTATCTCAACGCAGGGGTTAAAATTACCTTTACTGACTCTCGTTCGGAAGAACCCCGTCAAGAAGTATACTTCTACGAAGGCGGCATTAGAGAATATGTCGCCTATATGACCAGAGAGAAGCAAGCTTTACATGAAGATATTCTCTACGTTTCGGGAGAAAAAAATGGTGTCACAGTAGAAGTTGCCTTGCAATGGTGTGTCGATGCCTTTAGCGATAATTTGCTGGGTTTTGCTAATAATATCCGCACTATAGATGGTGGTACTCACCTAGAAGGATTAAAAACAGTCCTTACCCGTACCATGAATAATTATGCTCGTAAGCGCAACAAATTAAAAGATGCTGATAAAAACCTGGGTGGAGAAAACATTAGAGAAGGTTTGACAGGGGTTATTTCAGTTAAAGTACCCGAACCTGAATTTGAAGGACAAACTAAAACGAAACTAGGTAATACAGAAGTTAGAGGTATTGTTGATTCTCTAGTTGGGGAAGTATTAAACGATTATTTAGAGTTTAATCTCAATGTTGGCGACTCTATCATTGAAAAAGCAATTCAAGCTTTTAAAGCAGCAGAAGCAGCAAGACGCGCCAGAGAATTAGTCCGTCGTAAGTCAGTACTAGAATCTACTACTCTACCTGGTAAGTTAGCAGATTGCAGTTCCCGCGACCCTGCCGAGTCAGAAATATTCCTGGTTGAAGGCGATAGTGCAGGAGGATGTTTTGTTGGTACGACAAGAGTAGCGTTGACTGATGGACGTTCTCTCAGCTTTGAAGAGTTAGTAGCAGAACAAGAACAAGGTAAACAAAATTTCTGTTATACAATTCGCCAGGATGGTCAAATTGGTGTTGAAAAAATTGTCAATGCCAGAATTACTAAAAACAGTACAGAAGTAATTAAAGTAACTCTAGATAATGGAGAAGAAATTCTTTGTACTCCTGACCATCGCTTTATGTTACGAGATGGTAGTTATAAAGCAGCAGCATTATTAACTTCCGATGATTCTCTAATGCCACTTTACCGTAAACTATCTGACATTAATGACTCTGGCATTACTATTGATGGTTATGAAATGGTTTGGGATATTCGTTCTGATTCTTGGCTGTTTACTCATACTGTTGCAGACTGGTATAACCGTTGGCAGGGTATTTACCAAAAAGAAGATGGAGAACATTGCCATCATGTTGACTTTAATAAGTTAAATAACAATCCCACAAATCTTCGGAGGCTTTCTGCGGAAGAACATCTCGCTTTACATCGAAATCATGTAGAAAAAACTCTCCATCGACCAGAAGTAATAGAAAAGTGCCGTAAAATTCGCCAGAGTGAAGAATTCCGCTCTATGATGAGCGATCTCGCCAAAGGCGAGGCGCGTTGCGATCGCATGAAACAGCCTGAAACTAGAAAAATATTATCACAACAGGCTAAAGCACAATGGCAAGATGCGGAATATAAAGCTTACATGGGATCGAGGTGGCAAGAATTTTATAAGAGTAACCAAGAATATCGCCAACAAAACCGAGAACGATTAAACAAAGCACAACAAGAATATTGGAGTAATAAAGATAATAGATTAGCTCAATCAGAACGAGTAAGTAACTATTTTATTAATCATCCAGAAGCAAAAGAGGAATTATCTTTAATTGCTAAACAAAAATGGCAGAATCAGGAATTACTAGAATGGCGTAGGGAAAAAACTAAACAGCAATGGACAGAGGAATTTCGTGAGAAGCGTCGCGCAGCTTTGTATCAAACTTACTACCGCAAGACCCTTGCTGCATTAAAACAAATTGAAATTGAAGAAGGCAACTTAGATGTCGATAGTTATTCTCAGTATCGCTTACAAACTAGAGATAAATCCCTACTGAAGTTTGATACTTTTGTAACTAGGTATTTTGAGGGAGATAAAAATAAGGCTTGTGAAGCAATAGCTAACTATAATCATCGTGTTGTTAGAGTTGAACCTGTAGAGGAAAGATATGATGTTTACGATATTGAAGTTCCTCACAGCCATAATTTTGCTTTAGCTAGTGGTGTATTTGTTCACAATAGTGCCAAGCAAGGACGAGACAGACAATTTCAGGCGATTTTGCCCCTTAGAGGTAAAATTCTCAACATTGAGAAGACTGACGATGCCAAGATTTATAAAAACAATGAAATTCAATCGATGATTACTGCTTTGGGATTGGGTATCAAAGGAGAAGAGTTCGATCCTTCTCAGTTACGTTATCACCGCATTGTAATTATGAGTGTCGCTGGGGATGAACCTACTTTAGTGTTGGATAAATATACTGGTAAAACAGAATTTGTTCACATTGGTAAGTTTATCGATGAATGTGTAGAAGGAAAACGCACTACAGAGAGATATCAAGTAATCTCTTTCGATCCCGTTACTCATGCTACTCGTTTCCGTCCCCTCAAAGCGGTCATTCGTCATAGCCATGAAGAACCGATGTATAAAATAACTACTAGATACAATCGGTCAGTCAAAGTAACTTCTTCCCATAGTGTCTTTGTTTATGAAGATGGGAAAGTAAAGCTGAAAAAAGGTAATGAAATTCGTGAAGGGGATTTATTAGTTGCTAGTCGCCGTTTACCTCGTCCCGCAGAAAGTCCCACTCGCATTGATTTACTTAAGACTTTCTATGAGGCTGGATTAACTGATTCTCTCTACTTACAAGGGGAAGCTGTGAGGGAAATTGCAGCAAAAAGAGTCTTGGCAAAGGTGGATAAACCCGAACAATGGGATAACCCCAGAGTAGAGTTGGAAGCAGCAGAATGGCAAAAATTAATTAGTCAGCGTCAGTCAGCAGGTATTTCTCAGAAGCAAGTCGCTACCGTATGTGGTGTAAAGCAACCTATTACTATCAGTCATTGGGAACGAGGTATTAATCGCCCTACCTTACCTGATTTTATGAATTACTTAAGCGCGATCGAGAGTAAATACAATATCGTTTATCAAACTGTACCATCGAAGATAGACCAGTTATTAGAACAAAACGACAGCAGTAAAAATGCCCGTTGGCGAGAAGTAAGCGCGTATAAACCTGTTAGTTTCTTTACTCCTAGCGAATTAAATCAATTGGGAGAAGAAATTAAGATAGTACCTAAAGCCCATCATGATAAAGCTTTTAACCGTTATCTGCCTATAACTAGCGAATTAATGTATTTCTTGGGTTGGTATGTGGCTGAAGGAACATTAAGTCAGCATCAGGTGAGTTTGAGTCTTGGAGAAGAAGATGAAGAATTCATTCCCAAATTAATTTCGGCAATAGAAACGCTTTTTGGTGAAACTCCACGACGCTATAAAGATAAAAGATACCCAGGAATAAAACTATATTTTCATAGCGTAGCAGCAGCAAGGCTAATACGTGCTTGGGGCTTGCATGAATTTGCCCATGAAAAGAAACTACCCGATCTTGTATTTAGTCTTTCAGAAGATTTACAGCTAAAGTTCTTAGAAGGATACTTTTTAGGTGATGGCTGTGTACGTAAAAACAATATTGTTTTTGTAACTACTTCCTCCACTTTAAAAGATGGAATTCTTTATTTATTAGGGCAATTAGGGATCGTTGCTTCTAATAGTAAAAGTTCTTCCGTTAACGCCCCTGATTCTCCTGTGCAAACTCGTAATTTGGGATATTATATTCAAATTTCTGGAAAACAACAGTTGGAAAAATGTCGTTCAATATGGCAATGTCATCATTTGGCATCAAAGTTAGAATCTTATCTAGTTAAACCAAAACAAGGAAATTCACTCTACACGGTAATTGGTGATGACTTAATTGGTTTACCAGTAATATCTAACGAAGAAATAGATTTAGTGGGCGACTTCGTTTATGACTTCTCTGTAGATGGAGATGAAAACTTTATCTGTGGTACGGGCGGAGTAGCTTGTAAAAATACTGATGCTGACGTTGATGGGGCGCACATCCGTACTCTACTGCTTACATTTTTCTATCGTTATCAAAGAGAGATTGTAGACCAAGGTTATGTCTATATCGCTTGTCCTCCCTTGTACAAATTAGAAAGAGGGCGTAACCATTATTACTGTTACAGCGATCGCGACTTACAACAAAAAATAGGGGAATTCCCTACCAATGCTAACTACACTATCCAACGATTCAAAGGTTTGGGGGAAATGATGCCCCAACAGTTGTGGGATACTACCATGAATCCTGAAACTCGCATGATGAAACGAGTAGAAATCGAAGATGCAGCCGAAGCAGACAGGATATTTACTGTTTTGATGGGAGACAGAGTCGCACCCAGACGGGAGTTTATTGAAACCAATGCACCCAAGCTAAATCTAATGGATTTAGATATTTAATTTTACTGTTGCAGACTTTTTTAAAATAAAACCAAAAGGTTTTACTTTAATATTTTTTTTGGTGAAAGTGACACATCGCGTAATAATAAATAAAGTTGGTTCATAGCATTAAGACATGGTAAAAACTGACGAAAAGTCAATAAATTCTGATAATGCAGCGATATTCGCTCTCCCTAGTTATCTCAAGCAGAGAAAAAGTTTAGTTGACAAAGCCCTAGACAATTCTCTGTCCATCAAAAAACCAGAGACAATTTATCAAGCTATGCGCTATTCTCTATTAGCTGGCGGAAAGCGTCTGCGCCCTATTTTGTGTCTGGCTACCTGTGAATTAACAGGGGGAAGCATAGATATGGCCATGCCTACTGCCTGTGCTTTAGAAATGATTCATACCATGTCTTTAATCCATGATGATTTACCAGCTATGGATAATGATGATTATCGTCGTGGTAAATTAACGAATCATAAAGTTTATGGGGAAGATATCGCTATCTTAGCTGGAGATGGACTACTAGCCTATGCCTTTGAATATGTAGCTGCTAATACTTACGATATTCCCGCAGAAAGAATTGTACGAGTTATTGCTTGCTTAGGTCGCACGGTAGGTGCAGCAGGATTAGTAGGTGGTCAAGTTTTAGATTTAGAATCTGAAGGCAAACCTGATATTTCTAGTCAAACGCTTACATTCATTCACACTCATAAAACTGGCGCATTATTAGAAGCTTCAGTCGTGTCTGGAGCAATCTTAGCAGGAGCTTCGGCTGAAGATATTACTAAACTATCTCAGTATGCTCAGAATATTGGTTTAGCTTTTCAAATTATTGATGATATTTTGGATATTACAGCTACCGATGAGGAACTGGGTAAAACTGCTGGCAAAGATTTACAAGCACAAAAGGCCACTTATCCTAGTTTGTGGGGCATCGAAAAATCACAAACTCACGCACAAAAGCTAATAGATGATGCCATCGCCCAGTTAGCAACCTACGAGGAAAAAGCCGAACCATTAAGAGCGATCGCTAACTATATTATTATTCGTAATCATTAAACTTCCTCTTATATATATGTTGTCGAGATAATTAGATATAAATTATGCAGGACGTTGGTGACATTTTCCACAACCAAGTATTAGTGGTAGCAATATTGGCTTGTTTAGCTGCCCAAGGATTAAAAGTAGTTATTGAACTAATCAAAAACGGCAAAGTAAACATTCGTCATCTTGTTACTACAGGAGGAATGCCTAGTGCCCATTCTGCCCTAGTGGGAGCTTTGGCAACTGGGATTGGTCAAACAATAGGTTGGTCGTCACCAGAGTTTGCGATCGCCTGTCTATTTGCGGTAATTGTTATGTATGATGCTGCGGGAGTCCGTCAAGCAGCAGGCAAACAAGCAAAAATTCTCAATCAAATTATTGATGAGTTATTTCAAGAAGAACACCACGTCAGTGAAGAAAGATTAAAAGAATTATTGGGACATACTCCTTTTCAAGTATTTATGGGGTTAGCTTTGGGAATCGGCATTTCGATGATAGCTACTTCTGTTTTTGGTGCAAGTTAAAAAGCTTACTAAGCTAATTCACAATTACCGATTGAAACTGATATTTCCTCAGATTTGACATTCAAATTATTTAAATTACGCTTAAACTTAATTTAAAGGTAGAAGCAGTCCAGTAATATTGCACACAAAACTTAAAGACTATGGCTAGTTTGGAAAAAGTATCAGTAGGAATTATCGGTGCTTCTGGTTATGGAGGAGTACAACTAGTGCGCCTGTTGTTAGAACATCCTGGTGTAGAAATCACATATTTAGGAGGAGATAGCAGTGCGGGCAAAAAATTTGCTTCTCTCTATCCTCATTTCAGCCACTTAGTCGGTCTCGACATTGAAGCGATCGATTTAGACTTAATTGCGGATCGCTGTCAGGTTGTCTTTATGGGTTTACCGAATGGTCTTGCTTGCCAAATGACCCCGACTCTATTAGAGAAAGGTTGCAAGGTACTAGATTTATCCGCCGATTATCGCTTTAGCAATCTAGATACCTATACCGCTTGGTATAAAAAAGAACGAGAAGATCGGGCGATCGCAGCTACAGCCATTTATGGTCTACCCGAACTATATCGAGAGAAAATTAAACAGTCTCAATTGATTGGTTGTCCTGGTTGCTATCCTACTGCCAGTTTACTAGCCCTGGCACCCTTACTAAAACAAGGCTTGATTCTCCCAGAAACAGCAATTATTGATGCTAAATCTGGTACATCTGGGGGTGGTCGTCAAGCTAAAACTAATTTACTACTAGCAGAAGCAGATAACTCTCTAGGTGCGTATGGAGTCGCCAATCATCGTCATACACCAGAAATAGAACAAATTTGTAGTGAATTAGCCAGACAAGAAGTCAGAGTGCAGTTTACTCCTCATTTAATTCCCATGGTTAGAGGGATTTTGGCTACTGTTTATGCTACGTTAAGAGATCCAGGTCTAGTTAGAGAAGATTTAATTACCATTTACACCGCTTTTTATCGAACATCATCTTTCGTTAAAATTTTGCCCAGTGGAATCTATCCTCAAACTAAATGGGCTTGTGGTACTAATCTTTGTTACATCGGTATAGAAGTAGACCCCCGTACCGATCGTATTATTGTGATGTCGGCTATTGATAACTTGATGAAAGGTCAAGCTGGACAAGCAGTACAATGTCTTAATTTAATGATGGGTTGGGATGAAACTTTGGGTTTGCCACAACTAAGTTTTTATCCTTAATCAAAATGGGTGCGGCTCTTTTGAAGCAACAAGTGTATTTTTATCCCTGAAACCGAATTTTGGAGGTTAAACTTTACGAAAAAATAGGAGTTTCAGTTTACAAAATTCGGTTTCTCAAGCAAAAATTGTAACTCAAATTCATCGTCGTCTGAAAAGAGCCGCACCCAAAGACGATGAGGGATGGGGTATCAATATCGATGTTACCCCCATCGGCTGAACCATTAGCCGTTGCAGAGATTAGGCTTTCATTCTCTATTCTCAACAAGTCTGATATCTTGAAGGTGATCTTCGCTCCTTCTTCTCCCTCACTCTTTCCCGTTTCGGCGGTGATAGAGCCTTGGTTCAGGGACAGGGAATTAGCATTGATAGTTAGATTGCCAGCCTGTCCTTGGGGACTGCTGACGGTAACTTCTGCCCCTTCCTGTACTCTTAATTGTGGGGTATTAATAGTCACGTTGCCAGCGTCACTGCTATTACTTCGGGCAAATAGACCACTGCCAGCCCCGATATTCCTAACGACAGTTGAGCCAAATTGAGCGCGTCGGTCAGCAAAGGTAGGATCGCTGCCAGAAAGAGTAACACGGTCGGTAGCGTTAACAGTAATACTGCCTGCATTTCCCGAACTATTAGCAGTAGTGATGAGTTGCCCGCCATTAATTGCTTCAAAAGTATTGGCATTAATTCTAATGTTACCTCCACTGTCAAAATTTTCGGTTTCGACATTGACAGTAGCACCATCGGCAATACGAAAGAAATTTGTATAGACGGTAATATTTCCTGCTGGTCCTACCGCTCCTGTCTGAGTAGAAGCAAAAATACCACTAGAAAAACCATCAAGTCCTACGCCAGAGACATTCACTAAATCAGAAGCATTAACAATAATATCCCCTCCCTTGCCCCTACCACCAGGCAAGCCATTCTGTGTACGAAAAACAGAAGCACTTAATTGACTGCCACCCGTTAGCGATAGAGAACGCGCTTGAATATCAATTGTTCCACCCTTGCCTTCCGCTCCTTCTCTCACAATACTCAAAATGCCACTGTTAAATCCCTCGCTATCCTCTCCAGCAATGGTAATGGCATCGCGCACAGCAATCGTTACATTTCCCGCATTTCCTCGCCCTTTAGTCCGGACTTGCAGTTGAGCGCCATCAGTCAAGGACAGCGCTCGCGCTTGGATATCTAAATCACCTCCATTACCTTCTGCTTCTTTTGCTTCTACGTTGCTTTGGACTGTAGTTATACCATTTAAAGAAACAAAGTCATTAACCTGGATGAATATGCTTCCAGCATCCCCTTTGCCAAAAGTGTTGACCTCTAACCTACTATCATCAATGAAGAGCGATTCAGCCTTAATATTGATATTGCCAGCATCATCTAGTTCTTGAGATCCTACATTGTTAACTAGACGGCTATCTGTAACTGTCACTGCTCCCGTAGCATTGATTGTAATATCTCCTGCTTGAGTGCCAACTGAGCCTAACCCTTCCTCAATTCCGGCAAGGAGCTTGCTTTCTAAAATTTCCAAGTTTTGGGCGTCGATCGCAATATTGCCGCCGCCGAACGATACCACCTCAACTTTAGCTTGATTAGTGAGTGATACATCTGCTAGCGCGACATTATCAGGAAAACTCAAGCGCAGATTGTTACCATCAACCCTCAGTCCTACCATTCCTGACTCTGCCAGTCCTCCCAACTCAACTCTACCTCCCGGTGCAGTCAAAACCCCACCATTGAACTGGACATCGCCACCCACAAGCGCCAAATTCTTCCCTGGCTGCACCTGGAGACCAGGGGTAGAGCGATTGACTATGCTCCCCGCATTCGACCTATATTCCAGACCAATGGGAATACTAATAGTCAGCAGGGGTGTAGTTTGGGGAGTTGTGGCGCTGAAAAAGTTGCCATCAGCAAAGACTATACTTCTCGCTGTACTGGCGAGAAATGAGCCACCAATATTCAATTGGGCATTGGGACCAAAAATTATCCCATTGGGGTTGAGCAGAAATAGGTTAGCGCTGCCATTGGCTCGGATTAAGCCATCAATGTTCGATACCGATCCACCCGTCACCCGGTTGATGACATTTTGAATAGACGCGGCATTGTTGAAGTAAGCCGTGCTTCCATTAGGCAAAGAAAACTCGCGAAAGCTGTGGAACAAGTTACTTCCGGCTTCAACTCCTCCGACAATCTCAAAGACGTTACCTGGCTGGGGCGTAACGATGGAGTTGTTTGGCGTGAGTGTTGTATCAGGCTCAATTGGTTGAGCCTGGGTCAGGGTGGGTGTAGCCAGACAGGAGAGGGAAACGCTACCAGCAATCCAGAAGGCGTAAGTATACCATTTCATAGAGTAAAGATCATAAAATCCAACTACCACCATCGGCTAATACTTGTAGAAGTTTTGTGAGTTAATCACGGCCGGCCGTTCTGGTCACCACCCTCTGCTGGCTTAATGCCGGTGTCGGAATCAGTCTGACTTTCGGTAGCAGTCGTACTCTCATCGTCCCTGGGGTCAGTCCCTACACAACCAGTTGAGGCTGGTTTATTTGTTGATTCAGAGCTGTTATTCATGACTTATCTCCTTAGAAAAATCTCTTTATACCAACTACATTCCCAGCAAAACAGTCAGAAAACAATGGGGAAAAATCAGGATTGTCTCGAAAAAATTATCAGGTATAAGATTTAGTAAATAGGAATAAATGGGATTTTATCAGGGGATTGATTGAACATAATAACCCCAATCAATATTAGGTTGAGTAGTTTTTTCGGGTATGTCATGATTTTCTCCTTCGCACTAAAGTTACCTATTCTGTTTAACACTATTTCTGGACTGAAGAAGATTACAATTGTTATATTTTTCAAATCTTTACACGAATATTCACGTACGTATAATAACCCTAAAATTCCTTTCAGTAATTGTACGTAAAGTTTAGCCAAATTGAGTGGTAATTAAGTCAAAAATATTGCTCAAATTCTTAGAATAAAAGTCTTTTATCCTTTTGTCTCTATTGTTTTAATTAGATTCAGTAATTACACGGAAACAATGTTGCTATACATTATAAAAAATCTTAAGATACAGCCAATTTTTGCTAGCGATAAAGGGCGTTGTTCAAATAAGGGTTACACTTTGAGGTGAAATTAGCGACTTCAATAGAACATTTGTTCTAATCAAGTTGACCGACAGGAGAGTCATGAGTAATACTAAAGAACTAGTTAAAATTGTGTCAATGTGTGAGTAAACTGAGTGAATTCAACTGATTCTGTAGCTTCTCGTCTTCATCCTCATCAGCGTCAAGAAATAGCTGTTCAAGTTCAATACCTTCGCCAAATGAGATCCATAAAAACTGGCAATTAGTCAAGAGGGCTTTTGTAGGACAATTGGGATTACTCCTAATCCAGTATCCTCAAAGCCCATGTTTGAAATTTTACCACTGCTGCACTGCTTGTCTCCTTACATCAGCCAGACAACTCTGGGTCAATTGGGTGTCATCATTACTGCTTTGTTAACTATGAGTGGACGAGTCACTATGCTGGGTATCTCTCGCTGGGCAGGGAAAGGAGGCAGCTATCGAACCATCCAGCGTTTCTTCTATACGACTATCTGCTGGCCTAATTTACTATGGGTGTTTTTTCGCCAGCACTGTTGGCATCGTGATGACACCTATCTATTGGTGGGAGACGAAGTGGTAGTGAGCTTAGCAGGCAAACAGACCCATGGTCTGGGACGATTCTTTTCCAGTTTGTACAAACGTCCAGTTCCAGGGCTAGCCTTCTTTAGCTTATCTTTAGTAAGCATTGAACAACGACAATCATTTCCAGTGCGAATTGAACAGGTGCTGAAACCCACGGCCCCGCCCGCAAGTACTATCCTACGTCAGTCTAAGCCAACTGCCAAGAAACGGGGTCGCGGTCGACCCAAAGGCTCAAAGAACAAAGACAAAACTGCTGTGCGCCTCAATCGTGAACTATTGCAGATCAAAGGTATGATTACTGCCTTGTTTGACCTGATTGCTGGAGCGATCGCGCCGACTCATCTGGCTATGGATGGTCACTTTGGTAATAACTATGCCTTGCAAATGGCCAGACAGATGAGGCTGCATAAGGTTGTCCAAGTTACGCTATGACTCGGCCTTGTACCTACCCTACCAAGGCCCTAATCGCCAACGCAAATATGGCGAAAAAATCAACCCCCGCTCCTCTGCCCGAGCAATTTTTGTGTGAGCGCTACAGCGACAAAGACATCCAGACCGAGATTTATCAAGCCCAAGTGCTCCACAAGGAATTTGCTTGTCCGCTTAATGTAGTCATCATCGTCAAAACTAATCTCAAGTAACCGTTCACTCCCCCCCCCCCCAAAAAAGAGATGGCTAAAACTGCCCACTCAAGATAGAAAGAGAGTGAGTAAAACGGGCATGGTATGACCATTGAGATTTAAGTAGCTACGACCGTCGGAAGTAGAGGAGGACTCAATCCTTTTCG
>JASJDJ010000275.1 GCA_030065635.1 Xenococcaceae cyanobacterium MO_188.B32
TCCAGGTTATCGCCAATCTAGAGGGCTATACCAGGTAGCTTTCCCCGCTCAAGCTGTTACCTATGACGAGTTTGAAGATACTTGTAAACTAGCTATCAGTAAAGAATGCAAACCAGAATTTAGATACTATTAAGGCTGTAATGGGGGATGAAGTACCCGAAATGGAATGGCGAGCTAACCGTTAATTACATTTTGAAGAATAGCTGTTGTACTTTAGAGATAAATTGAGCAAAAGCATATTCAATTGAGAACCAGAATTAGAAACTAATTCCGAACTCAGGTTAATCTAGACTCTTAATCAAAATCATGAGTTAATTAAAATAATCTCCTCGATCGATAATGTACAGACGATCCGAAAGCTCTTGAGGCTGGAAAAAAGCATAGCCATCTTCAAGATAACGATAAACTAAACGGTCAGCAATTTCTCTTAAATCTGTTTCTGGTAAAGATTTAAAGACGGGAAAGCGACGAATTTGTCGTGCTAGATTGAGAAACCCCTCACTATGATTATCGACTTGAATGGCAGGAGGAATGATTCTCTCCTGTCGCAGACTGTTAATTGCCAGACTAATCCAATCTTTAACTTGCGAAAGCGTTAAGTGATGGCGCTGCTGAAGATAATTAGCTATATTCTCACTTTGTAAAAGCTGCTCGGTAGCTTGGATTAATCTAGGAGAAGTTTGTAGTAATTGCTCAAAATCTGGACGAGGCAAAATATCTAGTTGTGTCTCTCGTGTCGTGACAGCAAGCATTTGATGGGGGCTACCAGTTATGAAGGCGAGTTGACCAAAAGTATCATTGACCTTAAGGAGTGTAAAAGGACGTAACTCTGCTTGAGGATCTAACAGCTCTACTTGACCCTTTTCGATAATGTAAAGACTTTCGCTAGGGTCTTCTTGACTATATACTGTTGCTCCCTTGGGGTATCGCGACACTAATAAGAAGTTAGCCAGGGCTTGACGCTCTGGCACAGATAAGTTGCGAAATAGGTTAATACGGCGAAGTCGTGCAATCCTCTGCTGAAATCTTTGAGTTTCCTTTTGAGTCATGTGGACTAGAGTAGTAGAGGGCTTGCGTAAAAAACCCCCAGAATTATTGACGATGCGATTGACAAAAGTAAAGAATAAGCTGCCAATAATTGAACCCACAACTAACTCCACTAAATGTCCTTTCTCAGTTGCACTACCAACTAGATCGATTACCAAGGCAGCAAGCAAAGCTCCTCCACCAAAGGCAATTAGAAAAGCTAGAATTCGATTGCGAGGATTCCAAAATAAAGAAGTTACAGACCCCAAAGGCATGGAACAAGAACTGATAATTCCAGCCATAAAGGCTTTGAAGATAATTGTTTCAGACACGGTGATTTAACTGAGATCGACTCCGCTTGGAAGGGTAATCTTTCAGGGCTACCGTACACGATAGTTTACATTCCTTCGCTCTGGAGAAGTTTTTTCTATTTTCTATTCCCTTAATTATGTATGAAAAAGATTAAGGTTAATCTAAGATATTAAGTATAGGTGCTGAGGATATTTCCAGAAAAGAAAGTACCAATACAAGTAGTAGGGTAGGCAAAATTGTTTTTCGGGTACGTTATTGAGTTGAAACTCGGGTTTGCCCACCTTACAAGGTATAAGCTTTCTGAGGAATCGCCTTAAGCAAAGTTTGACTCAACTCAAGCTTGATGCGCGGAAAATAAATTTTTGTCATAGGTAATTATATTACTGAAGTAAATTGCTTAACTTAGGCTTTACCTAGATTTTTTAAGCTAATCATAAAAGAATAAAAAGATTCCGCGTTACTCGATCTCCATCCCCATTAGCCATAATCGAATCAGCCAGCAAAATTATGTCATCAGGTGAAAAATCCCATCCAGAAACCAACTTAAGAGACCCTCAGTATTACTTCAATCGCGAATTAAGTTGGTTGGATTTTAACTATCGAGTTTTGCATGAAGCATTAGATGCCCGTACTCCTCTATTAGAAAGGTTAAAATTTACGGCTATTTTTAGTTCTAATCTGGATGAATTCTTTATGATTCGAGTTTCTACTCTCAAAGAGCAAGTAGAAGCAGGAGTTGCCAAATTGACTCCCGATGGACGTACTCCCCAACAACAGTTAGAGGAACTCGAACAGCGTCTTCGACCAATGGTAGCTAAACAACACAACAACTTCGAGCAAGAACTACGTCCTCAACTAGCAGCATTAGGGGTTAAACTTTTAGACTACACTGATTTAAATCAGGAACAGAGTCTTTACTGTCAACGCTACTTCGAGAAACAGGTTTTTCCGATTCTCACCCCTTTAGGAGTAGATCCTGGACATCCTTTTCCCCATATTTCTAATCTCAGCTTTAATGTGGCGGTAGTAGTTAAAAACCCCAAAACAGAAGAGGAGTGCTTTGCTAGAGTCAAAGTACCCGATATTCTGCCCCGCTTTATTCAGTTACCCCAAGAATTGACGCAATGCGATCGTGATAAAAATGTATGGATGGGAGTACCTCTAGAACAAGCGATCGCTCATAATTTGTCGGCACTGTTCCCAGGGTTAGAAATTCTAGAATACAGTTTCTTTCGCATCACCAGAGATGCAGATTTTCCAGTTCAAGAGGATGAAGCGGATGATTTACTCTTGGCAATTCAACAGGAAATTGGCAAACGCTATTTTAAAGGATTTGCGGTACGGCTAGAACTTCAAGCCTCTGCTTCTGCATTGGTAAGGGATACGCTGCTGCGAGGGTTGAATATCACAGAAAGTGATGTTTATGAAGTCCAAGGACTTATGCATTTAGGGGATCTAATGTCTTTGATGGCATTGCCTTTACCAGAACATAAAGATGCTCCTTGGCAACCAGTTGTGCCTCCTCGTCTCAGAGCGATCGGTAAGTTAGCTAGGGAAGAAGGTTTAGAAAATATAGACGAAGGAAGTGACTTTTTTGCCCTTATTCGTCGGGGAGATATCTTAGTCCATCATCCCTACGAGTCATTTTCTGATTCAGTTGAGCTTTTCATTTCTCAAGCTGCCGTCGATCCCAATGTCTTGGCAATTAAAATGACCCTGTACCGCACCTCTGGTGATTCACCAATTATTAAAGCTCTGATTGCAGCAGCAGAAGCTCGTAAGCAAGTTGCCGTCCTCGTGGAATTGAAAGCTCGTTTTGATGAAGAAAATAACATTATCTGGGCACGCAAGTTAGAAGATGCAGGCGTACACATAGTTTATGGCTTAGTAGGACTGAAAACCCACACCAAGATTTTCTTGGTAGTTCGTCGGGAAGGGAAAGATATTCGTCGCTACGTTCATATTGGAACAGGCAATTACAATTCCAAAACTGCCAAACTCTATACAGACTTGGGATTGATGAGTTCTCGCGAAGAATTGGGTGCAGATTTGAGTGACTTATTTAATTTTCTCACTGGTTATTCCCAACAACAGACCTTTCGCAAATTATTAGTTGCTCCAGTCAATTTGCGCGATCGCTTGATGGAAATGATCGATCGCGAAATCGAACATTCTAAGCAAGGGCGTTCGGGTAAGATTATTGCCAAAATGAACTCTCTAGTTGACTCCCAAATTATTGTTGCTCTATACAAAGCCTCTCAAGCTGGAGTGCAAATCGATTTAGTCGTTAGGGGTATTTGCTGTCTGCGTCCTGGTCTGCCAGAAATCAGCGAGAATATTCGCGTAATAAGTATTATCGGACGATATCTCGAACATTCCCGCATCTTCTATTTTCACAATGACGGACAGGAAGAAATCTATCTGGGTAGTGCTGATTGGATGCCTCGCAATTTAGATCGTCGAGTAGAGGCAATTACTCCAGTAGAAGAACCAAATCTGGTCAACAAGCTCAAAGAAATTCTGGAAATCATGCTAGGGGATAATCGCTACGCTTGGGAATTACAAGCAGATGGCACCTATATTCAACGACATCCCCAAACCGATGAGACAGAGCGTGGAGCTCAAAATACCTTGATGGCTATGGCACTAAAAACCAAATCCTAAATATTTAAACTTAATATAAATTTGGGAAGAATGTATCAAAATTGTAAATTGTGAACGCTTAGATTCATAGACTCACCAAACTTCGCTGAGAGGTCGGCTTTTCCCCCGATCGCTAAACCATGATTAAATTACCCATGTTTAACATTAAAAAACGGATTTTTCAGTTATAATTCTTCCATCTAAATATAAATACGTAGGGAGCAATTTTGAAGTCGCTCTTCAGCCTCGTGAAGAATTGCAATCGCAAACAAAGCAAGTCTTTGTTTGGTATATTGCCAAAACTTTAAAACCATAGCGGAGTTCAAGTATTGAAGTTATCTGAAATGAAAAACATGAAGTTTTTATCTACTTTTAAAGTAGCTGCTATAGCTACAACAGCTATAACTTTGTCCATTTTGCCCACTTTCGCCCAGAGTTTCCCCGATATTGAGGATAATGTCTATAAAGCAGAAATTGAGGATGCTGTAGCCAAAAAAATTGTTGAGGGTTTTCCTGATGGTACTTATCAACCAGATAACCCAGTAACTAGGGAGGAAGCTGCTGTCATGATCGTAAAAGCTATTGGTAACGTAACTCCCATCGATCTTGACGCAAGACCCGCCAACAGAACAGTGCGACCTTTTCAGGATATAACCGCAGATCGCTGGAGTGCCAAAGAGATTAATTGGTTACAGTGGAATCTTTATCCAGCAAATGCATCTCAGCTTACGGGGAATTTTCGTCCAGAAGATCCCATTACCCGAGTCGAGTTAGTCGATTTTGTGCGACGGACAGCAGAAATGGTGGGAAGTAGACTCAGAGGAAATCCAGAGCTCACAGAAGCTAATGAACCAATAGAGTTTTCCGATGTATCTGGATACGATAAGGTATTAACGATGCAAATGTCGGCTTATTGCCAAGTTGCTTCTCCGCTAAATGAGGAAGGCAATGCGTTTGCTCCCACAGAGCCAGCCCATCGTGACTATACAGCAGCAGCGATTGTACGGGCACTTAATTGTGAATAACGGTACTATCACTTTCAAGCTTTTCTAAAATTAATTGACACCTAGGAAAAACCTAAACAAACCTGGTCATAACTAGGAATGTTTTTTGTCATAGGTTGCAGAGTCAGATTCTATTTTTAGAATCTCCCTTAGCTAAGTCATGACACCTTTGGATCAGGGCTATTTCATTCTCATTAGCCAGATAATAAATTATCTGTCTGACAACCAAAGTCCGTTTAAACGGACTTCTTATTTAAGCCAAGAAATTAATTTCTTGGTGGATTATTCTCAGAATGAAATAGCCCTG
>JASJDJ010000094.1 GCA_030065635.1 Xenococcaceae cyanobacterium MO_188.B32
GATCGGCTACGTGCTGCACAATAAATAATTAGGTAAACTTAGGCATAGTTCATTAAAATCAATTATGCCAAAGTTAAGCAGATCAGAAGCAGCATATTTATTAGGGGTATCTACAGACACCTAACAAAATTCTGTAGAATGTCGTTATGCCGACTTATCAGACGATACTCCCTAATAATATTTATCCATTTCTCGAATCAATGGCGAATCTCTATTCAGCCATAGAGAAGCGGATGCACGTCGCAATATTAGCAGGAGAAAAGATAGGCAGCATCGAAAAAAGACTACAGAATCAGTTTCAAGTAGATAGCACCACAGTTAGAAATGTTTATCACGATCTAAAAGGTAAGCATTCAAGTATCAAGGAAGCTCAAAAAACTCAACTCTTAGAGCTAAAATCTACTATTTCTAGTATCAAAAAATCAATAACAGCGAGACACAAAAGAATTAAAAGCCAGCTCAAAAAGCAGCAATCAACCAGCAAACACCGTTTTATCCTACACCAAAAAAAACGTAGATTAGCCATTAAGCAACAGAAGTTAGAGAAGCTACAAAAAGCAGAAATCAACCTGTGTTTTGGAACAAAAAAGTTATTTAAAGCGCAATACAATTTAAAAGAAAACGGTTACAGTAGTCACGCTCAATGGTTGATTGACTGGAGAAAGGCTAGAACCTCCAGCTTTCAAATGGTAGGCTCTAAAACTTATGCAGGGGGTAATCAACTATGCAGATTAGATAACAAAGGGAATTTAGCTATTACAGTTCCTCCCTGTCTTGTTAAAGATTACGGAGGTAAAGTTGCAGTCTCAGGTATCAAGTTCAGATCTGGGCAGGAATTTATTGATATGGCTTTAAACCCTACTAGGCACAAGCGAGGTAAAAGCTATCGTAACGGAACAGAAAAGCCAGTAACCCATCGTTTTGTTAGAAAGAACGGTAATTGGTATTTACACACTCATGTAGAGTTGCCAGATATTCCCACCATTACTAGTAAAGTTAATGGGGTAATAGGGATAGACCTTAACAAAAATAATATTGCTTGGGCTTACTGCAACAGTGAAGGAAACCTCAAAAACAAAGGACAAATAGCAATTAATCTAGATGACAAATCTTCAGGTCAGATTACCCATATATTAAGTTTGGCAATTGCTCAAATACTAGATAAAGCGACTCGCTATGAATGCCCAATAGTCATAGAAAAACTAGACTTTAGCCGTAAAAAAGCCAGATTGAGAGAAGGAAGCAAACCCTACGCAAAAATGCTATCGAGCTTTGCTTATTCCAAGTTCGCCGAGTTGGTGCATTCCAAAGCCAAACTATCGGCAATTCAGGTGAGAGAAATTAACCCAGCCTACTCTTCACTTATTGGCATGGTTAAATTTATGAGTCTTTACGGGTTAAATTCTGGTACATCCGCAGCATTGGTACTAGCCCGAAGAGGTCTGAGACTTTCAGAGCGTTTGCCTAGAGTCTGCAACGCCTTTGTGCATCCAGAGGATTGTACTAAGCACGTATGGACTTATTGGGCGCGTATTTCAAAATTACTGAAGGGTTGCCATCGGCACAGTTATTTTGAGATGAAAGTCAGGGTTGGGGTTAAGCCTAATAACCAGGGTTCGGCATCGAAAAGGAAGTTGTTAGGCAAGTCGTCAGATACTCCAGTAAACCTTAGTGGCACAAGTGCGCTTGGTGTCATGCCTACATAAGTTTGCCCAACTTTAAGTAGATTTTTTATTGCGCCTGAATTACCTTGTGTCTTCTTCTTAGGGCTCAAATATCCAACTCCTGCCTCAATTCTTCTACCGTTTGAGGTTTAGCTTGTTCAGATTCAGACCATTCTAAAGCACGATGTAATCGGCGAGCGTTTTCAGGAGA
This sequence comes from Xenococcaceae cyanobacterium MO_188.B32, assembly GCA_030065635.1. Lineage (GTDB taxonomy): Bacteria > Cyanobacteriota > Cyanobacteriia > Cyanobacteriales > Xenococcaceae > JASJDJ01. Next base: position 1,876 of record JASJDJ010000094.1, read on the forward strand.
ACGAAGTAGATAAACACTTTCCAAAAGACTAGATAGCTCCTCTTCAGCAATTAGAGCAACATTTTTACCATTACGTCTTTTAACAATAAATATTTGTTGTTGGTCTACTACCTCATCTAAGATACTGGCTAAATTGGCTCTAGCATGAGAGTAGCTAGTTTCTTTACTTAACATGGATGCTTTTTGAAAGTTGTACAATTTTATTGTACGTCAAGGTCAATAATACATCCAAAATCAAATCGAGAGAAAATAATAAAGTGGGTTAATTAGCTAAGTATCATCAAATAATCAAACAAGTTTTAACTAAATATGCAGTAAGTTAATAACTTTATATCTTTACTCTGTTTTTTTCTCACTAATACCTTAACAAAGCTCTAAAACCAGCTTGTTCAAAATGTTTATCATAAGCAAGGGCTTCGTAAATACCCATCTGTTCCATAATTTTGAAAGATACGCAGTCTGTTAAACTCCAATTTTTATCTAAACGGTTTTTATACAATTCCAGTCCTTGTTGAAATTGTCGGCTAGTTTGAGAAATAACAGTAATATTAGGATTTTCATTAATTTTATCTATTAATTCTGTGGCAACTTTACGCAGATAATCGCCACGTTTAGAAAAATCATTGAGAACTTCAGTTAAAACCATCTCGCTGGTTACAATATGCACTGGATTGAGAGCTTTGGATAATTTTGTTGCTTTGTTATGTAATTCATCATGGGGATTAAGAAGCGCAACCCAATAGCCTGTGTCTGCAAAAACTACTCTCACTCACTATCCTCAGTAGTAGTATTATTTTGATATTTATCGAAGTTTTTAGATAAATCCGTTGGTACTTTTGCCCATTCTGAATCTGGTATTTGTGCGCTAATTTCTGCTGCAATTTCCCAGATAGGACGAGCTTGAGGATCGAATATGAAGTCAACTTTAGATTGGGTTTCCTTGCCAAGATCGATCGAGTTATTCAGATGATTATTCATTTGCTTATCTCTATTTATTTGTATTGTAGCTCGATTAGTTCTGCCTTTTTCGATCGATTTTTCTCCTCGGTTGCTTCTTATTATTTATGTCAAGCTTTATTGTTCTTTATTATCTAGATCGCATTTTACTTGTAGTATAAAAATCAAACCGACTAAACTAATCATTATCGTCATTTTCTAAATCTTGAATTGCCTTATCGCATTCCTCGACATTTTTATCTAATCCCATTGCTTGAGATATTTTTCTGGAATTTTCATAAGCTGTTTTACCCGCATTTCTCACAAACTTTGCGATCGCATTCGCTAAAAGCTTTGTCTAGTAAGCGTTTGACCCTGCTTAAATAAGAGTAGAAAAAACTACACACTGTTGAAACCCTTATCCTGCATAGATTTGACTACACAAGGGTTATAGCCTCTCAAAATATCTTTGTGAGAAATGCGGGTTTAGCCTCTAGTTTTTGGTTGACTTTTTCATACACAAGCCCTAAATTAAACCAAGAATTAGCTTCTCCATTGCGATCGCCTATTTGTTGTTTAATCTCTAATGACTGTTGATAGAATTCAATTGCCCGTTGATATTCTCCTAGGGAATAGTTAGCATTACCTAAATTATTGAAAGAATTAGCTACCCCCTGGCGATCGCCTATTTGTTGTTTAATCTCTAAGGATTGTTGATAGTAATCAATTGCCCGTTGATATTCTCCCAAAGAATCGTAAGCATTACCTAAACCCATTAAAGAATTAGCTACACCATTGCGATCGCCTATTTCTTTAAAAATTCCTAGCGATTGATTACACAATTCTATAGTGCGATCTACTTTTCCTAAGTAACGTTTAACTGTACCTAAATTAGTTAATACCCAAGCATAATCGTATTTATCTTCGAGCTTGAGATAGTTTTTCCATCTGTATGCTAACTTTTCATTAATTTCTGCCAGAATCGCATAATAACCTCGTAGTTTGAGAAAATCCAAGCAGATATTTAGACTCTTATTAGCTGCTGCATACTGCTTTAGTTCGCATTGATGATCGATAATTTCTAGATATTCACTGACATCTTCTAAAACTTGCCACGATTGTTTATCTTTAAGATAGAGTCGATAATATTCAATAGCTTGCTGATGGGCATTATTTAAATCATTTGCTTGCTGTAAAAAATATTTCCGTACTAAAGATTCAAATTGAAATTTGTTATCTTCAGTTTTGACTAATAAAGAACGATTACACAATTCTTGAAGCTTTTTCTGAATTACAAACGGTTTTACTTCTTCTCCTATCCACATATAGCTTGCTGCTTCAAGATTAAAAGGCAACCGATAAACACTTAAATTAGTTAGAAATTGCTTTTGTTCAGAGTTTAATCTGGTTAAATGCTGTTGAATAATCCAAGATAAACGAGCATCTTGTTTATTGCGGTGCAATCCTTCTGCTTCTTCATAAGCTAAATCAAATTGTTTTAAGCCTAATTCTTCAACTTGGCTTAACTGACTATCACAATACTCTCTTAAAAATCCTGCTACTAAATTGATAGTCAAAGGATGTCCATCTACATATTTCACAAAAGCTTTTAATTCTGCTTCTGTTCCTTGTATAGCTAATTTATTTAATAAGGCAATAAGTGATAATGATTATCCGAACCTCCAAATCTAGAATTGTCTGCATTTATCTTACCAGCAGCAACCCCACCAGTTTCGGCTTTAATTTCGCCTGTAGTGATAGTATCACCAGCACTCGCATTAGCAATTTCTCTTGCCAACTTGCTAATCTCTTCTGCAAATAGCTTATCTTTATGCATTTCAACCTGTAGAAAAGGTTCTAACGGTTTTAACTTTTCCTGAGTTGGATTTTGTTCTAGTTCAATTATCTCTGCTTCGATAGGCTGATTTTTCAGCAAGCGATTTTTGATTGTTCGCCACAAAAGTTTTGCACCTTCACTGGCAGCATCACCAACAATTCCACCTAAAGCCATCTCTAGCAGCTTTCCCGCAGTCAATAATTCTAAACTCATTACAGATTTAGTAGTTCAAATTGTATTTTGGGTTATTACTCAGATAGTAGCGCAATTGCGATCGAGCTTTCTATTAGGCAAATCTAAAGAATATTCCATTCAGGGCTATTTCATTCTCAAAAGCCAGAGAATAAATTCTCTGTCTCAGTATATTAAGTCCGTTTAAACGGACTTGGACGAAGTTTACCTAGCTAATTATTGAATTAACAGAAACTGCAACATCCCGTTACAATTTCCTTCAGTGAGATCGACGCGGAAGTTTTTATACTCTAGAAAGCAATGAATTTGAGGAATAAACTCTAAGCCATAAGGTTTAATGATGTTATTGACTCCTGTAACTATTTCATCATTGAGACGATATAAGCCAAGATTCTTATAAATTTCTAAATCCAATTCCTCAGCTAAACGAGAAATAATTCCATGTTTGTTCGTACAGGTAGCTTTTTTTTCTTGAAAAATAATTAACGAATCATCATTACTAGAATTAGAACCATAGGGGAGATTTTTAACCCAAGAGCAAGCTTGATGAAAAGTAGCAATATTACGTTCGCAGAACTTGGAAGAAACTATTCCAGAATTGCTAATTACAGGATTGGGTAAAACTTCGATCGAGTCCATATTAGAAGAGCTGGCTTGTTTTTCTGTAATTAAGTTATGGGGCTAACTTAATTAGCATCGATCGATGGATTAATAAACTGAAATTACTACTGATTAATGTTGACTGATTAAGCGCAACACTGGCTAGCATTTGAATCTGTTAAATTTGGCATAGTTGATTCACCAAAGTCAGCAACATCTTTCAGTACGGTATAAATTTCCCAAGGCGCACTATCGGGATCGGCTATCCAAAACTTATCTTGTTATTGTCAATTACCCCAAAAACTAGCTCCCGCGTACGCAACTTATCCTTAACCTCTTCATCATGAAAAATACCAATTAAAGCACATCCTTGTTGTTTCTTAGCTGTTAATAAATCAACTACAACCTGACGATTAGTAGCATCTAAAGCTGATGTGGGTTCATCTAACAAAAAAATAGGATAGTTTACCGCTAAGGCACGAGCAATATTGACTCTTTGTTTTTCACCACCAGAAAAGGTAGTAGGAGATAATTGCCATAGTCTTTCTGGTAAATTTAATAAGCTAAAAAGTTCTTTAATTTTTTTATAAGCTGTATCGATATCTATACCCAATTCTAATAGTGGTTCGGCTGCCACATCTAAAGCTGGTACGCGAGGAATTACTCGTAAAAACTGACTCACATAACCAATAGTTTTTTGTCTTATTCTAATTATTTTATGAGGTGGTAACTTTGCTAAATCTACCCAATGATTATTATGTTTAACCCAAATTTCACCGCGATCGATACCATAATTACCATAAAGAGATTTCATCAAGGTAGATTTTCCCGATCCAGATACGCCAGTTAATGCTATGCATTCCCCTGCTTTAACTTCTAAAATGATATTCTTTAATACAGGTAACTTAATCCCTCCCTGGTTATGTAGAGTAAAAGTTTTGTATATTCCTGTGGCATATAAAAGAGTATCGGCAGAAAGAGCGATCGCAGGTTGTTTAATAATTAATTCTTGCGTAGTCATAAATATTAATTAGTCTTATTTTTCGGGATTGGATGCTATTTCTTGTAATTCCAACAATCCTACAAACCCCACAAAGAAAGTATAGATGCCATAGGTTATGAAATTCTTATGACAAGCATTGGCTTTGAAAGCAGCAATTAAACCTTCCATTAAATGAACGATTAGAGCGATACTTCCTAACCACAAGACAGGATATAGTGTATTCGGTAAAGAAGTATTAGTGAACAGTAAATAAATCTGCCAAATTTCTAACCCCAAAGCTGAGGTATGAATGATTTAGGATTTGAAAAGGTTCAAACTAACTATATAGGCTGGATTTCGCAAATAACTACTGGGTTTAAAATAGATTACTTTTAGTTTAGTTTTATCGATCGAACTTAAAATATAATTGGAGTATCGCGATCGATTAAAATCAAATTAATGGTTACAGCTACTCGTAGAAAATTCATAATTTGATAACAATAATTAATTTTAATAAAAACTTTAGTAGAAATAGAAGCAGCAATCAAAGAACTTTCTAAAAGTGATGCTCGTAAAAAGGCAAATTTTCAAAACATAATTGTCCATTGTCAATTGTTAATTAATACGGAACTAACTAACTGTTGTGTATAAGGATGTTGAGGATCGTCTAAAACTCTATCCGTTAAACCCGACTCTACCATTTGACCATTTTTCATAACTAATAACCGATGAGCTAATAATCTGACAACACCGATATCATGAGTCACTAAAATAACACTAAGATGCAAATTCCTCACCAAAGAACGCAATAAATCTAAAAGCCTCGCCTGTACGGAAACATCTAATCCCCCTGTAGGTTCATCCATAAAGATTAAACGAGGTTTAGTAACTAAAACTCTGGCTAATTGTAAGCGTTGTTGCATCCCTCCTGAAAAAGTATGAGGAAAGTCATCCATTCTATTAGTATCTATCTCTACTTGTTCGAGCCAATATTTAGCTTCTTCTCGAATATTGCCATAGTGACGTACTCCCACATTTAATAGTCTTTCTGCAATATTAGCTCCTGCGGTTACATTCATCCTTAAACCATCACGGGGATTTTGTTGAACGAATCCCCATTCAGTTTTTGTTAGTTTGCGATGTTGTGGTTCGGGTAATTGTTTAATGTTTAAAATTTCATTTTTGCTATTAGTATAAATAATTTCTCCTGTATCGATTTCTAAGTTACTACCAATGCAATTTAACAAGGTAGATTTTCCCGATCCTGATTCTCCAACAATACCCAAAACTTGACCAGGATAAAGATTGAAATTGATATTATTACAAGCTTTTAACTTGCCATAAGTTTTGGATAGCCTGTTTATATTTAACAATGGTTTCATTTTAGTAATCCAACATTTCTAATGCTTTAGTTTTAATTGAATCTAAATCTATTATTTCTAAAAGTTCTTGTTCGCTGCAACTTCCTTCAAAAGCTTCTAAAGATGCGTTTCTCAAGGCAGGATTAACAGCATCTTCGATTATTTCTAGTAATTCTTCTTTTTTAGCGTAATAACCGCCACTTTTACGCCGTTTATTAGTACGATTAATTCTTTCTACTGAATTTTTAATGGAAACGTCCCAAGATTTAGTAGTTCTTTGTTCGGCATCTTGTTTGATTAAATGTAAAAGTAGAATAATTGCATAGCTATATATTTTGTCTAGCTTGTCTTCTTTTGACATTGCTTCTAATTCATCAACAATAGATAAAGCTTTTGCATAGTCACCACAAGTAATGCTTTTTCTTAGTTCTAGTAATTCTTCCATGATTTCATTTTTCTAAAGGTTAACTAGACTTAGATATATAGTTATAATTACACGCCTTTAATTACTATTCCTTCTTATTTTAAGACATACAATTTAGAGAATTAACTATCAATTGTCCATTGCAATAGTCTGTATCCGAACAAATCCACATTCTTGTCCCTTCATTATCAATTACAACTTCATCCAAATAACTATCAGTTGAACCACAAAACTCGCAGGCTTTGTTATCCCAGTTTTCCACACTAAAAGGATAATCTTCAAAATCTAAACTTTTAACTTTGGTATAAGGAGGAACGGCATAAATTCTCTTTTCTCTTCCTGCACCAAATAATTGTAAGGCAGGATTATTATTCATTTTGGGATTATCAAACCGAGGAATAGGACTGGGTTTCATTAAGTATCTATCGTTTACTATTACAGGATAATCATATGCAGTAGCAATATATCCGTAGTTAGTAATATCCTCATATAATTTGACGTACATCGAGCCATATTCTTCTAAAGCATGCATCTTTGCTGCTTCTGTTCTGGATGGTTCAATTACAAATAAAGGTTCGGGCATGGGAACTTGATAGACAATGGTTTGTCCTTCTTTTAATGGTGTTTCTGGAATGCGATGGCGGGTTTGAATTAAGGTGGCTTCGCTGGTTTTTTCCGTAGTATTGACACCACAAACTTTCTTGAAAAATCGCCTAATATTCACTGCATTAGTGGTATCGTCTGCACCCTGATCGATTACTTTTAAAGTATCTTCTTTGCCGATAACTGATGCAGTTACTTGAATTCCTCCTGTTCCCCAGCCATAAGACATGGGCATTTCGCGGGAAGAAAAGGGTATTTGATGCCCGGGTATAGCGACAGCTTTGAGAATAGCACGACGGATCGATCGCTTGGTTTGTTCGTCGAGATAGGCGAAGTTGAATCCTGGTTCTGTCGATGAATTAGATGAATTGCTATTTAGTTCAGTTTTAGTCATTAGCTAGTGAAATGAATTATAATTGAAAGTAAACAATACACTTTTGAAAATCATTCCACTCCCTTATCTAGACTACACTTTTTGATGGAAGCTAATAATTTACGACAAGCTGATTTATTAGATGTTTTTAGCTCTAAAGGAATTACCTCAGAGGTATTTAATGGAAAGCGAAAAATTAGTAAAACTCATGGGATTAGATTAGGTGAAAGATTTAACGTCGATCCTGCTTTATTTTTAATTTAAGTATTTTTTTAGGTTGAATTATTTAAACATCATTAAAAACATTGGCTTCATTCTCTTGTCCAAATGCTAAATTGTTTACTTCGCTTATTTCTGAATAATCTTTTGATTCCTCTGGGCGTATTTTTATATTTTTTATTACTTTATATTCATTATCACTATCCAACTTTTGTTCTTTCTTCATCTGTCTAACTAAATTTAATTCTGCTTGAAAATCAATATAGTGGGGTAACTTTAAATGCTGTACGAAACCTTGTGCTTCCACATTATCTGAATGGTATAAAACAAACTCCTCATCTTGTGCCACTCCTTCAATTTCTTCCCCAAATTCTTTTGCCCTCAAAGCTCGATCGACTATTGCCATAGACATTGCTTTACGTTCGTTATAACCAAAAGTTAAACCATATCCGCGAGTAAATTGGGGTGGTAATTCTTTGCTGCCTTTAAACTGATTTACCATCTGAACTTCGGTTACTTGAATATCGGCGATCGCGACTTCAAAATCTAGTTCTTCTGGTTCGATAATCACCTCTACTTCGCCAACTCTTATTTCTCCTGCAAAGGGATGATTTTTGCCATATCCTCTTTGAGTGGAATAGGCTAATCCTAATAGAAAACCTTCATCAGCACGGGCTAAATTTTGTAGTCTGGCATCTCTATCTGTTGGTGTGCTTAATGATTGTCTGGTAAGATCAAATGGTTCGTTATCTGTATCGGTAATATCGGTTTCGGATTGAATTAATCCCTCTTGGTTTAATGTATCGATCGCTCTTGGTACTGTTCCATTATTATTATCTATTTCTGGTGCATGATATTCGTTATTTTCGGCTGCCAATTTAAAATCTAATAATCTATGAATATAATCATAAGTTGCCCCTAGTTTTTGTCCCCCTGGTAGATCTTTAAAAATAGAAGAAATACGTCTTTGAACCTGCATTTTTTCTGTGTCCAAAGGCTTACTGTAATAAAGTCTTGGTAAAGTAGTTCTATAAGCCCGTAATAAAAAAATTGCTTCAACTAAATCGCCCCAAGATTGTTTAATTGCTAAGGCTGCTAAATCACAGTCATATAAGCTCCCCTCTGCCATAACTCGGTTAACTGCTAAAGCCAATTGTTGCTTTATTTGTTCCAGGGATAATTCAGGAATATCTTTATTTCCCCTCCGCATTGCTTGTAATAAAGCTTCGGCATTCTTTATTGCTTGTTCGCCACCTTTTACTGCTACGTAAGCCATTTTTCAGTTATCAGTTATCAGTAAACAGTTATCAGTTCAATTAGAACTTTATTGATTTGTTTTACAGCTTGTTCGGGGTAAACCAATTACTTTGTTTTCAGTAAAGAAATAGATATCTATACCTAAAGGATAAGAGTTATAGTTTTGTTGCCATTGTTGCCAGAATGAATCTGGTAAATCGATCGGCATGGTAATTTCTTCATTAATACCTGCACCTTTCAGTAGAGGTGAACGGTTGTTCGCCCTTGCATTATCTGCCCCTACATCAATTAATAATGTGGTGGAATCTTCTGGATATACGGGTGTTCCCTGTTTGAATTCTGATAAATTGGGCATACGATCCATATTCCAGATAACTGCGAAATCTGCTTTGTTAGTTTCTTTGGTAAATCGACAACCAGTATGAAACAATAGCCAGTTTTGTACCGATCGATCTAACTCTGGTTGCAACCATACTTGGGTTTCTAAATCCAACAAAGTCAAACAAGCAGCAGCGCAGGCTAAATTTAATCCTGATGGTGCTGTCAGTTGTGCTGTAACTTGATTAATAGTTCCTGGTCTAGACAGGGCATCTAATAATATACGAAAGGTACTCTGAGAATCATGTACTAAGTTGTTAAAACCCGGAAATGTGGTAATCATTGTCAATTATCTATTGTTCATTGATTTACTCTCCCCGTAACATCGTAAAAAACTCAACTTTAGTTGCTTCAGTTTGACGTTGTTGTTGCTCTTGTTTTTGCTGAATTATTGTTTGTAGAGGTTGAATGACTTGATTTTGTACCGTGAAAGACCATTCGTTTTGTTGCAATAAACCATCGCAGACAGCAGCTAATTCTGCATGGCGTTTAGATCGCCCTCCCACATATCCAAAACCAATAGTATCCAATATCTTGACGACACAGCGAGTAATCGTCATTTCTCCCAAGTTAAATACTTCTCCTGTACCTCCAGCCCTTCCTCTCAACATTGTCAACCCAATTTCAGGCGATCGCAAAAAGCTATACTCTGGTAATTTACCCAAAGTTTGAACCTGTCGTTCTATATTGACTACAGAAGATTTAGCTAGGATCTCCATCCAAGCTTGCCTTTCTGTCTGGTGTTTCATGTCCTTAACTTGTTGTTAATTTAATTTTGAACTGCTGTTAACATTTGTTTAGGTATCTATATTGATAATCAATCTACATTAAATACGAGTAATTAACAAGTGAGAAAGGCTATAGTTTGAGAGGATGTAATTTTATAGATGGAGGCTATCAAAAAGAAGAATTTCACAACCAGATTCAGGATGATTACGATTTAGAGTTAGAAGTGGTAAAACGCACTCAGAAAAAAGGATTTAAAGTGCTGCCTTGGTGTTGGATAGTCGAGAGAACATTTGCCTGGTTGATGGGTTACCGACGCTTGACTTTTCATACTCCTCTCAGATAACTTAAAAATATGACCTATCTTCCCGAGCTTTGGCAGCAAATTCACCTGAGTTTGAAGCAATTTTGGGGATATGAAAGTTTTCGTTATCCTCAAGCAGAAATAATCGAGAGTGTATTAAAATCACGAGATACTCTAGTAGTTATGCCGACTGGTGGGGGTAAATCTCTTTGTTTCCAGTTACCTGCATTAGTACGAGAGGGTTTAACCTTGGTTGTTTCTCCCCTGGTGGCGTTAATGGAGAATCAGGTTAAAGAATTACAACAACGCCATCTCCCTGCTGCCCTTTTACATAGTGAATTACCGAGATATGAGAAAAAACAAATCTTAAGCTCGATCGAACAACAGCGACTAAAGTTATTATATCTATCGCCAGAAACTCTTCTTTCTCTTCCAGTTTGGCAAACAATAGCGCAACCCCAAGTTAAGATTAACAGTTTGATTTTGGATGAAGCTCATTGCTTGGTGCAATGGGGCACTACTTTTCGTCCCGCTTATAGACGTTTGCAGATAGTTCGTCCTAGCCTACTTAAAAGTAAACCACCAGGAAGTAAAATCGCGATCGCTGCTTTTACAGCTACTGCTGATGCGGTTACTCAAAAAGCAATTATTCGTACTCTACAACTAAAACAACCAAAAACTTTTTTACTCAGTCCCTATCGTGCTAACCTCCATCTGCAAGTTAAAACAATTTGGACACCAAAAGGTAAAAAACAACAAACCCTCAAATTTATCCAAAATCATCCTCAACAATCGGGATTGATTTATGTACGTTCCCGTAGAGATAGCGAAGAATTAGCGAACTGGTTTGACTCTCTCAAGCTCTCCACTAAAGCTTATCATGCTGGATTAGATGCTCAAACTAGAAGACGCATAGAACAAGATTGGTTGACAGGGAAAATAACTTTTGTGATTTGTACTTCCGCTTTTGGCATGGGAATTAACAAACCAAATTGCCGTTGGATTGTTCATTTTCAGCTACCAGAGTTACTATCAGAATATCTACAGGAAATTGGTAGGGGAGGAAGAGATGGACAACCAGCTAATGCCCTAATTTTAGTGAGTGAACCCACAGGATGGTTAAACCCAGAAGATAAACAAAGAAGTCAGTTTTTTTTAAAACAGCTAGAAAAACAGTGGCAACAAGCCCAAGCAATAGCCAAGCAAATACCGATACGCGGAAAAATAGCAACTATCGAAAAAGAATTTCTGCAAGGAAAAACCGCTTTGGGAATACTCCATAGTTTGGGACAACTAGAGTGGCAAGACCCTTTTTCTTACCAAAAATGCGCTCCTTCTGTTCGGGTATCTTGGGAAAATTTAATCACCGTGTACCAACGTTGGCAAAAACAGATGAACCAGTATTTAAGAACTAAGGAATGTCGTTGGAAATTCTTATTAACTGCTTTTAACTTTACTAAAGAAGCACGAGATTTTAGATGTGGTCATTGTGATAATTGCTGGCAAAATTCTAGAAAAAATATGCTAGATCGATTCTGAATTAAATTTGAGCAAAAAGTTGTTGCCAATTAGTAACAGGTGGTCTTTCACCAGAATTGATAATATCGATCGCTTTTCCTATAGTGTTGTCATAGTTTAAACATTCAACGCACACATTAGCCACATCAATACGACTAGTTTCTCCATTAAGCTTGTCTCCCGTACCCAAAACTACTGCTTTTTTGCCATCAGTCTTGGCTTTTAGTAAAGTATTGAGGTCATAAGATGTGTAAGGGCCATCAATCAATCTTCCAGGACGGATAATTGTGTAGGGTAAACCTGAAGCTTTAATTGCTGCTTCTCCTTCTAGTTTGGCATCGAGTATACCAAAAGCATTAAGCAGATTAAAAGGAAAGCTATCTTTGCGTAGTACGCCACAGGAAGAGACAAAGACAAATCTTTTGAGGTTGTTTGGTGCAACTGCAACTAAGTTTTTTGTTCCTTCCCCATCTACTTTTTCTGGTGTATTGGTCGCTTTAAATAGATTGGTAAAATCCCATCGACTAGAAGGAAAAGCTGTTGTCCCAGTACAACAAATAATGTGAGTTACATTTTGGGTCACTTTGGGTAGGGTATCTGGTTGGCAAATATCTCCTACGACAATTTCTACTTTGCCCTCAAACATCTGACTGGCTTTATCTTTATTTCGGGTTAAAGCACGAACGGGGATATTTTTTTCTAATAATTTAGCTACTACTAATTGTCCTACTCCACCAGTAGCACCTGCAACTAAAACTAAATCTGAATTGGATAACATTTTAAAATTTCTTAGTTAATGACTCAATTGATTGTCGATCGTTAATTACTATTCGCTACTCCCTGCTCTTTTAGACTGGCTAATAATTCTTCTATTTTCTGAGAATTGAGGCTAACTGTCACATCTAGTTTTTGTTCTGGATCTCGCAACAGCAAAAGATAGTTATCTCCTACTGCTTTACCAATTATCTGTGGATTAGTTAATTCAATTGTTTGGTAAATAACTTGAGGTAAACTAACACAAATTACTACTTGTTTTTGAGATTGAGGATAAATATAGAGCTTCTGTTTGACCTTATCTAATAGAAATTTTCTGGCAGTAATATTACGCTCGTCTTTAGCGTTACTTTTTTGCCAATAAACAGTTATTCCTCGTAATTGAGAAGTTTGAATTAGAAATTTTTCATCGAATTTTTGGACTTCCCAGTTAATTTCTTCTACCTCGTCAGTATCGGGAATTAATCGTTGCTGCCAACTAATTTCTTTACCATCTAAATTATTCCACCATTGAGCGATCGCGTCTAGATTATCTGGATTATCGGGGTTATTACTATTTTGTTGCCAAGTTACTTTCATCTAGCTGATTCCTCCATCTATATCTCTATCTTTGAGTAGCGCGATCGGATTCAATTTCCATTCCCTAAAACCCCTCGTCAGGAAAAAATTCACAAGAAAATATTTCTCTTAGCTGATAAGGACAAGTTTCAGGAAATAAAGACAATCCTGTTTCTTTTTCAGCACTTATAACTGCTAAAGGATAAATTTTTTCTAGGATATCAGCAAGACTAGATTTCAGACTGGGGTTTTCTTTGAGCAATTTTTCTAATCGAAGGCGTTGCTCTTTAATAGTTAATTGCCAGCTACGGGAGCGGAAATTAGGCTGAAATTGCCATTTAAGTAGGTGCATAACGAGTACTTCTAACCTACTCTCTAACTGCCTTTTTTCCGATCGCCCCATATCTTCAATTTCTTCAGCAATATTTTCCCAGTCAAGCAAATTAAATTGTTTGTTTCTTAATAAATTTGCTTGCTGCTGTGTCCATCCATAGAAATCTGTTTGATAGTCGATATCGTTCAAACTGGTTAACTCATTTAGTAGTTTTTTTGTATTATTCATTAATACACTTCAATGAACCACGGCATTTCAGGGATTGGCACGCTATCGCCCCAATCGACCCACACTATTGACAAATAGTTTTGTAGGGTTTTCTCAACGATAACACCGAGCCGATTATCTTTTCGCTTGCTGTGAAACACCGCATCCCCTACACTGAGCAACATATAGTTAGCTCTCCCGATTGCTTTCCTTTCATCAAGTTTGGTTTCCAGCAGGTTGATGGTACTAAGCCACAAAAGAAATGCTCTAGTTAACTCTTTGAAACTTATAAATGTAGCACGTAAAAATTTCCCTTGAGAGTAATAAATCCAGGTTACTTTAGCTCTACCACAGTGACGGATAAAGCGCAAAATAGTTATTTTCCTGCCTTGGAATAAAAAACCAAGTACTTCTTTTAGTTGATTGTTAAAGAGTGGTTGGTTTATCATAGGATTGCCATTTCGTATGGATGGTGCATAAGCGATCGCACAAGTTGAGAGCTAGGGCGATCGCTCTTTAATTGTCTAAATTATACCCATATATGTGGATAAAAAACAAGCAGTATATAATTGAGACAAGAAAAAAAATAAGAAATTACTATGCCGAGAATAATAAGAGCCGAACAAAAGGAGTACGGAGAAACAAAAAAGAAGTATCAGTTTATGCTTACTCCCACAACCTCAAAGAAGTTAGATGAGATGGCTGACAAGTTAAAAATAAGTCGCTCTGAAGTTTTTGAGCAAATAATGAGAGGAAAAATAGACATAAATAGCTATTAGCTGTTAGCTATTTCTTCGATAAAAAGTATGAAGCTCTGCTGGAATTATACCCCAAATTCACAGCAGCAAAGGGGAACATGATAAAACTAGGATTCCTGTTATCTAAACTAGTAGGAACAACCTTGCGATCGCCACAGTTTTCAGGGTCTACTGCCACTTTAATAGAATAAGAATAATCTAATTCGGGATGAAAATAAGAAATATTAGATACACCAATCCTATATATTTTGGCTGTAACCATCTCCATTTTTGCTCTTTTTTTTGAGGTTGTGAGATTAGATGTAAGTTGAAAGAGATTAAGCAAATCATCCAGAACATGAAATATCTCAATTCATGAGACTGGGGAAAATTAGCTGGTACGAGAGACATTAAAATTGCAGTTACTAAAGCATTGGTTGCTGCTGAAGATCGCTCTATTTTGGGCAATCTCTTATTTTGTAGTTGTTCTCGTATAAATAAACCTACTAACAGTAAGACGTTAAAGATAACGTACGCGCCAAAAAAACCCCCACCTCGATCCATATATCGGTCATCGTTGTTATTCCATTGATCGGCTGTCCAATAAGGAGGAGTTTTAATTTCTAGAATTGAACGTAGCCATTTCTGTGGTCTATTTCCTTCGTTGTAAGTCTGGGGACTTAACTTATGATTCAAAACAACACCAGCTACTTGGATTTTAATCGGATAAAAGGGATTACCATGAAGAACAATATTTTTGACTGGTGTGGCAAAGATTAAGATTGATGCCAGGATGGCAACAGGTACTACCTTGAGTAATTGTTGACTTGGGGTTTTAGAGTGCTTGAAGTAAAGCCAAATTAGCCTCATGGCAACAACACAGTAGATTAAAAACACCAAAGGTTGTAACTGTGGTTTGGTATTGGCTGCTACTGCTGCACCTAGAAAGGCAATCAATAATTCTTTTGGGGTAGGTAACTTGTCTTCCTTAAAGAATGAATAAGTCATCATCACCAGAATCGAAACCCCTATATTGCCTGGTAGATCGACAAAACTAGTAATGGCATGAGTTAAAACCGCAGGGACGGCAAAAAGCGCGATCGCTGATAAATATGGAGGAGAACTCCAGTATATTTCAGTATATTTTGCTACCCTAGTTTTTTTTTTCATTTACCACACTTTTACGTCTTTAGATTATTTTTGATAATAGTCAAAAACCCAATGGCAAATTTACCACTTAATCGTCACTAATTCTGGGCATAGGAGTATCTTAATAATTATTTTCTAACCCAATGGCAAAATTTAAACCACACAAAATTTGGAAGTATTCTCTTGTTAGTCGGAATTGCTGCTTCTATTTATGCTTTTATTGTCTGGGAAAACAACCTGTTTGGTTCCCTACATCCAAAAAATATGATGGAATCGTTATTCCAGCAGTTACCTGCCTTGCTCTTGGTTTCCAGGTTATTTTTTCCAGCTTCTTTTTGAGTATATTAGGATTGAATCGGCGATCATTGCAACGCCCTTGATGTTGTCATCCATAGAGGTCAACCAGGGGAACTTATACCATTTTGAAAAAAGAAGGCGACATATCTCGTAAGGGCGTTTCGCAAAACACCCCTACCCAAAAGCTGATTACCTTTGTCAAAGACCCAGCTTGACATAACCGCCACTATGCTATTAAGTAGTAAGATCGCAACTGAATTAGGTTGGACTCCTACAGAAACTGTAGAAGAAGGACTTCACCCCACGATTGAGTGGGATCTGAGAAATCGCAATTGGTGGCAGCCCTTACTGTTCCTTACTGTTGGAGGAATACTAAGCTACTATCGATAAGTTTATGCCTGTTAGCCACTGGTTAAATAACAACAAACAGTATCACTGGAGGATGAAATGAGAAAACCTAATCTTTTTCTAGTCGGACAACCCAAATCAGGCACGACAGCATTAGATCAGTTTTTAGGTGAACACCCAGATATATTCATGGCAAAGATAAAATGTCCAAATTATTTTTGCAAAGATTTTCATAGAGAAAGTGACAGCTTTCACAAATCTCAGCTATTTTTTGATGTTAGAGACGAAAATGAGTATTTGAAGCTTTTTTCAAGAGCTAGCTCACAAAAAATAATAGGCGAAACTTCCGATCATGCCTTGTCTTCAGAAGTAGCTGCGAGTGAAATACATAAATTCAATCCAGAAGCAAAAATAATCATTTTACTTAGAGAACCCCTTAGTTTCCTTTACTCTTTGCATAATTATTACCTTAATTATACAAATGAAGATGAAGAAGATTTTTCAAAAGCATTATTATTAGAATCATCTAGAATTAAAGGCGAATTAATTCCCCCAAGAACGATGTGTCCATCTTGGTTGTACTATTCTAAAAGAGTCAATTATTACGAGCAAGTAAAGCGATTTTATGATAAATTCGGTTTATCACAGATAAAAATAATTATTTACGAAGATTTTCTCGAAAAAAATCATCATTTTTTTCGAGAAATTTCACGCTTTTTAGGTGTAGACACTAGTTTTTCACCTCAATATTGCTTAGTTAATACTAGTAAAGATATTAGGTTCAAGCAACTCAATTCAATAGTTAACAATCCAAAATTAAAATATTTATCTAGAAAACTATTTTCTCAGAGATTCAATGAAATTGTACGAGATAAAATTGTGGCAAAATTGCTTTTGAAAGAATCTTCCAGGTCATCACTGCCAATAAAAATCCGAGAGCAGCTAATGCAAAAATTTAAGCCAGAAGTTCTAAAGATGTCCCAGTTGCTCGGAGTAGACCTTGAACAAAAATGGGGCTATGATAAACTTTAAAATCTATTTTTTCGTAGTAGTAAAGATTAAGAGTAAATTTTTAAAGCATAAAGAATATAATTTGTAAAAGCATTTTCTTGCTAGCATTCGTGCTTGTACAACAAGATTGATCGGCGATCTTTTCTGATATTTGATTCAATATTGCAACTGGAATGCGCCATCAATAAATAATAGATTTAGGTTTTAAATTCATAATATTTGGAGAGATATTCATGGTTGAGCAGCTACAGAATTTTATCTGGGGAATAGGTGTACGAACAGCAGCAGTTTTTCGTCGTGTAGGTATGTTAGCTCCGATTATAGATGCTATGTACAATGTCGGAAGGTTTTTAGCTCCTCCGCCGAACGAAGAGGTGACAATCGCTCTCCCTTATTCAATCAATCTATTGATCCCAGAGGGCTATCCCAGCTCCAGAACCATACTCCTTGGTTTATATGAAAAGGAGGCAATGAAGCAGTTTGTAGACCTAGTCAAGACAGGCATGACAGTGGTTGACGTAGGAGCCAATATTGGCTACTATACGCTGATGGCGAGTAGGCTTACAGGTGATAGCGGACGAGTTTACGCTTTTGAAGCAGATGCAGATGCCTTTACTTTCCTCGAGCGGAATCTGGCAGAGAACAACTGCAAAAACGTTGTCCCTGTCTCCAAGGCTGTCTCCAATGGTGAAGGCAAAGCATTGTTCTATCGCCCAGAACCCGAAAGAGCTTATATAGTGACTGATTCATCTGTAACGGATTCATCATCTAAGACCTGTCAAACAGTTTCGACCACTAGCCTAGATGATTTCTTTGCTCAACAGAACTGGCCTTCAGTAGATTTAATCAAGATGGATATTGAGGGTCAGGAGCAAGCAGCTTTACAAGGCATGAAAGAGCTAAGTCGCAGAAATCCATCTATGCGACTTATCATGGAATTTAATATGAGTGCTATTAAGCGCAGTGGAATTGACCCTGTTTCAGTCATTTCAACCCTCAAAGAGCTAGGTTTTACAAAAGCGCAGATGATTGAACGCGATCTTTATTCTTTTCCCCTGGATTCACAGTCTCTGCCTAAAGAGCTGATTCAACCAAACGCAATGTATAATTTGCTTTGCTCCAAGCAATAATTATGATCACTACACGTCCACTCAAAATTCTGATTGTTTATGACTGTGTTTACCCTGAGTCCCTTGGCGGCGTAGAACATCGCAATTATCATTTGGCTAGGGAGCTGGCACAGCGCGGTCACTCAGTCACTTTAGCTGGATGGAGTAAGGAAGCTCAACAGCCTTTCCCTGGGGTTCAAGTTCTGCCGATGCCGTTTCAGCAAAGTCTTTACAATAGTGCGGGTAAAAGGAGCGCTTTGGTATCCCTCAGATTCGCTGTTGCTGTCATGAGTTTGAAGCTCAAGCAATTCGACGTAGTGGAAACGGCAAACATCCCTTACATACATTTATTTCCTCTAGCAATAGCTTGTGCTATTGCCCGTAAGCCATTGGTAGTAACTTGGCACGAATACTGGGGTCGTTATTGGCGAGAGTACTCTGGAAGATTCGCCTCTCAGATATTCAGGGGAATTGAATATCTTTGCGCTCAGTTAGGGAATGAAGTAAACGCTGTCAGTCAACTAACTGCTGAACGCTTGCAAGCTCATCGTCTTAAGTCAGGTAAAGTAACTGTTATTTCCAATGGCGTCTCCCTCAAGCAAATCCAAGAGGCGAGCAATGGGGTCGAGCATGATGGCCCGCCACTTGTCTACGCTGGACGCTTGATGAGGGAGAAGCGTATCGATCTGTTACTAGAGGCATTGGCGCGAATTCGCTTACCGCAAGAGGAGGTTCTTTTGGCTATTGTCGGGGATGGGCCAGATCGTCAGCGTCTGGAAATCTTGGCTGAACAGTTAGGTATTAGTAGCAGAGTGAACTTCATGGGACGTTTGCCCACGAATGACGATGTGTGGCGTCAACTAGCAAGTGCCCAGATCGCTGTACAGCCTTCCTCCCGCGAGGGTTTTGGAATGTTCCCACTCGAAGCTATGGCAGTTGGGATTCCGGTGATATATTGCGAATCCCCTGAAAGTGCTATTTCAGGGTTAGTGCGCGACGGCATAGAAGGTATTTGCGCAAAACCCGATCCTGCTTCTCTTGCTGTTGCTATTGAGACACTGCTTGATGATCCTGAAAGGTGGACTCAATTGAGCGAGAATGCGAAGAAGAGGGCACAAAGTTACGACTGGAATGGTGTGGCTCAACAAATGGAACTGCTTTTCTCTCAAGCAATGCAGAAAGAGGCACTTAAAAAATAAAGAACGTCAATGATCTAGATATCCAAACAAGAAGCTTAATTATAAGAGCATGAGCAGAAAATTACAGATCAAAAACTTCGGTATTGAGACTTGCCTAAAACTTATTGCACTAATTTTAACAACATCAACATTTTTAAAGAGTATTATCGATGTAGATAAACAATGGGATACCTGGGTTTATCATCTCCCATTTGCGGCAAGAATCTGGAGAATTGTTCCAGCAGAATTTTACGGTCTTGAAAACCATGAGGAGCATCGTTTTGATGGTTTTCCAATCTTGGCAGAATTTTTGCAAGGATTTTTCTGGTTTGTCTTTCGGCACGTTCAAGCTGCTAACTTAGTTAGCTTTCTAAGCTTAGTTTTATTTATTTGCTTCTTAAAAGTCTATTTTAAAGTTCCTCTCTA
Organism: Xenococcaceae cyanobacterium MO_188.B32; assembly: GCA_030065635.1. GTDB lineage: Bacteria > Cyanobacteriota > Cyanobacteriia > Cyanobacteriales > Xenococcaceae > JASJDJ01. Next base: position 21,714 of record JASJDJ010000094.1, read on the forward strand.
CCTATCTGCGATCGCTTTGTTGGCGATTCCTTTGGTTCTTACTCACGCTACCACATGCTATGTAGACTTGCCAGGAAACATCGGTATCTCAATCATGGTGATGATGACCTATTTACTCTACAAACAGGATGATTTTCCGACCAAACGAGATCTGCTCGTTATCTTTGTGGCTGCTGCTAGCGCAGCCAATATTAAGCCACAGTTGCAACCTCTAGTTTTTTTAATCCTCTGTTTTATTGGCTTGAGGATTATCTGGCTGCAGTTTAAACAAACTAAAGCCTCAAAAAAATGGTTGCTCAAAGTAGTACCGCTCGCTTTAGTCGCTTCTGTGTTGATTTTTGCAACACCCATAAAGAATATCGTTCTTTATGGCAATCCCTTTTATCCAGTAAGAATTGAAGTGGCAGGTGTAGTTTTAAATCACAAACATCCTTTATACAATGCTTCTCCCGATTATCTAAAAGGAGCTTCTCGACCTCAGAGATGGCTATATTCGATTCTCGAAATTAACAGTCCAAAATGGACTCACGATCAATGGAGCAACGATCCAAATCAGAATCGAATGGGTGGGTTTTTTGGTGCTTATGTTGTTTTCAACCTACTCCTTCTAGGATATATATTTTTGAGAGACCGCTGCCGAGAAACTACTATCGCCGTCATCTCAGTAGTAATTATGTCAATAGTAGCTGCTAATTTTCCTCAATCTCACGAACTGAGATACTTTATGTACTGGATGATCTCTTTAGTATCGCTCAACTTGTATCTAGTTTCTCGTTACGAGCGATCGCCAGACAAGTTGCGATGGCTGAGACCCAAATATATTGGACTCGTGTATGCCTTATTCCTCACCATCGTCCTTTCCAAAATAGGGAATTTCTACGCAAAACCATCGTTTTACACTCTCGACAAACATATACAAGCGAGAGTCAAACCCGAGATTTTAAGACAAATTAATCCAGGCGATAAAGTCTGTTTGGTTGGCAAACAGCCCAATACTTTTCTATATGCTTCTAAGTTTCATCCCCAATTAGACTATTCTTATTCGATCAAAGCAACTGGAACACCTCAAGAATGTTTGGCTGGGGAAAAAATACTCTAAAAATACTTTTCTACTTATCTATATTTAAAACATGAGCATCGAATTACCAAAAAAAAGCTGGGGATTAGTAATATTTCTCAATCTGCTTGCCTTAACCATTGCCATCTCGATCTTTTTCAAGGCGATCGTCGATGTTGACAGATCCTTCGATACTTGGTGGTATCATATCCCTTTCGCCGCTAGACTTTGGAACATTGTACCAGCGGAGCAATATACCAACTTCGTTAAAGAGGAATATCGCTACCTTGGCTTTCCCCTATTAGTGGAATATCTAGGTGGCTTTTTTTGGTTTGTTACCAGACACGTACAAGCAAGCAACTTAGTCAATTATTTCAGCTTGCTCCTGTATTGTTTTTTCTTAAATTCTTACTTCCAAGTACCTTTTTATCTCAGTGGCATTGCATTACTGGCAATTCCCCTAGTCCAAATTCATGCTTCTTCTTTTTATGTCGATCTGCCTGGCGCTGTCTTGCTCTCAGCTTTGATTTTGACAACCTATTATCTCTATGTCCACAGAGGAAAAGAGGTTGACAATCGTCGTAACTTTATACTGATTTTGCTGGTATCTGTAGCAGCAGTAAATACCAAGTTTCAATTAATCCCGATAGTCGCTTTCGTTTTGAGTTTTGCGCTGCTGCGGATCGTTTGGTTACGCTGGCAACTGATTCGAGCGGGGAAAAAAACCTACCGCTGGTTGCTAAAGCTTCTCCCCATCGTGATTCTGGCTGGTTTGCTCATTTTTGCAACTCCACTAAAAAATGTAGTTATCTATGGCAACCCTTTTTATCCGATACGGTTTGAATTGGCAGGAATTGTCCTCAACCACGATGTTGGCTTTTATCAACACGCATCGGATTTGATTAAAGATAGACCACAAGTAGTGCGGTGGCTGTATTCTATCTTTGAAGTGAATAGTCCGCTGTGGAGCATCGATCAATGGAGTCCCGATGCAGCGAAGAGTCGTCTGGGTGGATTTTTTGGTGCATACGTTGCATTTAATTTGTTGGTATTGGGATATATCTTTTGGCAGAATCGCTGTCGCGAAACTAAAGTGGTGATCGCCATACTGGGAATTATGTCTGCTGTTACAGCGATCGCCCCCCAGTCTCACGAACTAAGGTACTATATGTACTGGATGATAACCCTGGTATCCTTCAACTTATTGTTAGTTTCTCATCTAGAGAAATCGCGATCGCCACAAACGCCAAGTCTGCTTAACTTCCGCCATTTAGCAATTGCCTGTCTCCCGTTCTTAGTCGTGGTAGCGGTAAAAACTAATTTTTCTTATATCGCCCCCAAATTCTATACTCTTGACAAACACATCCAGACTTTTGTTGACCCTGCTACCTTCAAAAAAATTCAGCCAGGAGATAATGTTTGTCTGGTGAATAAGAGTTTTCAATATCGCAAAACCTTTTTGTACACTCCTTATTTTCATCCCCAATTAGGCTATTCTTTTTCAATTAGATCGGCATTAGACCCCAGCGAATGTAAAGAAATCAAGAAAATAATCGATGTTTATTAACTATAAATTTATGCAAAATTTATAGTTAATTCTTACGGAGTTCATCCCTAATGTTATCTTTGAAAAAAATAATTTCTGCATTTTCATCTTTATGTCTTGGTATTTTGATAATCTTTCTAGTTCTTAATCGAACTGAGGTTAGTGGCGAACAAGTACTTAATAAATTACAACACCTTAATCTTTTTTTTGTTGCCTTAGTAATAGTTACTACTTTTATTCATCTTTGGGTATCTGCTTATAAATGGAGGATAATCACGCAAAAATTAAGTAAAAACAATCAAAAATCGCAAGACTTTTATTTGGGTTATATTATTGTAGCCACCTTAGCTATTCAGTTTTTACCCCAACACCTTGGACAGCCATTTGTCCAAGGATTGGCGATCAAAATGCATAAATTAACCTCTTTATCGAGAGGCTTTTTTTCGGTTATTTACGATCAGTTATTAAATATTCTGGTTCCAGTACTTTTATTACCTCCTGTCCTGCTTTATATGTTCGATAAAATCTCTTTATCTTGGGCAATATTTATTACTTTGGTAATTTTATTAGCAATTCATTATGCGATCGCAAGATGGAATAAACCACTAATTTTATTCTTGGGCAAAAGTTACTGGAAGCTAAAACAATTAATGGCTCGCAAGCAACAATTGGTAACCCAAGAACAAGTAATAGAAGATATTCCAGTTCTCAGTACTAGATTTACCCTACGTCTTTTTTGGCTATCAACATTTCGCCATTTCAATTGGATTTTACGTGGCTTTTTTGTAGTTGGTGCAGGAGGTTTTGCGATTAAGTTTTGGTCAATCTTTTTTACCACTACCTTAGTGCAATCGGCTATGCTACTAAGCTTTACTCCGGCTAATTTAGGCTTTATGGAATTGGGTTGGATTGGCGGTTTAGGACTATTAGGAGTTTCTGGTGGGGAGGCAGGAAACTTTGCCTTACTCTTAAGAATTTTGGGTTTATCTTCTGTAATAATAATTGCCCTAGCTTTTTGGTTGGTTGGGTTCGTAAAAAATTTAGCAAAATTAAAGACAAAAAAGGCAAGTTTCAAATAACTCTGTAGTAAAAGGTAAAACTAAAACTTTAGAAGATACTAGTTTTAGAAAGGAATTAATTGAGTCGCTCAAAACTAACAAATTTTTAGATTACCCGTTAATTAAAAGATGGGTAAGGCAGGAATATCATCGCGGACATACCTGGGTTAAGAATCAGATTGTTTTAGACATTGGTGACAAGTTAAAATTAGGTACGTTTTGTCAAGTCCCATATGTAGTGTAGCCATTTTTAAAAACCACTAAATATGGACAGTCAATTATTGTCAACTCTTGCGATCGCTAACTAAACAAGGCGATCGCAAAAATCAGAAAAAACCTCAAAAGCTAGAATTAGCAATAATTTTGAGACGTAGTAAAATTTTGTAACTAAATATTTGACAAATGGGATAAAGTCTTAAGTTGTCACTAATGGTTTTAGATGCTAGTGACTGCACTGTCCGAAAAGCAATGTTTCAATGGGATTGATTCCGATTAACTATGATTTACTCCTTTATGTATGAATGTATCCCAACCAATCGGACCGAGATTGACAAAAGAACATAAAAGTTGACTCATATTGGTTTGTTGCCGATGAATCATTGCTGCCAAAGTTGTATTAACTTCACTAGAGAATAATGCTACTTGGGAGACTGTTTGTTTTTTATGGTTATCTACTTGCCATCCCAAAAGATGTTTTTCTAGTACTGACTGCATTTGTTGTTTAAACTCAGTCTGGGAAGCACTACCCATAACAGTCTGAGAATTAGAATGTACACGAAAAGAGGTTAAAGGTCGGGGATAATAGAGTGTATCGCCAGAAGAAGCTATTTTTAGCCAAAAATCCCAGTCAGCAGTGTACCAAAGAGTTTCATCTAGTCTACCGACTTCTAAGGCTACATCTCGCTTGAAAATAGGAGCAGCGATCGCGATAAAATTTTGAATGAGTAAACGTTCGATCGCTAAATTGGAATCAATAACTTGGGGATATTTAGGTAGAGGACATTGCCATAAACCTAAAGGATTACCAGAAGAATCAATAAACAAAGACGAGTGAAGAAATAGATTTACTGCTGGATATTCCTCAATTAATCTTTTCATAGTGGATAGACGATTTTCTAACCACAAATCATCTTGGTGTAAAAAGCATACATATTCACCCTCTGCTAACGCAAGAGCATAGTTGGTATTTGTTACCCAATTACTCTGTCTTTTCCTTTGAATGACTGTAAGAGAGAGTTTATTTCGATACGATTCGGCTATGGAGAGGGTAGAATCGGTAGAACCATCATCTACCACAATACATTCAATCTCATCGTCGCCCTGGATAAGAATCGAATCCAAAGCAGAAGCCAAATAAGCTTCACCATTATAAGTAGGAATTAAGACAGATAACCAAGGTTTTTTCATATTTAAACTGCTTTACCCTTGTGATAATGGGTTTAAAGCCTCGTCCTTTAGGACGTTCTAATATCTTGAATTGTGATTGTTTTTTTAGTATAATACTAACACTATGAAAACGTACAAATTCAAGTTATATCAAGCA
>JASJDJ010000095.1 GCA_030065635.1 Xenococcaceae cyanobacterium MO_188.B32
AAAAACTACACACTGTTGAAACCCTTATTCTACTTGGATTTGACAAAAGAGGGTTATGCTAGTCGTCGGAGCATAAGTCGAATCATACCGATGTAAATGAAAGCCTCAGAGGTTTCAGGTAAAACTTCATAATCTTTACTCAATCGCCGCCAATAGTTAAACCAACCAAAAGTGCGCTCCACTACCCAACGCTTGGGTAAGATTTCAAATCCTTTGGCTTTCTGTGAGCGCAGTACCGTCTCAAGAATGAAGCCAAAAGTGTCCATGACGAAACGCATTAAGCCTTCTCCCGAAAATCCTCCATCGACAAAAATTCTGATTAACCGCGGATATTTGTCGGATTGCTTTTTCATTTTCTGCCAAAGTTGTTTTGCACCTTCTCGCTCCTGTACACTAGCCGCCACAACCTTTATCGCTATTAAAAGCCCAAAAGTATCTAGAATACGTAAATCTTTTTCTTCCTTTAATCTGCTTGCCGGCATCATAACCCACCTCTTGATTAATCATCGTCGCTGTTTTCACCGATTGACTGTCTAAAATTCCGGCACTAGCATCGCTCCTGACGGTCTTCTATTGTCCTTACCCAATCCCTGAGACGGTCATGGATTTTGACCCAAGTTCCCTCTTTTTTCCATTTTCTGAAGTAATCATACACTGTTCCAGGAGGCGGGTAGTCATGGGGAAGCCACCGCCAAGCGCATCCAGTACAGAGGACATAAAATATTGCGTTGATGACACTGAGTATATCTACACTTCGAGGACGACCTCCCTCTTTGCCAGGCGGGATTAGAGGTAAAAGCAATTCGGCTTGAGCTTCTGTCAGGTCTCCGGGATAGGCTTTTTGGCTTCTTGTCGTCATCTTCTTGACTCCTCAAACATCTATCCCATTACATTACCCCTAGTGGGCATCTGACTTTTCAAACATCCTCTAAGGGGATTTGACTTGACTGAGATCGAGGAAATCCTGAGATTTTCTGGAGAGAGATATTATGATACGGTCACAGGTAGAGAGATCGCAGTTGGCAAACACGATAATCGATTAGTCATAATTCCTTATGAACGCAGTGGTGATTTGATAACTCCAGTGACTATCCATAGCACCACCCGTCAACAAATACGATTCCGCTTAAAAACTGGGAGGTTTGCTATCAATGAATAATGCCAAAATGACATACTTTGAACAAGAGGATATTCTTCACCTTAGTCTCTCTGATGAAACAGAAGCAGGTAGTGTCGAGATTAGTCCCAACATTACCGCCGAATTAAATGAAGCAGGAGAGTTAATTGGAGTAGAGATTATCCAAGCAAGTTCTTTCATCCGAGACACAATTCTAGAATCAGCCCAGGCGAAGCTTTTAAATCTCGTAGGATGAGCTACGCTAATCCGCTTAACGTTAATTAAGATTTTCTGGTGGGGGCAAAGAATCACCATCATCATTTTGTGGCAAGGTAAATAAAAAGTAACAACTAATAGCGATCGAAATTAATAATCCCAAGGGAATTATCCAATTAACTTTTGTTTTTGCTGAAGAAGTTTTTTCTTCAGTCTGCATTGGTTCCTCTACAGAAACTATGGTGGCAGTATTAGATTCTAATGGCTCACTCGCAGTAACTCGAGGCGAACTAACTTTAGGAATAATAGTTGTTCTGGTCAAATGAGGTAAATCCGCAGGAACTCTTGCCTTCGTTAAATTAGCAGATTCGAGATAAACACCTTGCAGCTTGGTGTTAGTGAGGTCTACATTAGTTAGATCGGCTTCAGATAAATTAGCACCACGCAAATCGGCATTTTTGAGATTGCTATTACAGAGATTGGCTTTTTTAAGGTTAGCTCCTTGGAGATCAGCATTACTTAAGTCTAATCCTATCAGCTCTCTTTCTTCTGCTGGCTGATTGACAATTTCCCAAACTAACTGCCACTTTCGATCGATCATACTGTGGCGATCGAGTTTAGCTGTCTTAAAATTAGCAAATTGTAGTTCGGCATCTTTGAGATAAGCACCCTTAAGATTAGCACCACTAAAATTTACTCGACTCAGATTGGCATGACTAAAATAAGCACTATCAAGATTGGCATTACTCAAATTAGCAGATTCTAAATTTGTCTGACACAAATATGCTCCTTTTAAATTAGCACCAGTAAGATTAGTTCCCCTTAAATTGGCATCACTTAAATCTGCATTACTCAAATCGACTTGAAAAAGCGTACTATGACTTAGGTCAATTCCGTTAAGATTACTGTTAGCTGCTCCTCGATTGACAATTTCCCAAACTTTATAGGCTTTGGGGTCTAAAATACTAGCAGAGTCGATTTGAATCTGTTTGAGAATAGCGTAATCTAGATTGGCTCCCTGCAAATGAACTTTTTGTAACTTTGCACCCAGTAAGTTGGCTCCTTGTAAATTAGCATTGGTTAGTTCGATATTTTTGAGGCAAGCATTACTAAGATTACTTTTGCTCAGGTTAACTCTATCTAAGTTATAGTCACTAAAATTTTTTCCATAAAGATTAACTCCACTCAAGTCAGGAATTATGTTAGGGTTTTCCTTTCTCCATTCATTCCAGGTTTCTGCACCTTGCTCGAGTAATGCTATATGTTCTTCCTTGGCCATCTCACAAAAACCTTTTTGGGTTTAGTTACTATATTATAGTTATCGAGCCAACTTATATAAAAGTAGTTAATTTATAAGTATTTCTTGGATAAAGCCAGTGTTTTTGCCAAACAACTACTATAGTTAGATTGAAATTGAGATAAAAATGTATACAATCGATCGAGAAAGATAAAAAATATTTACCCTAGATGAATTTGTTAAATTTTGAGCCAATTTTTGAATTTTCTCGTCAAAACTGTGTTGCTATTTGTGCTTTTCTGGTTCCAGCTAATTTGCTAACAACTGCATTAAACTTAATTTTGCTATTTACTCAACGTTCTCAAACTCAAATTCGTCTAGCGATTAGCTTATCTGTTATCTTTGCTTTCACTCTTTTTCTTCATGTTTCCACCTGGTTTATCATTGGGGTAGTTACTCCTGTCACTTTTATTTTGTTAGGATTAGGAGCAACTTGTTTGACGATCGCGATTTTAGCAGATATTTATCGCCACAAATTACTAGCGATTAGATTACCGGTAGAGATGTTCCAGGGAAAGTCTTTACTACAGAAAAAATAAAAAATAGATTTAATTAAGTCAAAGAAGAAATACTATTTTTCTAATTCCCCATAAAATAAGGGCATGATTTATCCAATTCCTCGTCCTCAAATTCCTGCTTGTGCTTGGCAACGTCCTATTGGTAAAGGATGGAATAAGCCCTACACCGTTCGTTATGCTAGTAATTTAGATGATGGTCCTTGGCACGGAATGCCCTTAGGGGGTTTTGGTGCGGGTTGCATCGGTCGATCGCCTAGAGGTGATTTTAATCTCTGGCATCTCGATGGGGGAGAACATATTTTTCGTTCCCTTCCTGCCTGTCAGTTTAGCGTATTCGAGCAACCAGAAGGAGAAAATGCCCGAGCTTATGCCCTCTGTACTGAAGCACCAGTTAATCGGACTTTATCTCGCTGGCAATGGTATCCCCCAGAAAAAGGAACTTATCATGCTCTTTATCCCCGCAGTTGGTTTAAGTATGAGGGCGTATTTAAATCGGAATTAATTTGCGAGCAATTCTCCCCTATTTGGGCAGAAAATTATCAAGAAACTAGTTATCCCGTCGCTATTTTTCAATGGACAGCCCATAACCCTACAGATAAGCCAATTACCGTTAGTATCATGCTAACTTGGCAAAATACCGTTGGTTGGTTTACCAATGCAATTAAATCTCCTACCGTTAAAGTAAGGGATGATGGTAGCCCAGAATACGAATATAGACCACGGTGGGGAGATAGTACGGGGAATTTTAATCAGTGGATTGAAGATAACTATCGGGTTGGTTGTTTACTAAATCGAGTACAACCCCATCCAGAAATCCAAGAAGGAGAAGGACAAATTGCGATCGCATCATCTCGCAATCCCAATCTAGAAATATTCTATCTCGGTCGCTGGAATCCTAGTGGTGATGGGTCGGATGTCTGGGATTATTTTGCGGGCAATGGCTCTCTACCAGATAAGGAGGATGAAACCCCTGCTGCCCCAGGAGAACAAATCGCCTGTGCTATGGCAATTCGTTTTACTATCCCCCCAGGAAAAACAAGGCAAATTCCTTTTATTCTGGCTTGGGATTTCCCTATCACTGAATTTAAACAAGGAATAAAATATTATCGTCGTTATACAGACTTTTTTGGTCGATCGGGTCAGAATGCTTGGAGTGTAGTTAGAACTGCCCTCAAACATAGCGATACTTGGCAAGAAAAAATTCAAGCCTGGCAAAAACCAATCTTAGAAAGCGAGGATTTACCAGATTGGTTCAAAATGGCATTATTTAACGAACTATACTTACTCACAGACGGCGGTACTCTCTGGACGGCAGCGACGGAAAACGACCCCATCGGGCAATTTGGGGTACTAGAGTGTATGGATTACCGTTGGTATGAAAGTCTGGATGTGCGCCTGTATGGTTCTTTTGCCTTGATGATGTTGTGGCCACGTTTGGATAAATCTGTTTTAGAAGCTTTTGCTCGTGCCATTCCCAAAAACGATCCTACTTCCCGTATAATAGGGTATAATAGAGCGCAAGCTATACGTAAATTTGCAGGTGCTACCCCCCACGACTTAGGCGCACCCAACGAACATCCCTGGGAAGAGACTAACTATACTTCCTATCAAGATTGCAACCAGTGGAAAGATTTACCTAGCGATTTTGTCCTGCAAGTATATAGGGATTTTGTCCTGACAGGTAAAGAAGATATAGAGTTTCTCTGGGAATGTTGGGAGAGTATTACCCAAACCCTGGCTTACTTAAAAGAGTTCGATCGCGATGGCGATGGTATACCCGAAAATTCTGGCGCACCCGATCAAACCTTTGACGATTGGCAATTAAAAGGGATTAGTGCTTATTGTGGTGGTTTATGGATTGCAGCTTTAGAAGCAGCTATAGCTATAGGAAAGATATTACTTAAAAATCCTCCTCTCAATCCACAACTACGAGCGGTCAATTATCCAGACTGTATCGAAGAAACAATTAATACATATCGTAACTGGTTACAACAGGCGCGATCGATCTATCACGATACTCTTTGGAATGGAGAATATTATCGTCTCGATAGCGAAAGTGGTTCAGAAGTAGTGATGGCAGATCAACTCTGCGGACAATTTTACGCCAGATTATTAGGTTTACCTGATGTTGTGGAAGAAAAATATATTAAATCTACTTTAAATAAGATTTATGATGCCTGTTTCCTCAAGTTTCACAACGGAAAATATGGTGCAGCAAATGGCGTTTTACCCGATGGTAGTCCAGTAAATCCAAATGATACTCATCCCTTAGAAGTATGGACGGGAATTAATTTCGGTTTAGCTGCTTTTATGGTACAAATGGGTATGAAAGAAGAGGCATTTAAGTTAACAGAAACTGTAGTGAAACAAGTATATGAAAATGGCTTACAGTTTCGCACTCCCGAAGCAATTACCGCAGTAGGCACTTTTAGAGCAAGTCATTATTTAAGAGCGATGGCTATTTGGGGTATTTATGGAGTTTTGAGCGATTGGGAGTAATATCACAATTAGTTAAAATAGATCGGTGTCAGTTTACCAATGTCGAAAATAACCCAAATTTTGCAACAGATATCAGCTAGTTTAGAGCGTCTAGAATTAACTGAGATTATTAAATTAAAGCCTGGACTAACCCGTTAAGATACTAATATTTATAGTTCTCCAGAGCTAATTAAAATAGGAGATAAAACTTTATCATACATAAGAGTATAGAAGTTAAAAAATATTATGACCACAAAAAACACAAAACAAAAAACACAAGAAAATATAGAGCTTACGCTATCCCAACGTCGAGAATTTCTTAAGCTACCTCTTGAAAAGCGTCGTCGTATACTAGAAAAACAGGCAACTCAAATTCAACACCACTATCAGGAAAATACAGAATGGCAAGAATGGTTAGAAGGTGACATTATTGAATACTAGACCCATTCCAAAACGTGGTGAAATTTGGTTAATTAATTTCGATCCTACTATTGGCACAGAAATCAAAAAAACACGTCCAGGAGTTATTATTAGCTCTGATGCTGCGGGTAAGCTTCCAATCAAGCTTACTGCACCTATTACTGATTGGAAAAGCTATTTTGCTAATAACCTTTGGCACGTTAAGATTAATCCTAATAAGATTAACGGATTGAATAAAGTTTCCGCAGTCGATACTTTACAGCTACGAGGACTAGATACAAGAAGATTTATTCGTAAAATTGGTAATTTATCAGAAGATAAAATAATAGAAATTGCGATAGCGATCGCAACTTTAATTGAATATTCAGATTAGCTTGAAACTAAATGTTATTTAAGATATTTATAGTGCGATCGCTTTACCTAAAACTAACTAGAGAATTCAAATAGAACAAATATCTCAAGATGGAAATAAGGTTGAGATCGCTTTGATTACTTTGGCTGAAATTGTTTACTTAAGTGAAAAAAAGCGTATTCCAGAAAAAACTTTAGAACTTCTTCTCGATGCGATCGATAACAAAGTGCCAGTAATTAGTAGAGATAGTAAAATTAGGCTTTCAAGTATTCAAACTATTTGGTAATCAAAAAATAAACCTATTTACTCAAAGCATAATAATCTTTTCCTTTACCAAAAGCAAACTGTAAAGAATTAGGCAAATTACGATTAGATTTGACTAGAAAAATAACCAATCCTAAAAACGCTAATCCTGCCGTAAAGAGAAATATCATTGAATAACTCAATTGAGCAGATAAAAAACCAAAAATAGGGCCCGCACCTGCTACACCTAAATCGAAACCACCAATACAAATACTATAAACTTTGCCCCTTTCATTAGCATAAGAGCGATCCGAGATCAGCGCGATCGACATGGGAATAAATATACCACCCCCCGCACCTTCTAAAAGAGCAGCTATGGTCAAAACAAGAGGTGTATTAGCATTAGCTAATAAAATCATTGAACTACCGTAACAAACTAAGCTACCTGTAATAAATAAGCCACGACCAAAACTATCTGATGCTTTACCTACAACAACACGGGCAACAAACGAAGCAATAGCAGCAACGGCATAAAATAGTCCTGCATTGAACTCTAAATTTGATTCTTCTATATACAAAGGTAAAAAAGTAACCAAACTGCCGAATAATAAACCAATCATTAACAAAATTAATGCAGGAATAGATAAAGCAGGATTAATCATTAATTGCCCAAAATTGCGCTTTGGTAAAGATTCACTTTCTTCCCGATGTAAGGTAACTTCTATTTTCCTTTCTTCTTTTATTTGTAGAGCGAAAAACCAAGCTAACAATCCAGCAATAGAAGAGATTAGAAACAAATTACTATAAGCAAAATATTCTTGAATATAGCCTCCTAATGCTGGGCCAATTGCCATCCCAATAGGAATAGCTAAACTCATATAACCGATTAATTCTCCCCTTTGTTTAGCAGGAGCAATATCAACAACTAAAGCACTATAACCAGTAGTAAAAGCAGCAATACTAATACCATGGAAAGCTCTTATAGCCATTAATGCAGGAATAGATTTAGCTAGTAGATAACCCAGGGGTGCAAGACCTACTACTAGCGTGCCAATCGAGATAACAATTTTGCGACCCTTTCGGTCTGCTGTTTGTCCCAGTAAAGTACGAGAAGATAATAAACCGATCGCAAAACAACCCATTACCAATCCTATTTGCTGTTTTGTCCCTCCTACATATTGGACATAAAGAGGTAAAACTGGCAGTAAAGAAGTGATACTAAACCAAAATAAAAGTCCCGCACCAAATAATGTCAGTAAATTGCGCTTTTTTGCTGGCTTTAGGCTATTGAAGGCGTTCTTGGTTATCATAAATGATTGCTAATTATCGGTCATCAAGTTATCATTCGATGACTATCTCAATTATCTTAACAATTATTTACACAAAAAAAATTCCCTCTAAATACTTAACTGCATGAGTGTAAATTGAAAGAGATAGAAAAACTGGATGCTAAATTCTTTGTAGCAATTTTTAATTTTCAACTTTGAAATAACATGACCTTTTTTAGACAGGATGACCAGTTAACTAAATTAGCTACAGCCATTCTCGAACAAACCTGGATACAATTCCCTAACTTAGCCAAAAATCAAATTGCGCTGACTTGGGTAGTTTACGACCCACCAGTGATAGTTAATACAGGTGGTGCATTATCTGCTGAAGAATTTTGGCAATACCCAGTCAGAGGTTTTAGCTACCGAGGAATGGAAAGAATTTATCCTGCCAGTATAGTTAAATTATTTTACTTAGTAGCAATCCATGAATGGCTCGAAGGAGGAATGATTCCCGAATCATCAGAGTTGCAGAGAGCATTTAAGGATATGATTATTGACTCTAGTAATGATGCTACTAGCTTAGTGGTAGATGTCTTAAGTGGTACTACTAGCGGGCCAGAATTACCACCAGGGCCTTTTACTACCTGGCAACAACAACGCAATATTGTCAATCGTTATTTTCAGTCTTTGGGTTGGTCAGAATTAGAAACAACTAATATCAATCAAAAAACTTGGGGAGATGGGCCCTACGGAAGAGAAAGAGCTTTTTTAGGGGAATTACGAGAAAATCGGAATATGCTTACTACAGATGCCGTAGCTAGGTTGTTGCACGGTATTATCGGTGGAGTAGCGGTATCGAGCGATCGATCTCAACAAATGATGAAACTACTCAAACGCAGTCTTAATTCTACGGATAGTAGTAATACAGAAGAAGAAAATCAAATTACTGGTTTTTTGGGGGAGGGATTGCCATCTCACGCTCAATTATGGTCTAAAGCTGGGTGGACGAGTCAAGTACGGCATGATGCTGCTTATATAGAAATTCCCGAACTACAACCTTATTTATTAATTGTTTTTACTGAAGGAAAAGAGAATAGTAAAAATAAAGCTCTCATTCCTTTTCTTTCTCAAGCTTTCGTGCAAAAAATGACAGAAATTATCCCAACTAAGTAGGGGAGTAGTACGTCAATTTGATAATTTACGAGTTGAGATGAGACAAGGAAAACAATTTAAATACTTAAGGTTATCTCGATTGTGACATTGTTCACTCTTCGATGGTAATAACAGTCACTTTAATTTAGGATTTAAATCGCACTTTTTTAAGTTAATTTTTTCCATAATTAATTCAGTGAATTCACTTAAGAAAACTTACAGTGAAATCAATAAATAAACTGAATACTTAGGGAACTTGAAAATGTCATTTAAATCTACTATTTTTAATAAATATTTTTCTTCAAAAGTAATTTTAGCTATTGTTTTGATCGCACCAACAGTATTTTCTGCTAATGCTATGGCAGCAAGTCAAGCTCAAGGTGATAAAATGCTTATCAAAGAATCCCAGAGCAAAACAATTAATTTACAAAAGGCGATCGCTCATCATACTCCTAGCGTAAGAAAATCTACTATTAATTTAATCAAACATTACGAAGGTTTCCACTCTACTGCTTATATAGATACTCACGGTCTACCAGTAATTGGTTATGGACAATCAAAAATTAATGGCAAAAGAGTCAAAATGGGACAATATATTTCTCGAAGCAAAGCTGATGCTGAATTAGCAAAAGAACTATATCGAATCCAACGTTTAGTACTCTCTAAAGTGAAAGTAAAATTAACTCCCAATCAATTAGGAGCATTAACTTCTATAACTTATAATGTAGGACCTGGAATCCTAACTCGTAGCACTCTTGTCAGAAAGCTTAACGCAGGAGATTACGCAGGAGCAGCAAGAGAATTTCCTCGTTGGAATAAAGCTCATCAAGGCGGTAGACTAGTTCCTTTCCCTGGCTTAACCAGAAGAAGATTGGCCGAACAAAAGCTATTTTTAACTCCATAAAACAAATTGTATTTATAAGTTATTTAGAGATGTGAAATTAACTTGAAATACTTCGGCAAAGGCTACGGCAATATGGTGTCTTACTCGTTCTACAGTAATATCGGGAATAAATTGAGCCAAGCTTCCTACCGGTTTATCTTCAATACCACAGGGAACAATATGCTTAAAGCCAGTTAAATCTGGACATACATTGAGGGCAAAACCGTGCATTGTAATCCAACGACGCACTTTAATGCCGATAGCTGCCACTTTTTTACCTTCTAACCAAACCCCAGTTAATCCTCTTATACGCTCGCCTTTTAGTCCATAACTAGCGAGTACAGAAATAATTACTTCCTCCAACTGTCTGAGATACCAATGTAAGTCCTGTTGGTAGTAATGTAAATTAAGAATTGGATAACCAACTAACTGTCCCGGACAATGATAGGTTACTTCGCCCCCCCTTTCAATGCGATGTAATTCCCAATTAGTTTGGTCTGGATTAAATTTAACAAACTTAGTATCTGCCCCCTTACCCAGAGTATATACAGGAGGATGTTCTAGCAAAATAAGAATATCTTCCAAATCTGGGTTTTCAATTCTTGCCTGTACGAGCGATCGCTGATATTTCCACGCAGAAGAATAAGGAATTAATCCTTGATTATCTAGAATACAGTATCTTGTCAATTTAATTATTTTTAAAGATTAAAACAATTGTCAACACGGGAGTGGAATAGCGCAACAGCCTTGCAGGAGGGTTTCCAAGGGGCTGTGGGCGTAATCGCATTGCGCCCTTTATAAGCCCCGCCTCCGTAGAGGACTGTTGCAAGACAGCCGAGGAAACCTCGGCATTTCCTCCCGTCATTGTTATGATTTACCAGATCAATTTTAATAAATGTCAAGCTATGTGAAGGAAAATCAAAAGAATTGCCAGAAAGATGTTTTAGAAAATACAAAATGCTAATCTAAAAACATAAAGTAAGAGAAATAAACGTGCTACTCAACATTATTTTTCAAGGAAAAATCTACCGTTATTTATCTGATTTGGTCGCATTGAGCGAGGGAAAGCAAAGAAAGGATTGTTTTTATTTAATTAATTAAATAATCGATGGTTAGTAAGCTCTTAGTATTAGTTTAAATGAGAGTGAGCAGATGATAATCAGCAATTTAGATTAAGCAAAACAAATAAAAATAAAGATTTTGCTTATGCAGTTTCTATAATTTATTCTCATTGCTGTAGTTCTGCTAACTATTCGAGACTTTAAAACCGACAAATACAATATTGTCGTTATCTGCTTTTACTTAACTGTTAACAATTGTATATTAGGGAGTCATAGAGTATGAAGCTTTTGATTCAGGGCAACAACATCACAGTCACCGACTCAATTCACGACTATGTCCAACAGAAGCTAGAGAAAGCAGTTAGGCACTTTCAAAATATTACAACCAAAGTCGATGTTCATCTCTCCGTAGCGCGCAATTCACGGATTAACGATAAGCACAAGGCTGAAGTTACAGTGTATGCCAATGGAACAGTAATTCGAGCACAAGAAGGGAGTGAAAATCTTTACGCTAGTATCGATATGGTATCAGATAAAATTGCTCGTCAATTGCGTAAATATAAAGAAAAACAGTTAGCTAAAAAGACTAGTACTTATGTTAAAACTGGCAATATAGGTAATATAGAAGAAGAGCCAGTCAAACCAGTCAAAACAGATTTAATTGGCGATCGCGCTCCCGAACTTCCCTCAGAAGTGGTCAGGATGAAGTATTTTGCTATGCCACCGATGAATATCGAGCAGGCACAAGAGCAACTGCAATTAGTCGACCACGATTTTTATATGTTCCGCAATAGCGAAACCAATGAAATCAACGTGATATATATGCGTAATCATGGTGGTTATGGAGTAATTCAGCCTCGTCCAGAGAATAACGGGCATAATGGCAATGGAACTGAGATACATTAGATTTATTGCCTAAATTTTAATTAAACGGTTAAGTAAAGATGAGGGAGATGAGGGAGATAAGGAAGAAAAGTTAATTTCTCGTATCATAATGATCTCCACGTCACCGCATCACCTTGGGAGGGCGAATTGACCGCGGAATGCGGTTACCTCAGGCACCGTCGTTAAAAGGCGGTGTAACGGTAACTATTCGACTCTACTATCTTAATTTTGAGGAGAAAACGTTTCTGTTATTTCCTCTTTAGTAGAAGAGTGAGTTTTGTGAACAATATGAGGTAATTCTGCTCCTGCCAGTCCTTGTTTAATCCTCTCAGGAGTGGAATCAAAAATAATAAACAGAGGATAGATATTATCTGCTGCTTCACTCAACATATGTTGTTCTCCCAGTGGCATCAGCCATTCATAGTCTCGATCGAGATAAACTTGATTTTTTCGGCTACTTTTTCAGCAAATCCTAAATAAGGACGATATTGCTTAAGTAAAGCGATCGCACTAGTGCGATCGCTGTATTTGGCTAGTAAAATTTCAAAGTCTGATTGCTTAACAGGCATAAAAGACGGGATTAACCTAATTGATCGAAAATAGAGAACATGGGCAGATACATAGACAACAAAATAGTCCCTACCATAATAGCGATACCCACCATCATCAATGGTTCGATAATACTGGTTAAAGCCTTAACTGCTTGTTCTACTTCGTCTTCATAGAAGTCGGCTACCTTTTCCATCATGGCGTCCAACTCTCCAGTTTCTTCGCCGATACTGATCATTTGAATTGCCAGAGGAGGAAAAACCTTTTCTTTTTGGATAGCTAAACTAATCATGCCCCCTTGCTGTACATCTTTTTTAGCAGCTTGTACGGCATTGACAATAACTTGATTGCCAATAATGCTACAAACAATATCAAAACACTGAAGTACGGGAACACCAGAGCTAGTTAAAGTACCAAATACCCGACAAAAGCGAGCCACGGCTGATTTTTCATTGAGATCCCCAAATAGAGGCATTTTGAGGAAAAAAGCATCTATTTGTAACCTCCCCATAGGGGTTTTGTAATACTGACGAAAGGCAAAGCTGAGTCCCATAAAAACGACTACGGGAATGATAGCGCGCCAGCTTCTCAGCAGGGCACTCAACCAAAGCATAAATTTGGTTAAAGCGGGTAATTCTGCCCCTAACTGGTCGAAAATACCTGCAAATACAGGGATAAGAAAGATGGTCATCCCTAGAAAAGCAATGACAGCAAAAATACCCACTGTAACTGGATAAGTCATGGCTGACTTAATTTGGTTTTGTAACTTAGCAATATTTTCTAACAGCTTTGACAGGCGTTCGAGGACTTCATCTAGTACCCCACCAACTTCTCCTGCTTCCACCATACTGACGTAGAGGTCATCGAAACATTCAGGAAATTTACTCATAGAACTAGAGAGATTATTTCCCTGTTGTACCTCTGCGCTAATACCCAAAAGAGCCCTTTTCAGTTTGGGATTAGGAGCTTGATCTGCCAAGATACCTAAAGCTCGTACAATGGCGACTCCTGCATTAGTCATCACCGAAAACTGGCGGGAAAATACCGCCTTGTCTTTAACAGTGACTTTGCTGAGGGCTAATTCTAACTCAGACAAGTCAAAATTAAAACCAGATTTAGTGATTTGACCGATAGCAACATATCTATTTCTCAAAATACTGTGAGCTTGTTCTGGAGAAGCAGCTTCAATTTTTTCTTTGAAGATTTTGCCAGAATGGTCTTTAACTTTAGCAATATATACAGTCATAGATTAAATGAGCGATCGAGTGAATAAAAAAACAATTAATAAGTTCGGAGTTCGGAGTGACCTTCGGTAGTCGCTTCGCGTACGGAGTTCGGAGTTAAATTTGTAAAACTTAGAACTCACTTTTAACGAGTTTTCCTGTTCATCGCCGTGTTGAGAGTTCCCATACTACCAGCCAAAAGACGTTGTAATTCGTCTGGCTTACCACTTTTACTCAGAGCTTCTTCTATATCAATAACTCCAGTTTTAACCAAATTAGCTAGTGCTTGCTCCATGGTGTGCATACCTAATTTCATTCCTGTTTGAATAGCCGAATAAACTTGAGGAGCTTTACCTTCCCGAATTAGATTAGCGATCGCAGGAGTGACAATCATAATTTCCTGTGCCATGGCTCGACCAAACTCTCCAGGTTTGGGATTTTTCTTTTTTACTAAAGTCTGACTAAACACGGCAATGAGAGAATTGGATAACATCGCTCTAATTTGTGCTTGTTGTCCTGCGGGAAAGACATCGATCATTCTGTCTACTGTCCCCGAAGCCGAGTTAGTGTGTAGCGTGCCGAAAACCAAGTGACCTGTTTCTGCTGCGGAAATTGCCAGAGAAATCGTCTCTAAGTCCCTCATCTCTCCCACGAGGACAATGTCTGGGTCTTCACGGAGTGCAGCTTTGAGAGCATTAGCAAAACTTTTGGTATCTTCCCCTTTCTGTCGTTGGTGAAATAAACTTCTGATATTGGGAAATACATATTCGATCGGGTCTTCTACCGTAAGGATATGTTCTGCTCTAGTGCGATTGATTAAATCCAACATTGCTGCTAGGGTAGTAGTCTTACCCGAACCAGTAGGTCCCGTTACCAAAACTAATCCTCTCGGTCTTTCTGTTATCTCCTTAACTACTTTAGGTAAACCTAACTGATCGAAATTAGGTATTTTGGAAGATAATGCCCGTAAACAAGCAGCATAACAACCTCTTTCCTTGTATACATTGACCCGAAAACGAGCCAATCCTCTCACACCATAAGAACAATCTAATTCCCAGTTTTGCTCTAACTCTTTACGTTGAGTATTATTGAGCATACTAAAAATTAATTTTTGGCATTCTTGGGGAGTTAGTTCATCACCAACAGGAGTAAGTTTGCCACTAATGCGGAAATAAACTGGCGCAGTAGCTTGAATATGCATATCGGAACCACCCATCTCCACTAGGTGTTCCATCAAATCTTCAATCATTAAATCCATAATCTTTTTCCTCTATTAATTAATTTAAAAACTCCGAACTACTAACCACTAACCACTAACTACTAACTAGTCGCTAAAACGGGGAGTCATACAATAAGGGCAATCTAGCCATTCTGGTTGCAATTCTGCCCGACAAGTACGACAAGTTAAAGAATTCTTCCGTTTAGCTTTTAGTTCTGCTTCTAAGCCAGAATCGGTAAAGGTTACTCGTTCTACTTCTTCAAGGGTGGTATGACCTTCCCGAACTAAATTGAGGCTGTACGCCAAAAGAGTGATCATTCCTTCTTCGACAGCTACTTCCTTAATCCTGTCACTGTTAGCTCCTTGGTTAATCAAAGACTGGAGCTTTTCGGAATTACGCATTACTTCATAAACCCCGACCCTACCTTTGTAACCTACTCCATTACATTTAGGACAAATACTACCATTCGCTTTAGCTGCTGCAATTTCCTCTGGAGTTAAGGTATTAGCTTTGTAGAACATAACTTCTTCTTCATTAGCAGCCGATAAGCCAAACCTGGCTAATTCTTCCTTAGTGGGATTGTAAGCAACTCGACATTCACTACAAACCCGACGCATGAGCCTTTGAGCCAAAACTCCCAATAAAGCACCCGAAATCATGAAAGGTTCTACACCCATCTCATCCAAACGAGCGATCGCGCCAGCAGCGTCATTAGTGTGGAGGGTTGTTAAAACCAAGTGTCCTGTCAGGGCAGCTTCGATCGCGGTTTTGGCTGTTTCTGAGTCCCTAGTTTCACCCACCAGAATCACATCAGGGTCTTGCCGTAAGAAAGCCCGTAGAATTGAAGCAAAATCCATTCCTTTTTCTCGAATTACCTGTACTTGGGTAATTCCGTCTAGAGAGTATTCAATGGGGTCTTCTGCCGTACTAATATTGACTCCTGGGTTATTTCTTTCTGCCAAAATGGAATAAAGAGTAGTAGATTTACCCGAACCAGTAGGTCCTGTTACCAAAATCAGACCAAAAGGACGACTGGCTAAATCGCGAACTAATTGCAGAGAGCCTTCGTCGGAAATTAATTTATCCAAACCCAGTTGAGTAGCAGAGTTATCTAAAATCCGTAAAACCACTTTTTCCCCATAACGACTGGGTAGGGTGTTAACCCGAAAATCTACTTTTCGCCCCTGAAACATACGGCGAATTTTCCCATCCTGAGGCAGACGCTTTTCCGCAATATCCAAATCTGCCATGATTTTGAAACGAGCGACCACAGAAGGAATGATTTTTTTGGGCAAGGGGTCGAAAGGCTTTTGTAATACTCCATCCTTGCGGTAACGCACTCGTAGAGATTCTTCTTGCGGTTCGATATGAATATCAGAAACTCCTTCCTGTAGTGCTTTAGCGAGAATCTTATTAACTAAACTAATTACTGGTGCGCCCTGAGCTTCATTAATTGCTCCTAAGTCATCTTCAATCTCATCGTCTGCTTCTTCCAGATTAAAATCGAAGCTCTCTAAATCGAGGGAAACATCTACTGCAGCAGCAGTTTTTTTGTCTTCCGCTTTTTTAACTTGCTCGTCTAAAAATTGGTCTATTAGTTTTTGATAATCAGACTGAGTAATAACTGTTCGTTTTAATTCGATTCCTTTAGGGCGCAAAATACGATTGAGATCGTCCTGGGCTTCTAGGTTTTCCGGGTCAACCATCGCCACCAATAGAGAAGGAGATTCAGTTTCTTGGTGCTCGAGAGGAATCAGACGATAACGACGACAGATATCGAGGGGAATCAAAGAATTTATTAATACGCCCATCTGATTATGGCTAATCGGCTCGATCTCTGGGTCTAGAGATTCAACTCCATAAAGAATTTTCAGTTCAAACAGATGATGTTTTTTATACTGACGGAGTAAGTCAGGAGGGAGTTGCTTCCCCGTTATAGATTCAACAATATCGGTTAAAGGAAGACCATTTTTACGGCTTTCTGCCAAAGCCTGTTGGAGTTGATCGCTGTTGACAATCCCTGATTCGACTAATTTATTGCCAAAGGGGGAAAAATAATTGCGTAAAGCGACTGCTTTAGTTCGTTTCGATGAGGAAAAAGAAGCCATAAAATAATAAAAATATCTCCTGACATTACCAAGTGTTCCCCAAAGCGTTGTTAAAATTAAAAGTCTGTCGGCAAAAATATTTCTGCTAATAATTGATTAAAAGCAAATTTCTTATTTCCTATGATTGAAGAGCAAAAGCAGCCAGAAAATACCATAGAAACTCAAGAAGAAATCTCCGTTGAGTCTGAAGAAAATAATAGCGATAACCATAATCTAGAGAATTCGGTAGCAGAAACTGCTGCCGAGTCCGAAGAAGTAATCGATGAGGTTGTAGAGTCCGAAAACGAAGAAACTCAAGATGATTTACAAACAGAAACCGAACAAATAATTGCTGTCCTGCAACAAGAAAATGCGAATCTCAAGCAACAATTAGACAAACAAATCGAGCAAACAAATGGAGTTAAAGCTCAATATGCTCGATTAGCAGCAGATTTTGATAATTTCCGCAAAAGAACTAGCAAAGAAAAGGAAAATCTGGCAGAACAGGTCAAAGTCAATGTTATTACCGATCTGCTACCAGTAGTAGATAATTTTGAGCGTGCTAGAACTCAAATCAAACCCAATAATGATGGGGAAAAAGCAATTCACAATAGTTATCAAGGAGTATACAAAACTTTAGTTGACAGTCTCAAACGTCTTGGTGTTTCTGCAATGCGACCAGAAGGAGAACAATTCGATCCTATTTTGCACGAAGCAATGCTGAGAGAACCAACAGATGAATATCCTGAAGGAACAGTTATCGAGCAATTGATGCGAGGATATTTACTCGGAGAAAAAGTACTGCGTCATGCCATGGTTAAAGTTGCTGTTCCCAAAGAACCCGTGATAACCTCGGAAGGAGAAAATGTGGCAGAGGATAACCAGACAGATAATGGAGAAGATTAAGTAATTATTCCTGGCTTAGTTTAGCAACCAGATATAACTATTTAACTTGATTTTTTAATTTTGATGACCATAAGAGCAAGCTGGTTATCTGTTCTTGCAACTTTTTGATTTAGTGATTATGGACTATGTTACGGTCTGAGAACTATGGCGAAAGTTATCGGTATTGACCTGGGTACTACCAATAGTTGTGTTGCTGTCCTCGAAGGAGGTAAGCCCATTGTGGTAACTAACTCAGAAGGTGGGCGCACTACTCCTAGTATGGTTGCTTTCGCGAGAGAAAATACTCGTCTAGTTGGACAATTAGCCAAAAGACAATCAGTTACTAACGCTACGAATACAATTCATAGCGTTAAACGCTTTATTGGTCGTCGTTGGGATGATACAGAAGCAGAAAGGTCTAGAGTTCCCTATAAATGTGTTAAAGGTCGGGATGATACCGTCAATATTGAGATTCAGAAGCGGGCTTATACTCCCCAGGAAATCTCCGCGATGATTTTGCAAAAGCTCAAAGCTGATGCGGAAGCTTTTTTGGGTGAAACAGTCAACCAGGCAGTAATTACTGTTCCTGCTTATTTTACTGATGCTCAGCGTCAGGCGACTAAAGACGCAGGAACTATTGCTGGCTTAGAAGTATTAAGAATTATTAATGAACCGACGGCTGCTGCCCTCGCTTATGGACTAGATAAACAAGACCAAGAAGAACAGATTTTAGTTTTCGATTTAGGGGGCGGGACTTTTGATGTTTCTATTCTCCAACTAGGCAACGGTATTTTTGAAGTAAAAGCGACTTCTGGCAACAATCATTTAGGTGGAGATGATTTCGATAATGTGATTGTCCGCTGGATGATCAAGGCTTTTTATACTCAAGAAAAGATCGACTTGAGAACAGATAAAATGGCTATACAAAGGTTGCGCGAAGCTGCCGAAAAAGCCAAAATCGAACTGTCAACCGCCCCAACTACATCGATAAATTTGCCTTTTATTACAGCAGATGAGACAGGTCCTAAGCATTTAGAAATGGAATTGAGTCGAGCTAAGTTTGAAGAGCTAACCAGAGAATTGATTCAAAAGACCTTAGAACCTGTCAAACAGTCACTTAAAGATGCTGAATTAACCCCAGAAGAAATCGATCGCATTATTTTGGTAGGTGGTTCAACCCGTATTCCTGCCGTACAACAAGCGATTAAGACACTGTTTAAACAAATACAGATCGATCGCTCTGTTAATCCAGATGAAGCAGTAGCCCTAGGAGCAGCTATTCAAGGAGGAGTTTTAGGTGGGGAAGTAGAAGACATCCTATTATTGGATATTACACCCCTATCTTTGGGCATAGAAACTTTAGGAGAAGTTTTTACTAAAATTATCGAGCGCAATACAACGGTACCAACTAGCAAATCTCAAGTTTTTTCTACTGCTACCGACGGACAAACATCGGTAGAAATTCATGTCCTTCAAGGAGAAAGAGCCTTAGCAAAAGATAATAAAAGTTTAGGAAAATTTTTATTAACAGGTATTCCGGTTGCTCCTAGAGGCGTACCCCAGATTGAGGTAGCTTTTGAAATAGATGTTAATGGTATCTTGCAAGTTGCTGCTCAAGATAAGGGTACGGGAAGACAGCAAAGCGTGCGGATTACTAATACAGGAGGATTAAATCCAGCAGAAGTTGAAAAAATGCGCGCTGAAGCCGAAGAATACGCCGATTTAGACCGTCGTCGTATGGAATTGATTGAAATTAAAAATCAAGCAGATAATTTAATCTACAACTATGAACTAACTATCCAAGAACAAGGTAATGTTATTAGAGCAGAATTAAAAAATCAAATTCAACAACAAAAAGAGCAACTATATCGAGCTTTTGACGATCCAGACGTTAATATAGATAAAGTTAAGCAACTATTAGAATTGTTGCGACAAACACTCTTAGAAGTGGGTAGTAATGTATATCAATCTATGAGTTCGGAGGAAGGAGATCCCTTTGAAGGCATTTTTGCTGCTGACAATAAGGATTACCCTATTTCCCCTCAAGTTGATATGCGTAAGGAAAAAAATGCTGACAAAGCATTAGTAAATTTAGAGCAAGAAGACAAAATTATTGACATAGACGATCTAGAATCAGATACAAATGAAACTATGATTGATGAAACTCTGTTTAGTGAAAATAGTTTTGACGATTACGAAGTTGTTGATTAATAATCAGCTTTGACCTATCCGTGTCTTCTGTGATTAAATTTTGTTACAGTACGATTAATTAACCTTAAGTTGAACCAATCAAATTAGCAATCTATGGCAGGCGACTACTATCAAACTCTTGGTATATCACGCGATGCAAGCAAAGATGATATTAAACGTGCTTACCGTCGCCTCGCTCGAAAATATCATCCAGATGTAAATAAAGAAGCAGGAGCGGAAGAACGGTTTAAAGAAATTAATCGAGCCTATGAAGTTCTTTCAGAGCCAGAAACTCGTGCTAGATACGATCGCTTTGGCGAAGCAGGAGTAGGTTCTGCTGCTGGAGGAGCGGGGTTTGATTACGGGGATATTGGTGGCTTTGCCGATATCTTTGAAACTATTTTTAGCGGTTTTGGTGGTATGGGAGGCGGTACAACCTCTTCTACTCGTCGTCGTGGTGGACCGGCTAGAGGCGATGACCTCCGCTTAGATCTAAAACTTGAATTTCGAGAAGCTGTTTTCGGTGGCGAAAAACAAATCCGCATACCTCACCTAGAAATATGTCAGGTGTGTAATGGCAATGGAGCCAAACCAGGAACTGGGGTAAGAACCTGTACTACTTGCAGTGGAAGTGGTCAAGTCCGTCGCTCAACCCGTACACCTTTTGGTAGTTTTGCCCAGGTTTCTGTCTGTCCTACCTGTAATGGTGTAGGAGAAGTTATCGAAAGCAAATGTGAAGCTTGCGGTGGAGTAGGGCGAAAACAAGAAACGAAAAAACTTAAAATTACTATTCCTCCTGGAGTTGATAATGGAACTCGTCTGCGAGTCTCTGGAGAAGGAGATGCAGGCTCCCGTGGAGGTAGTACTGGAGATTTATATGTTTACCTGTTCGTAGAATCCGATAATGAATTTACTAGAGACGGTATCAACATCAGGTCGGAAATTACCATTAGCTATTTACAAGCAATTTTGGGTTGTAACCTAGAAGTCAATACTGTTGATGGGAAAGAAGAATTAACTATTCCGCCTGGAACTCAACCAGGTAAAGTCTTAACTCTAGAAAATAAGGGTGTACCTAAATTAGGCAACCCAGTAAGTCGAGGTAACCATTTGATTACCATTAGAATCGATATTCCTACTAAGGTTAATGCCGAGGAAAGAGAACTATTAGAAAGACTGGCTAAAATAAGAGGAATAAGCTTTAGTAAAGGTGGCAAAGAAGGATTTTTAGGAGGACTATTTCATAAATGACCCACTCAACCCGAAGTGATGAAACTAAGATAAATAGTTCTTTAAAACCAGATGCTCATCTCGATCTACGCGGTACACCTTGCCCTCTCAATTTTGTGCGTACTAAGCTTAAATTAGAGCAAATGTCTCCAGATTCTTTGTTAGAGGTTTGGCTCGATCCTGGAGAAGCGATCGAACAAGTTCCTGAAAGCTTAGTGCTATCAGGGTATGTAATCGAGAAGATTGAAGACAATCAAGAGTTTTTCGCTTTATTAGTACGCCGTCCTTCAACTTTGTGAGTAATTGATGTGAATTCCATCGCTCCAACAGTAATTGATAGTGCAGAGTTGATGGGTACTGTAGTAGCCGTACAAGCTAACTTCTATCAAGTGCGTCTAGAGCAAAATAGTCATTCTACTGAGCATCAACTACTACTCTGTACTCGCAGAACTAGACTAAAAAAAATTGGTCAAAAAGTAATGGTAGGCGATCGCGTTACGATCGAAGAACCAGATTGGCTAGATGGTAGAGGAGCAATTGCCGACGTTTTACCTCGCACGACAGAATTACAACGCCCTCCTGTGGCCAATGCAGACCAAATGCTCTTAGTTTTTGCCCTAGAAGAACCGACTCTAGACCCTTGGCAGTTAAGTCGTTTTTTAATTAAGGCAGAATCTACCAATCTCCATCTATGTTTGTGTCTGAATAAAAGCGATTTGATTGGTGAAATACAACAACAACAGTGGCAACAGCGTTTAAATCAGTGGGGATATGACCCTGTATTTATTAGCGTCTTTCAAGAGCAAGGATTAGATAAATTACTTAATTACTTACAACAGAAAATTACTATTGTTGCTGGCCCTAGTGGAGTTGGTAAATCGAGTTTAATTAATAAGTTAATTCCTTCTATCGATCTCAGAGTTGGTAAAGTATCGGGAAAATTACAAAGAGGTCGTCATACAACCCGTCACGTAGAATTGTTTGAGTTAGTTCATGGTGGCTTATTAGCAGATAGTCCTGGTTTTAATCAACCAGATTTAGACTGTCAACCAGCTAATTTAGCTTGGTATTTTCCCGAAGCAAAAGCCAAGTTAGAACGAGGCAACTGTCAATTCAGTGATTGCTTGCATCGAGACGAACCCAACTGTGTAGTAAGGGGAGATTGGGAACGTTACGAATATTATCTCCAATTTCTATCAGAAGCGATCGCAAGACAAGCAGCTTTGCAACAATCACCCGATGAAGAATCTAGCCTGAAGTTAAAAGTTAAACGTTCGGGAAAAAAGCAATACGAACCTAAATTAGAATCAAAAAAATATCGCCGTCGTTCCCGTAGAGAAAGACATCAAACTTTACAAGAACTCTACGAAGATCGATCTCTGGAAGATATTTATCAAGAGGATAGATAATTAGTTCTTATTTGAGAAAGATCGAGAACAAGAAAAGCTCAGTCCCCGCAGGTGAGGACTAAACTTCATATTAACGATATCTATCTGCTAGCAGTTAATTCAATTTCTGGTGCCTTGGCAGATAGTAAAGAATAGGGACTAGATGGTCTAGATGCTTCTTGTACTAAAGCGGGAACAGATTGACGCATCAATGCAGTTAATTGATTGGTTGTAGCATCATAGATTTGGGTAACAATCTTGGGATATAAACCAATGCCAATAACAGGTACTAACAGACAAGCAATGATAAATACTTCTCTGGGTTCTGCATCGATTAGTTTAGTATGTTCTACTAACTCTTTGTTTTCAGGGCCATAAAGCATCTCCCTTAGCATAGAGAGGAGATAAATAGGAGTGAGAATTACACCTACTGCTGCTAAGCAGACAATAATCACTTTAAAGGTAAAACTGTAAGCATCGCTAGTAGCAAAACCAACAAAGACCATCAATTCTGCTATGAAGCCACTCATGCCAGGTAAAGCTAGGGATGCTAGAGAACAAGTAGTCCACATAGCAAAAACCTTCTTCATTTGTTTGCCTATACCACCCATTTCATCAAGCATGAGAGTGTGAGTGCGATCGTAGGTGCAACCTACCATGAAGAAGAGACTAGCTCCAATCAAACCATGAGAAATCATCTGTAACATCGCGCCACTAGTACCCAAGTCGGTAAAAGCAGCAATACCAATCAGTACAAAACCCATGTGGGAGATAGAAGAATAGGCAATTTTGCGTTTGAGGTTACGTTGGGCAAAAGAAGTAAATGCTGCATAGATAATATTGACTACCCCTAAGATCACCAAAACAGGAGCAAAGAAAGCATGGGCATCGGGTAGCATTCCTGCATTCATTCTTAGTAATGCATAACCCCCCATCTTTAAAAGAATACCTGCTAGTAACATATGGGCGGGGGCGGTGGCTTCTCCGTGAGCATCGGGTAACCAAGTATGGAGAGGGAAAATCGGCAGTTTTACCCCATAGGCAATAAAAAAGCCAGCATAGAGTAATAATTGCAGATTGAAACTATAATCCTTAGCTGCGATCGCGCTCATATCGAAAGTTACTGTATCCCCGTGGAATGCCATAGTCAAGCCAGCAATGAGGATAAACAGCGAACCTCCTGCGGTATACAAAATGAACTTAGTCGCAGCATAGAGGCGTTTTTTGCCACCCCAAATCGAAAGGATTAGATATACCGGAACTAACTCTAATTCCCAAACCAAGAAAAAAAGCAACATATCTTGTACGGCAAACACGGCAATTTGTCCGCCATACATCGCCAGCATCAAGAAATAAAATAATTTCGGTTTTAAGGTTACTGGCCAAGCTGCCATAATTGCTAAGGTAGTCACAAAGCCAGTTAGTAGAATTAAGGGCATGGATAAACCATCAGCCCCCAACGACCACTTCAGGTCTAATTCTGGTATCCAGGTATAACTTTCTACTAATTGTAATCCTGGATTATTTAGGTCATAGCCTGTATAGAAAGCATAGACAATAATAACGAAATCAATTAAGCCAACTATTAAAGCGTACCACCGCACAGTTTTACCATCTTTATCGGGAATTAGTGGAATCAATAAAGAAGCAGCGATGGGAAAGAGAATAATGGTTGTTAACCAAGGAAAATGTTCCATATTTGGATATGCAAATATTATCGAGTAGTTTTACTTATTCAGTCTTTTCCTTTTTTATGATCTAGGGTAATTCCCCTAATCTGAACGATTCTTAATGAATTGTTTAGGGCATATTGTATATTCGACCTTTTGCTCGAGTAGCGTTGCTAGGTTATATACCAGCAGAACGTGGAAATTTTAGAGAATATCCCGTATAAATGCACGACGGCTTAGTTTTGATTTCAATCTTTTTTACCTTTAGTAGTTTTTAATTTTTTGCCAATGGAGATTCTGATTGTAGAAGACGAACGAGAAATTGCCGAAATTATCCAAGAATGCTTAGAAGCAGAAGGATTTTCTTGTCGCACCTGCTACGATGGTTACTCTGCCTTAGAAGTTTTCTCTTCACAGCAACCCGATTTAATTATTCTCGATATCAGACTGCCAGGGATCGATGGTTTAGAAGTATGTACTCGAATCCGCCAAAAATCAGTAGCTAATGACCCCTATATTTTGATGCTGACTTCTAGAGGAGAAGAAATCGATCGCATTATTGGTTTATCGACGGGAGCAGATGATTACTATGTTAAACCTTTTAGCCCTAGAGAATTAGTCGCCAGGGTGCGTGCTTTATTGCGCCGTCGTCTGCGAGAAGGCGATCGCTCTCAATTGATACGGACTAAATCTTTTACCATTGACTTAGAACAGCATTGTATCAGCCGTCATGTTGATGCCGAATCGGCAAAACAGTTGGACTTATCTTCTTCTGAGTTTAAGCTAATGACTTTGTTTGTCAAACATCCAGGCAGAGTATGGGAAAGAGGACAATTAATCGAGAAACTTTGGGGAGATGATTTTTTTGGTGAAGAAAGAGTTATCGATACTCATATTGCCAGGCTGCGGAAAAAGGTCGAACCCTATCCCAGTAAACCCAGATTTATTCAAACTGTTGTGGGTGTGGGCTATAAATTTGAAGATTTATAGCTATCGCAGTACGTTAATTGGTTAAAACAAGTTAATTAGATTGCTCGTAAGTAATAAGTAATAAGTGTCTTAATCTGTCTTAACCTAAATGTGTATTGCTATAAAATGTCCAAACTCAATCTACAAGCCCGACTATTTTTTTCTCATCTTTTAGTAACTATTGTCGGTGTAACGGCATCTTCGGTAGTGGGTAATTTTTTTTCACCTCGCTTTTTTCAAGTTCATGTCAGAAATTTAGAAGGAAAAGGTTTAACTATTCGCACTGCTAACGCTCAACTGTTGGAGGTGTTTGAAATTGCTTGGAGTCGAGGTAATTTTTGGTCTTTTTTAATCGGTACATTGGCAGCAGCAATTTTAAGCTATTGGATTGCCAAACGAATTGTCCAGCCTTTAAATCAGATGGAAACTATTGTTTATCAATTTGCTAACGGTAAACTCGATCGAAGGATGTCACATCTAGAAATACCCGAACTAGACCGCCTAGCAATGGGGTTTAATCGTATGGCAGCTAGTTTAGAAGAGGTTGAAAAAAGAAGACGGGAAATTATCGACGATCTTACTCATGAATTGAGAACTCCTCTAACTATTATTCGCGGACGTTTGGAGGAAATTGCCGATGGTATTATTACCGCTAATTCACAAGTCTATTCGCAACTAATCCGCGAAACTAAGCGTTTGCAGCGTTTGCTGAACGATTTACAAGAATTATCTCAGGCTGAGGCGGGAAATCTACCATTAAATCTGCAACCAACTAATTTACGCTATATTCTCGAACCCTTAGTAGAAAGATTCGGCGATCAGTTACTCGATAGCAGTCGCGTTTTAAATTTAGACTGTCCGACCGATTTACCCTACGTTATGGTAGATAGTGATCGGCTACGTGCTGCACAATAAATAATTAGGTAAACTTAGGCATAGTTGTTTAAATTTAGAAAATGCCCAAGTTAAGCATATCTGAAGCAGCATATTTATTGGGAGTATCTACAGACACCTTAAGACGATGGGAAAAAGAAGGCAAGATAACTTCTAGCAGGACAGAAGGAGGACATAGAAGGTATGACCTAACCAGCATTCTCAAAGATAAAGAAGATGAAGGGTTGACTATACTTTACGCTCGTGTCAGTACCAGACCACAACTTAAAGACCTTGATAGACAAATAGCAGTTTTAGAAACCTATGCAGAAATTAAAGGATGGAAAAATTGTCTAACTATCAAAGATATAGGCTCTGGAGTTAACTATAAAAAGAAAGGATTGAACAAATTACTGTCAATTCTTACAGAGGGCAAAGCCACTCGCCTAGTACTAACCACAAAAGATCGGTTGCTAAGATTTGGCGCAGAATTGGTATTCTCAATGTGCGAGTTATATGGAGTAGAGGTAGTAATACTCAATAAAGCCCCAGACTCTTCCCCCGAAGAAGAATTAGTTAAAGATGTTCTCGAAATTATTACAGTTTTTAGTGCCAAGCTGCATAGTATGAGAAGCAGAAAAAACGTTAAACTCTTAAAAGAAAACTTGAGTAAATTAGCCGAAATAAGTAACGAAAATTCGGTATAATGAGTTATGCCAACATATCAAACTCTTCTCCCAGAAAATATTTACTCGTTCTTGGACAAGATGGCTGTATTGTATAGTCAAATAGAACGAGAAATGCACATAGCCATAGTCAGTGGCGAAAAGCTATCTGCGATTGAAAAACAGCTACAGAGTAGATATCAAGTAGACAGCACCACAACCAGAAATGTCTACCACAATCTAAAAGGTAAGCAT
>JASJDJ010000096.1 GCA_030065635.1 Xenococcaceae cyanobacterium MO_188.B32
GGAATAAACCCAAAAATTAAGCTAATTAAGAGAAGAGCATATGGGTTAAATAATTTTGACAATTTTAGAAGAAGAGTTCTCTTAAATTGGCATTTTTGCTAGTAATTTATCATACTTAGTCTGAAAGAGCCGGAAGATTTAGGGCGAACGCACACAAAATTTAATGTTTTGCTAATAAAAAGGATTTGAAAATATGAAAAAAGTATTTCTTCATATAGGACTACATAAAACAGGCTCAACAAGCCTTCAAGCATTTTTACACAGAAATAGAAATACCCTTCGTGACTATGGATATTTATACCCTCAAACAGGTGCTTCATCTAGATTTGATTGTCATCATAATTTAGCTTGGTTACTCATGAATTGGTCAAATAAAGCAGACCCTAGTTTGGGAACTTGGAAAGAACTTCACCAGGAAATAGATAATACAAGTCTGAATAAGATAATCATTAGTTCAGAAGAGTTTGAATTTGTTGGGATGGGTAAGAAATCTCTTAATTGTCTAAAATCAGAATTGGAATATTATGAAGTAAAAATTATAGTTTATATCAGAAGACAAGATAAACGGTTAGAATCTCAATATACTGATAATATCAAAAATGGATTTTATTCTGGAAATGTATTATCTTTATTGCCTTTTTGCGATAAAATGAGAGAGGCATCTAATTATGAGAAAGTGCTAGAATCTTGGGCGCAAACATTTGGAATTGATAATATCATAGTTAGACCATTAGAAAAAACTCAAATCCCAAGCATTTATCATGATTTTTTAGAAATTATTGGAATTACAAATTTCGATAATTTTATTGAAGTTGAAGCTCAAAATACTAAACGAGGAAGAAAAGCACTTGAAGCATTAAAAGTTATCAACAAAATATATGAAAATCAACCAGTAGCAAGAAAAAGATATCTTCAGCAAATTAATAAATTTAAGAAGAAGCATTGTACTGACGACGAAAGAAGCTATCGATTACTCTCTTATTCAGATTCAGTCAAAATACTAGAAAGTTATAAACAATCTAATATAAAGGTTGCTCAAAAATATTTAGACAGAGAAGATGGAACTTTATTTTATGAGCCACTCGAATATTACGAAAGTAGTGATTTTAGTCTTGAAGATTTTAGTAAAGAAGAATTGTTAACTTTAATACGTATTCTTATTGGTTTGAAAAATAAAAATAAAAAGCTCAATAAATAGAAAAATAATACCACGAATGACTTATTTGTTTTGTTTTATTGTCTTGATTTTCTTGCTTCAAACAAACCTTTTAGCATAGAGCAAAAAATAAATTTACAAAATGCTGTCAGAGAAAGTAAAGATAGCCATTTTCGACAAAGAGCTTTGATGTTACTACTAATGAATGATGGCAAAATTTATGCCGAAATCAGTGATTTTTGAGAATGTAATTATCGTAGAAAATTGCATTCTTGCTAACTATAAATTAGCTAAGACCATCGCATTAGCTTAACAATTATTAGACAATTAAACTTATAAATAACTAACTTAATATACAATTTATTATGCTTTCTTCTGAAATCTTACAGCTACAGTCCAAGCTTTCACATATTAAAGAAGATAGCCATCTCCGCATATTTTCTGGCTCTTCTAACCCCTCACTTTCTCAAGAAATAGCTTACTATCTTGGTACAGATTTAGCTCCCATTACTCGCAAACAATTTGCCGATAAGGAGTTATATATCCAAATTCAAGAATCAATTCGGGGCTTTGATGTCTACCTAATTCAGCCAACCTGCCAACCAGTGAACAATCACTTAATGGAATTGCTGATTATGATAGATGCCTGTAGTCGAGCATCAGCACGGCAAATTACCGTTGTCCTTCCCTACTATGGCTATGCTAGAGCAGACCGTAAAACAGCAGGTCGTGAATCGATTACAGCTAAATTAGTTGCTAATTTAATTGTTAGAGCAGGTGCAGATAGAATTGTAGCCATGGATTTGCACTCATCTCAAATAGAAGGTTATTTTGATATTCCCATCGATCATGTTTATGGTTCACCAGTTTTAATTGACTATCTAGCCAATAAGCAACTTTACGATCTAGTAATTGTGTCCCCAGATATGGGTGGTGTTGCTAGAGCTAGAGCATTTGCTAAAAAACTCAATGATGCACCTTTAGCAATTATCGATAAACGTCGTCAAGCTCACAACGTTGCCGAAGTCATGAATGTGATCGGAGATGTTACCAATAAAACGGCAGTGATAGTAGACGACATGATTGATACTGCTGGTACGATCTACGAAGCAGCAAAAACACTACGTCAAAAAGGTGCTAGCCAAATTTACGCCTGTGCTACTCATGCTGTCTTCTCTCCACCAGCAATAGAGCGTTTGTCTAGTGATTTATTTGCAGAAGTGATTGTAACTAATACAATTCCCGTACCTAAAGCTAAACAATTTAAACAACTTAAAGTACTATCTGTAGCTAGCTTGCTAGGAGAAACAATATGGCGTGTTCAACAAAAAAGTTCCGTCATTAGTATGTTTCGCTAATCAACTTTATTCAATTAACCGTTTTTTAACCCTCGTGAACATGGGTACAAGCCCCGCCCGTGATTGGCGACCCCCATCTTTTAGACTTGTCGTGACTAAACATGGTATAATTTAGTCATGCTAACTCGCACGTATGAATTTAAACTCAAACCCACTGCCGAACAAGTCTCTATTTTTGAGTCTTGGTTAATTGCCTGTCGCAAGGTTTATAACTATGCGCTGGCAGAAAGAAAAGCCTGGGTGAATTCAAGAAAGTGCGAGATTAACACTTGTAGCTTAGAGAAAGAATATATTATACCTGCGGATACCAAACGTCCTAATTTTGCTAGTCAGTGCAGAGCCTTAACTCAAGCCAGGAAAGATTTTTCCGAACTGGGGAATGTTCACGTCCACGTCCTACAAGAAACATTAAAGCGATTAGAGAATGCTTTTGTGGCTATGTGGGATAGAGGTCACGGTTTTCCGCGCTTTAAGTCTACCAACAGAATGAGGTCTTTTAACTTTAAGCAAATGGGAAAATCCCCCCTAGCCCCCCTTAATAAGGCTACCGTGTACACATAAGTCTTTTGTGTTTCGTTTCTGAGATTTTTGCCCCCTAAATCCCCCAATTCTGGGGGACTTTGAGATCTTTTTCCCCCCAAATTTGGGCTAGGGGGGCTCTATAATGGTCATTAAAATCTACGGTATCTAGAACAGAAAGGCGATCGCTATAATTTCCCCGGTGCGCTCGACTTAAATTAAAGCATCTTAAGCCTACAGGCGATCGCTATTGCCTATTGAAAAGAAAATCTTGAACCGAAGCGCGATCGCAACTTCTTTGAGACACTGCGCGATCGCCATATAATAAGATTAGGTCAGGGAATTTTCAAAAATATGCCTCAAGAGCTTACCCCAGAACAAAGATTAACTCAAATCGAAAAAATTTTAGAATCAGCTATCAAACTCAGTCATAGTAATACAGCTAAGATTGATGCTAATGCTGAAGCAATTAAAGCCAATAGTGAAGCGATCGCAGCCCAAGACATAAAAATAGACCGACTTACCGAACAAGTAGGAAGAACAACCGAAATGTTTGTTGATTCAATGAGGGTAATTCGTACTATGCAAACTAATATTGAGACTATGCAAAGCGAAATTAAAGGATTACAAGTTGAAAATCGTCGCATTCTCGATCGAGTCTTTGGTGAAGACAACCTGGATTAAAAAGCCACTACTTTTGACCATAGCGCGATCGCCGTATAATGGGATTAGGTCAGGAAATTTTCAAAAGTATTGTCTCTGGGGGATTGGTTGAGAAGTGCCCAAGACTATTTTCCAAAAAGTTTTGCAACAATTAGACGATGGCGCTTGAGAAATTATTGCCTACTTCGATTGCCGAACTACTCAGGGTGTTGTCGAAGGAATTAATAATAAACTCAAGCTAATCAAAAGACGAGGCTATGGTTTCAGAAATTTCGACAATTTTAGTCCCAGGTGTTTTTTAACTTGGAATTTTCCAGTTAATTTTACAACTCAAGTTCGGTAGAACCAAATAAACTCGATCGAGTAAGATATAGAATTAAAAATATTACTGATGCACGATAATTTCATCACGACTCATTTCAATGTAATCATGATGCTGCAATAAATCAACAAGCATTATTAAATTATTACTAAAAATTTGTTCGAGCTCACTATTTCTTATATTACCCGTTGAGATAAGTAGCAACTTATAAGGTTTTTGAATAGTCATAAAAGAATCTACAAAATCTGAATCTTTAGTAATAACTACTCGCTTCTGCTGAATAGAAATCTCGTTAATTTGAGTATCCGAAGTTGCGTTTTGTTGAGGTAAATTTTGGGTATGTAAAGTATCATAGCCACTTGCGATTAAAAATTTGGCTAAACGAATAGGTAATTGGGCATCAACCAAAAACTTCATCCAGCAATTTTATGAATACTTTTGATTTGGCTCAGTCGTGCAGCAAAAAGCAAAACTGCTTGAATATCATCTAATTCTAAGTCATCATAATCTGCTAAAATCTCCTCTGTTGTCATCCCCGAACTCAAAAGTTCTAAAATAAATTCCACAGGATACCTCAATCCTCTAATGCAAGGTTTTCCGTGACAAATATCCTGATTGTGAGTAATTCTGTTCAAAAGTTGATTTTTCATGATTATTTTATTTAATCATAATCAATTGTCAGTAACTTTAAAGAACGATCGCTCGTCAGCCAAAGGTGCACAATTAATATTGTACTTTTAATTATGAAGCATGAAAGCGATCCACAAGGTTACGAAAAACGCGATCGCCGTATAATGGGATTAGGTCAGGAAATTTTCAAAAATATGCCCCAAGAGCTTACCCCAGAACAAAGATTAACTCAAATCGAAAAACTTTTAGAATCAGCGGTTAAACTCAGCTACAGTAATACAGCTAAGATTGATGCTAACACTGAAGCGATCGATGCATTAACTAATAGAGTAGATCGACTTACCGAACAAATGGGAAGAGCAACCGAAATGTTTATCGACTCCATGGGCGTAATTCGGGCAATGCAAACTGAAATTAGGGGATTGCAAGTCGAAAATCGTCACATTCTCGATCGCTTTTTCGGTGAAGATAACCTAGACTAAAATGGAAAAACGATCGCCATATAATAGGATTGAATCAAAAAATCCTTGAATTTACCCTCAACAAATCTAAAATATTTACATATAATGTTTCATTCAGAAAGCTATTGTCATTTCTTATCCATCTTATCTGAGAAGCGTGATTATAGCCTTATTTGAATCAATCTGGATTAGTATAGGAACGTATTTTTATCATAACGCTCAATTCAATTTGACTACTAGAAATAACTAAAAGAAAATTTAATGATTAACCAAAGTACAAAGGATGCGTTAGACCGAGGTAAAAAATTAAGACAAGAAGGGAAGCTAGAAGAAGCGATCGCCTTGGTCAAATTAGCGTTAGAGTTAGAGCCAAATTCTTATCTAGCCTATCAAGATTTAGGGGATATTTTTTTTAAACAAAGAAAATTAGAGCGAGCAATTTCTTCTTATCATCAAGCCTTAAAAATTAATCC
The DNA here is from genome assembly GCA_030065635.1 of Xenococcaceae cyanobacterium MO_188.B32. Lineage (GTDB taxonomy): Bacteria > Cyanobacteriota > Cyanobacteriia > Cyanobacteriales > Xenococcaceae > JASJDJ01. The sequence continues at coordinate 5,583 of JASJDJ010000096.1, forward strand.
CAAAGTATCTTTAATTCATTACAATCTAGCCGAAGCTTATAAAAGTAAAGGTCAAAAAGATGAAGCTATTAAACATTACACTAAAGCAATTCAAATCGAACCTTTTAATAATTCTGCTTTTATTCAATTAATGTTTATGCAGGTAAAACCGAACCAATTAGAAGAGTTAGTTTCCTATTATCGACAATTAAGTAAAAGAGAACCAGACAATCCTTGGGTTAATGTCAAGCTAGGAGATGTTCTCACCAGACAAAAAAAGATAGATGAAGCAATTGCTAGTTATCAAGCTGCTAGCCGTAAATTAACTAAAATGTCTAGACCAGATTATGTAGCTAAACACTGGGATAGAGCAAAACCAGCAGAACCAAGTTTTATTATTATTGGGCCAATGAAAACTGCTACTTCAGCTTTGTATGAATACATAAATAAACATCCCCGGGTTTTGCCTTGTATTGAAAAAGAAGTTCATTTTTTTAGCAATAATAATAAATATCCTCATGGTAAAGATTGGTATATAGCTCATTTTCCCTTAATTCCTGAAGGAGAACAATTTATTACTGGAGAAGCTAGTCCTGGTTACATTGTTAATAATGTCCAACAGCGAGTTTTTGAAATGTTTCCTCAAATTAAGCCGATAGCTTTGATTAGAGATCCAGTCGATCGAGCTTTTTCCCATTACCAACATAATGTAAAACATGGCTTTGAAAGGCGTAGTTTTGAAGAGGCAATTAGCTCAGAATTAGAAGTATTAAAATCAGTAGAAAATCCTGCCGAAGCAGCGAAAAAATGGAAATGGGGTGTACATCCTGGTTACTTATTAATCGGTTTCTACTATTATTTTCTCAAGCAATGGCTGGATATTTTCCCCAGAGAGCAATTTTTAATTATCAATAATCAAGACTTGCTCGTCGATCCATCTGCAACTATGAAGCAAGTTTTTAATTTTTTGGAACTACCCGAACATCTAGAAGTAAACTATCCTAAGTATTATGCTGGTTCCTATGCTCCTATTGAGGAGGAGATGAGACAAACTTTAAGTAATGTATTTCGATCCCATAACCTAAAACTGGAAGAATATCTTAATCTTGATTTGAAGTGGGACTGATATATTTAACATGACCAATTAAGTAGTTCAACTTAAATTATTTGTAGGATAGCTAAAGCGAGAGTAAAACCTATCTATTGCTTGATACTGTCAAGTTGAAGAATTAAACCCTACTTACAAAATATTTTATGTCTACAAGTTTAGATTAGGAATAATTAATGAAATTTGATTCTGTTTTAATTATCACCTATAGTCACAGTGGATCTACTCTCCTTCAAAGAATATTAAATAGTATTGAAGAATGCTTAGTAAGGGGAGAAAATAATAATTTTTGCTTTGGTCTTTATGAAGCTTATAATTCTATTAAACATAGCAAAAAGTTTGAAGAAGCAATAGAAGTAACTCACCCATGGTATGGAGCACCTTTTATTAGTGAAGAGGCTTTTTTAAGACAAACTAGTCAAATAGCTATAAATTTAATACTTGCCAATAAAAAAGATGACCCTACAATTAAATGCTATGGATTTACAGAGATTAGGTACTATCAACCTAAAGTACAAAAAAATTTTGAAGATTATCTAGAGTTTTTGGCTAAAATATTCCCCAATGTATGTTTTATCTTCAATACTAGGAGTTTAGATGATGTATTGCAAAGTAAATGGTGGTTAAAAAAAGATAAAAAAAAAGCTAAGCAACAATTGTTAAATTTAGAAAATAAATTTGCTATATTTTGTACTAAGCACACCAATACTTTCCAAATTACTTATGAAAATATTGTATCTAAATCCGCAAAAGTGTCAGAAATGTTTGATTTTTTGGGTGTGAAGTATATACCCGACCAAATAGATGACATAATTGGTATCAAATCTAATATTAATTCTCCGCAGAAAATAAGCCTCGGTAAAAAATCACAATTTAATACTATTAATCTATTGGATATGTCTCGGGAAACGCAAAGTAAACATGGTATTGAACCAGATTCTAAACAGACTTCCTCTACTTACAAAAGTTTAGGAGATGCTTTAGCTAAACAAGAAAAGTTTGGAGAAGCGATAGATGCTTACCAGAAAGTACTTGAATTAGAATCAAAAAATTCGTCTATTTATCGTGCTATCGGTCACTGTTATAATCAAACTAATAATTATCGGGAAGCAATTACTAACTACAAAAAAGCGATCGCATTAGAGGCAAACCAGCCTGCTTGGGTCTACAAAAATTTGGGCAATGCGCTAGCTAAACAAAAGCAATTAGATGAAGCCATATCTAATTATGAAAAAGCAGTCGAAATCGAATCGGAAAATGCTTTAGCCTACGTTGGTTTAGGTCATCTTTATCTTCAAAATAGACAGCCAGATAAAGCTTTTGACTGTTACCTTAAAGCCGTTTATCTTAAGCCTAATGTTAAGACATCCTATGGTAAGTTAGGATATTTTCATGGCGGACATGCCGAACTTAACTTTAACCAGTTGGATAAAGCAATTGAATGTTATCGACAAGCTATTGATAAACAGTCAAATTTTTTTCTTCCTTATGTTTATTTAGGCGATAGTCTGACTGCCAAGAATGAGTTAGATCGAGCCATTAATTATTATCAAATGGCAGGAGAAAAAAAGCTTTTAGCTAAGTATCCAAACTTGGCAGAATCTCAATATGATTTAGATAAAGTAGAGCGACCAAATTTTATTGTTATTGGGGCAGGTAAAAGCGGAACATCTTCTTTGTATGAGTATATTTGTAGCCATTCCCAGGTTATATCTTCTCTCAAAAAAGAATTACGTTTTTTTAATTACAAGCCAAATTTTCACAAGGGAGTTGATTGGTATCTATCTCATTTTCCGCCGATTCCTAAAGGAAAAAACTTAATTACTGGAGAAGCTACTCCTGGTTATTTTGGCTCTGATGTTCAAGAATCAATTTCTAGTCTTTTTCCCAATATTAAACTAATTGCAATTTTAAGAAATCCAGTCGATCGAGCTTTTTCTCAGTATAATCATTGGGTAAGAAATGGAATAGAACGCCGATCTTTTCGGGAAGCAGTTATTTCAGAAATAGAAAAGCTTGAAAAAATTTTTAATAATATAGATATTTTCGAGTTTCAAAAAATAGAAAAAATTAAAGAAATTTGTTACCAAGTTCATCGAGGTAATTCTAAAGAAAAAACGGGCTATTTATGGGAAGGTCTTTACGTTTACTTTTTACAGAAATGGACAAAATATTTTTCTAAAGAACAGTTATTAGTTATCAAAAGTGAAGACTTTTATGCCCAACCAGAAGTAGAAATGAAAAAAGTTTTCACTTTTTTAGCTTTACCCGATTATCACCTTCCTATATATAAAAAGTACAATGCTGGTAAATATAGTTCGCTCGATAAACAATTATACGATCGCTTGACTGAGTTTTTCCAACCTCATAACCAAAGATTGGAAGAGTATTTAAATAGAAAATTTAATTGGATCTAAGTCATAACATAGACAATTTATAAATTAATTGTCTATATTAGTTGTTTCCATTCTGGGGAATTGACCAGAGAATAAGTATCTAACTTATCTCCTTGCTCCCGAGAAAAGTGAGAGAAATGTCTAATCCAATTAAAGACTGTAGAGTTAGGACTGTAAGGGGTAAATTGCCAGGCTTGTTGTAAAAATGTAGCCATTGCCGACATATTTCCCTGACGATAATTTTTCCATGCTTGCCACACTAAGGAGCTATATTGAAATCGCTTTTTAATTAGAGATATTTTTTCTGGATTTAATTTATCTGTAGGGACGAAAGATTGTTTTGCTAACACTCGATCGATAACTTCTTGATATTGTTTTATCATGTTCTCTTCTGTAAACAATTCTTCTGCCCTTCTTTTACCTGCTTGACCAATTGCGTGACGTAATGCTGGTGTAGATGCCCACAAACAAATTGTATTTACCAATTCTCCTACAGTTTCTTGGGGATCGATTTGGGGATTGGTGAGTAGTTTTCCTGTATAACCAAGCTCTTCGGGAATTCCACTAACAGCGGTGGCAATTACAGGTAATCCTTTTGCCATGGCTTCCATTACGGATAAGGGCATTCCCTCTGCTTCTGAAGTGAGAATAAAAATATCGCTGGCATCTAGCCAATCGGGGATATCCCAACGCTGCCCTAAAAAGATAACACGATCGCTGATTTCTAATTGTTGGACTTTTTGTTTTAGTTCTTGTTCGTTACTTCTAGTACCACTTTCAATACCAGTACCCGCCCACACAAAGTAAAGTTGAGACCAAATAGTACTATCTTTTAGCTGTTGAATTGCTTCTAATTGATATTGATAGCCTTTAACTGGTTCTAGTCTTGCCGAAGTAAAACAGACGACCGCATCTGAGGGAATGTTTAATTCTCGACGCAGACTTTGACGAGTTGAGACATTAGGAGGAGCGAAATACTGAGATGGTCTGCCATTGTAGATAACTTTTCCTACTCGGTTTGATAACTGGAAAAGCTTGCGTAATAGATGTAAATTTTCCTGGGATACTCCTATCACTGCTTGGGCTTGAGAATAATGATAAGTGACTGTATCTCTGTAAGGTACTCCATCTTGAAGGGAAAAATAGATACAGGATGGTTCGATAAATCCCAAAACAATAATGTAAGGAATTTCCATCTCAATGGCTGCTTGCTTGGCTGCTAAGTTAGAAAAGGGCCAACCATCACTAAAAATAACCAAAGCGGGTTGAGTTGCTGCAAATATCTTGGCTGAACCCCGCACATCCTTCATAGTACGGATTATATCTATTCCCGCATGATAGTCTAAGTTTACCTGCTCGATCGCCAAATCCCGTTCTTTCTGACTTAAAGGACTATTATCTGGGTAATGAACATGAGTAACTTGATAACCCAAATTGGCTAGATGAGAGATAATTGCGTGGTTACATTGTCTTACCCCTCCAATTCCCAAATCATCAGTGTAGAGCAAAATTTTATTTTCTATAGCTTTAGTTAATTTGATGGTTGGAACTGCTATTTTGGCAGTGTGAGGAGAAGAATTAGTAATTTGCTGCCAAGCTACAGAGTTAATTAAAGAATAGACATCAAAGTTATGACCGTGTTGTAAAGCGTAGTTTTTAAAATTCTCAATCCAGTTAAAAGCTGCCGTTTCGGGGGTAAAGTTAGTATACTGCAAAGATTTTTGCAAACATTCTGCCATCTCAGTCAAATAGCCATCATAATACATACGGCAGGCAAGCCAAACTAAACATTGGTATCTTTCTCGCTCTTTTAGCTTCAGAATGTTTTCTGGTAGATCGGGACGAGCAAAAAACTTTTCTATAACAGTTTCGGTATTTTTCAGTAGTGTTTTACCTCCAGACATTAAACTACCAAAATGCTGACGATAACAGGTTAGTACTTCGGGCAACCAATAAGCTTCGCAACCCATTAACAATAGTCGTAACAAAAAATCTAGATCTTCTGCACTAGAAAGAGAAGTATTAAAGCCATTTACCTTTTGGCACCAATATCGGCTAAGCATAGTTGCACTCGGACGAGCAGGTTTGTGGATAATTGCTGTTGCTAAATCTAGTTGAGGTGCATACTGCCATAATTCTGCATCAAAAATCTTTTTTCCTCGTTCATCTACTAAACGCCAACCCGAGATCGTCATACCTAAAGAGGAATCTTCCTCAAAGTAAGCTACTTGTTTGGCTAGTTTTTCTGGTAAAAAAAAGTCATCTGCATCTAAAAAAGCAATTAATTCTCCTTTGGCTTTTTCTATACCAACATTGCGTGCAGAGGCTACTCCCTGATTCTCTTGATACCAATATAAAACTCGATCGCCATAAGCTTGGACTATTTGACTGGTATTGTCTGTAGAGCCATCATCAACGACGATAATTTCGTAATTAGTATAGGTTTGGGCTAAGACACTATCGATCGCTTCTTCAATATAGCGTCCGCTATTGTAAGTAGGAATAATTACACTAACTTTCGTCATAAACTTTGGGAGTAAAAATATTTTTAACTATAAAATTGCTGGACAAGTTAGAAAGTATAAAGTGATGTACCACACACTCATCCTATCGGATAGAGTGTGGGCTTCTCCAAATCCCGCAGGATAGAAAGAACTTGCTTTGAGGTACTATTGGTAGTAGAGGCGACTACTACTGGATTCCCTTTACGCCGTTTTATAGTCGGGAACACATCCAGCCCGACTCTCTTGGTATTGATTCCCGCCGAAATATCGCGGTCAACCAAGAGTTGATATTCTTCATCCCAATATTCTCGAATACTACAATCTGTAAATACAAATTCGTCCTTATATGGCAGTAGTTGAGAAGTGTATTGAGGATTTACAGGTATTACCAAAGCACCAGCTTTTTCGGCTTTGTACTTCAGGATGTTGAAAAACTGACCGAAGGCAGCATCCGTCCAAGACTTATTTAGTCCCGACTTAGCTGACTGTCCATTGGGAAGATATTTCCCTGTTTCGTCTTGCTTGACTTTATTTCTTCGACTCAATCGAGCAAGATTAAGCTTTTCATGAAAGAAAACTTTTTTCCCAGTATCGAGGAGAGCTTGGGCTGTATTATAAGCATGGTCTAGTCTTGCTCTAGCTATCTGCTGATGCAATCTAGCTTCTCGTTTAGCCAGTTTACGCCTAGCCTTGCTACCTTTTTTCTTAGTAGATTTACGCTTTGAGATTTTAGCTAGTTTGTGTTGAGATTTCCTGAACGACTTCAGACTAGGCAGTTTAACTCCTTCTGACGTAGCTAGATAATCATCTTCATGAAGAACCGCATCCATTCCTAGCGAATTATCCCATGTAGGAGTAATATCTGGTGTAAAGTCGGGTACAGAATTATCTTGAAGTCTTAGATTAATGTACCAGCCATCCGCTTTCTTGATTACCTGAGCTTGCTTGAGTATTGCCCCATTAGGTATTGGTCTATGATGGCGTACATTAACCCTACCAATTTTTGGCAACGATACATACAACCATTTACCGCCAACGGAACAAGAGTGAAGTTTAACCCCTTCAAACACCATTGACCTAAAACGGGCGGTGTTCTTAAAGCGAGGCTTGCCACTGCGTTTACCGTTTTTGTCCCCAGAGATAAACCTAGTAAACGCTAGCTTTACTCGCTTGCATACCTCTTGTAGTGTCTGAGAAGGATCTGAGTTAAAGTCTAGCAGTTCACCGCTCCAGCCCACGGAAATCAAATCCTGCTTGATTATCGGTAGTTGTTTTTTCTGCTCGTAAAACTCGGGCTTGTCTTTAGGTTCGGGTAAGTAACAGACCAACGGACATCTATCAGTGTAGCTACGATGACTTTCCCACCAGTCAAATCTTTCACCTAACTGACGATTGTACCAATAACGACAAATCCGAAGCCAGTCATTCAAGACAAGCTTCTGCTCTGTAGTTGGTCTTAGTCGATACTGGTAGTTGTCAATCACAGTTAATATAGAAAATCAAAATTCTCCTCTTGCCAGCATATTGTCTGCGATTCATCCGTGGAAAGGGGCTTTATTATACCCAGGATGGGACAAGTAAGCCTATTAATTTGTTTTTAAGCCCCTTCCACCACTGATTGCTAGCGCAATACAGATGTGGGGCTTCTCGCAGTTAAGCTAATATCTGTAGGAAACGTGGGCTGAGAAACACTAGAGTATACTTAGCTAAAAATATCGCTCGTCATAGTAATTTTAAACAAAATTTCTCTATCGCTTGTGCTTAATTCAAAATTATCATTGTAGTACTTTTTTTACAATCGATACAAATTGGTTCGAGGAGATTACAAGCCATGGCAGTCAACGAATTAATAGAACAAGTAACAAATATAATGATGCTATTAAAAATTACCAAAAAGCAATTGACTTGAAAGCCGATTATGATAACGCTTATAAAAATCTAGGAGATTTACTGAGAAAACAAAATCAATTAGATAATGGGATTAAATGTTATCAAAAAGTCTTAGAAATTAAACCAGATGCCAAGGGTATTTATCGTTTAATAGGAGATATTTTATTGAAACAAGGAAAAGAAGGAAAAGCATTGCAATGCTATAAAAAAGCTCTATAAATTTAGTTTTGACTCAACAAGAGCGAACAACAATTAAGTCATTTCAGTTATCATTGTTCAATATGGCGATCGGATAAGCTACTCTAGCATCCTTCACCATCGATGTTGAATATTTATTACACTCCTGTCTGATGTCATACTTGTCTGGATTCTTGTAGATTATATAAGGAAAAGAAAGAGCACTGCTAACAAAAATTAGGACAAATAACATCGATGATATGCAGAGAAGGAACTTTTACAGGAGTCGATCGACTCCAACTTTACTATCAAAGTTGGGATCCAAAACAGAAAGTAAAAGGAGTAGTTGTTATCGTTCATGGACTTGGAGGACATAGTAACAAATATAATAATGTAGTTAATCATTTAGTCGCTCGCGGTTTTACTCTCTATGCTTTCGATCAAAGAGGTCATGGACGTTCTCCCGGTCAACGGGGTTATATTAGCAGTTGGGCGGAATTGAGAACGGATTTAGATACTTTTCTCAAACTGGTCAAAACGGAAACCAAAGACTGTCCTTGCTTTTTATTAGGTCATAGTTTAGGAGGGGCATTAGTATTAGATTACGGATTGAGAATAAAAAATCCACAAACTGAGTTACAGGGCATAATTGCTATGGCACCACCTTTAGGGGCGGTAGGCGTTCCCTCATGGAGAAGACTTATAGGAAGCGTGCTTTCTCGAATTTATCCTCGTTTTTCTCTAGACCTTGGCATAGACCTTAGTTACGGTTCCCGCGACCCCCAAGTAGTGGAAGCTTATAAGAAAGACACTCTGCGCCATAGTCGTGGTACGGCAAGACTCTCAACAGAATTTAGCAAAACTGTTGCTTGGATTAATTCCCATCCTCAAGATTGGCAACTACCTCTCTTAATTCTTTACGGTGGTGAAGATAAAGTCACTTTACCTCACAATAATCATCTTTTTTTTAATGGTATTACTTTTGCGGATAAGGAAATAAAGGAATATCCAGAAAGTTATCATGAGCTACAAAACGACTTGAACTATCAAGAAGTATTAGCAGATATAGAAGATTGGTTAGAAAGACATTTGTAGGGATTGGTAACTGATAACTGGTGACTGATGACTGGTGAGGTGATGATTGTTGAATGGCAAATAAACTGATAACCTTATGGTTGCCTCGTAAGTTCCGTTTATTTCTATTTCATGGCAACAAATATTTGGACGAGAAAGCATATTCTTTCTTTGGCTGATTTTATACTGACTGAATATGAAACTGTTCTGCAAACGGCTACTAGTTTCCGTGAAGTACTATCGCGCAAGACCAAAAAAGTACCTGCATTACAAGGACAGGTAGTAGCTAATTTATTTTTTGAACCATCAACAAGAACTCGTAGTAGTTTTGAGTTAGCAGCTAAACGTCTCTCCGCAGATATCCTCAATTTTGCTCCAGGAACATCTTCTCTAACTAAGGGAGAAACCATTTTAGATACGGCTAAGACTTATTTAGCCATGGGTGCCAATATTATGGTGATTCGCCATCAACACGCAGGAGTACCCCAGATGATTGCTCGGGAAATGGACCGTCTGAATTCGGGAGTTAGTATTCTCAATGCTGGAGACGGACAACATCAACATCCTTCTCAAGCTTTATTGGATTTATTTACTCTTACCTCAGTTTTAGACTCAGAAAATCCTCGCTTAGAATTATTAACAGGAAAAAAAATAGCCATAGTGGGTGATATTCTTCACTCTAGGGTAGCTCGATCGAATATTTATAGTTTGACTGCTGCTGGGGCAGAAGTTCATCTGGCAGCACCACCTACTCTCTTACCCAAACTATTTTTAGATATACTCGAAGGTAAGCAAAAAAATAGATTATTTCTTCATTGGCAAATAGAACCAGCACTAGAAAATGCTGACTTTGTCATGACTTTGCGTTTACAAAAAGAACGAATGACAGGTAATTTTATTCCTAGTTTGCGAGAGTATCATAAATATTACGGTATTACTCGCGATCGCCTGAAATTATGTAAACCAGAGGTTAAAGTTCTCCATCCAGGGCCTACTAATCGAGGGGTAGAAATTACTTCTGATTTGATGGATGACCCTAATCTGAGTTTAATTTCTCAGCAGGTAACTAGCGGCGTAGCGATACGGATGGCTTTACTGTATTTAATCAGTAATCAGTAATCACCTAATCACCTAATCAGTTGTTATTCCACAATGAACGATCGAGCAATAATAATCAAATTTTATAATTCTTCTCTAGGTAAAAAAATCATTACTGGTGTTACTGGTTTAGGACTTAGTTTATTTGTCCTATTTCACATGACAGGAAATTTGGTGCTTTTGACTGATAGTGAAGCCTATAATCAGCTAGCTCATTTTCTTAATAGTTTAGGCATCCTACTCTATCTAGTAGAATTTATTTTGCTTGGGTTAGTAGTTTTTCATGTAGCGATCGCAATTTCTATTCAAATCAATAAACAGCAAGCTCGTCCTCTTAATTACGAGCAAATAACAAGCATTGGCAATCCGAGTAAGCAATCAATTAGTTCTCGTACTATGATTTTTACAGGGTTAATCTTGTTAGTATTTTTAGTTTTTCATCTACTAACTTTTAAGTTTGGAACATATTATTCTACTGTTATTAATGGAGTAGAAATGCGAGACTTAGCTAGATTAGTCATCGAGAAATTTCAGAGTCCTGTTTATACTTTTAGTTATGTGGGAGTGATGATTTTTCTAGGTTTTCATCTCCGTCACGGTGTGTGGAGTGCTTTTCAATCTATAGGAGCTATGAATGCTCGTTTTAGTCCCTTAATTTATACCTTTGCTTTGATTTTGGCTGTACTAATTTCGGGAGGATTTTTAGTTTTACCTTTAGCGATTTATGGAGGAATTATTGGTTAATATTGCATTAGTCAGAAGTTAAGGAAATCAGACAAGAGTACCCCAAATGTTAAAACTTCGCTACTATCCTCTAATTCATTGCAATTAACTATGAGCGATCGACAATCAACAAATTTCCCTGTAGTTGAAATTCAAAATTTAGATCATTATTTTGGCGAAGGAAAGCTACGCAAACAGATATTATTTGATATCGATCTAACTCTTCGTTCGGGAGAAGTAGTTATTATGAAAGGACCTTCTGGTTCTGGTAAAACTACTTTATTAACTTTAATGGGTGGATTGCGTTCGGCTCAATCAGGAAGCTTAAAAGTTTTACAACAAGAATTAGTGGGAGCAAAGAAAAGAAAACTAGTTGAAATTAGAAGAAATATTGGCTATATTTTTCAATCCCATAATCTTTTAGAATCTCTAACAGCTAGACAAAATGTCCAAATGTCTTTGGAGTTACACGAGAGATTTTCTGCTCGAGAAATTAAAGACAGATCGAGCGCGCTTTTAGAAGAAGTAGGCTTAGGAGAACACATCGATTATCATCCTCATAACCTGTCAGGAGGACAAAAACAAAGAGTTGCGATCGCCCGTGCTTTAGTTTCTCATCCTAAAATGGTACTAGCAGATGAACCTACCGCAGCTTTAGATAGTAAGTCTGGTAGAAACATAGTAGAATTGATGCAAAAATTAGCCAGAGAACAAGGTTGCACTATTCTAATTGTTACCCACGATAATCGTATTTTAGACGTAGCCGAGCGTATTGTGGAACTAGAAGACGGCAGAATCAGGAAAGACGACATAAGTCAAGAAATACCTTCGGTAATTAATGCTTAGAAGGCAATTCTCCGGCACTTTACTTCACAAATAGCCCAATTTTTAATTAAAACAAATATGAATTTTAACTGATTAAATTTTACTTCTTACGCAGAAGAAATGATTACAGCCAAAAAAATTAAAAAAATCATCATACTTGGGTTAATAACCTTAAGCTTGTCATTGGGAATAGGAGTTTTTAGTTCTTTCAACCTCGATCGCTCTTTTATTTATCAAACTCTTAGTTGGGTAAATTGCCACTATTCTTCCTCTTCTAGTTGTCTGGTGGCTAATGCTACTAGCGAATTACCCAAAGCATCGGGGAAAAACGGGGTAGTAGTTTCGACACAACACGAAGCTTCTAAAATTGGCTTGCAAATCTTAGCAGAAGGGGGAAATGCGATCGATGCTGCGGTGGCAGTAGGTTATGCTTTGGCTGTTGCCGATCCTTGTTGTGGTAATCTTGGCGGTGGTGGCTTTATGCTAATACATCTAGCCGACGGTAAAGAAACTTTTATCAATTTTCGAGAAAAAGCACCCCTAGCAGCTACCGCAGATATGTATCTAGATGAACGAGGTAAAGTAGATAAACAATTAAGTAGGGAAGGTTATTTAGCTGTAGGAGTTCCTGGTACGGTTAAGGGTTTAAATTATGCTTTAAATAAATATGGCACGATGAACCGCCAACAGGTTATTTCTCCAGCGATTAAGTTAGCAGAAAAAGGCTTTGTGCTTGGGCAGGGGGATGTAAAGATTTTTCAAGGAGGTAAGAAAAAGCTACTAGATACCAATGTTGCTGCTATTTTTCTCAAAGACGGTAAAAATACCTATCAAGTAGGAGACACCTTAGTACAGTCAGATTTAGCTAACACCCTAGAAACGATCGCCGAAGAAGGGACAGATGCTTTTTATCAAGGAGCCCTCGCCCAAAAGATTGTAGCAGCTAGTGAAGAAAATGGCGGTATTCTCAGCTTAGAAGATTTTGCTAAGGATGAGATCGGTGAATACGAACCCATACGCTGTAATTATCGGGGATATCAAGTAATTTCCTCTCCTCCCCCTGGTGGTGGTACAACAGTTTGTCAGATGCTCAATATCTTATCTGGCTATGACTTAAAGCAATTAGGCAATAAAAGTGCTGAAAGCCTCCACTATATGCTATCAGCCATGCTCTTTGCTTATAGCGATCGCAATACTTATTTAGGCGATCCTGATTTTGTGGATAATCCGACAGACAAATTATTATCTCCAGATTATGCAGAGTCTATTAGAGAGAAAATTCCTTTAAATCGAGCGATCGATCCTAAGTCCGTATACTCTAACCAATTAACCTCAGAAGGAACTAATACTACTCATTATTCCGTAGTTGATGGTCAAGGGAATGCAGTAGCAGTAACATATACTATTAATTCCTATTTTGGGGCAGGAGTAATTGCAGAAGATACTGGTTTTTTCCTCAATAACGAGATGGATGACTTTACTGCCAAGGTAGGAGAACCCAATCAATTTGGTTTAAGACAGGGTGAAAATAATAAAATTGAACCTGGTAAACGTCCCCTTAGTTCCATGTCTCCTACTATTGTGACTAAAGATGACCGAGTGGTTCTAGTTACAGGAAGTCCCGGTGGTTCGACAATTCCCACAACTGTACTGCAAGTAATTACTAATTTTATTGATTACGACATGGATATTACCCAAGCCGTCAATACTCCCCGCATTCATTATCAGGGTTTACCCGATCTAGTAATGACTGAACCCTATGCTTTACATCCAGAAATTGTTAGGGAATTAACTCTCAAAGGATACAAAGTAATTCCGTTTATTAGTTCGACTGGTGCTGAATCTATCTCGATCGATCCTCAGACTCGATTATTACAAGGTGCTAACGATATTCGCAAACCCGCAGGCGCAGCAGTAGCATATTAACCAGTAGGGGCGAACCGCCGTTCGCCCGTACAACAGTTATCAGTTAGTTATTATGAAAAAAATATCTTTTCTTTGGGAAATACCTTTAGCTTTCTTATCTTTTCTTTTTTACAAAATTACTAAATTTATTATCGGTAACTTATTTACTATTTATTTAGCTATCAATAAAGATAAAGCTTCTCAATGGCGAGTATTATCCCAAGAGACTATAGACTCACCGCTAACATTACCTGTTTTAATGACCAAAGGCCCCCGTTGGAATACTCATGCTATTATCGGTACTCTCGGTCCTTTTTTCCTAGAAAAATCTATTGCTATAGATATTGAATCTGCTAATAAATCTGCTCGATCTTGGATTGCCGTTATCTATAGTTTTCCTGGCTATAAAACTGTAACTAGTCTAAAATCTGACGAAATTGATTCTGCCGATCGATGGTATTCTTTAGAACTTAAACCAGGCAAATACTCTCTAGGATTGAGATATTATAATCGTTTAGACAATATCAATTTACCAGCAGTTAAAGTAGACGAGCGCGAGTTAGTATCTCCCGTAACAATTCCTCAGAATATTAATGATTTTTATCATAATTTAATTAAAGCCAAAAACTGGTTTTATTCGAGCTTGCACTATTATATTTTTACGATTCTCAAGTTCAGGAAATGGTTGCCAGAATCCTTTGTCAGAAAAGAATATTTACCTGTAGGCGCACCAGATACTTTTTTTGCTTATAATTATTTAGATAGAGAACAAACTCTACAAATTGAATTTAGTTCTGAAATTATTAATAACTTTGATATTTACTTTACCCTGTACGACCGCTCTAGTTTACCTTTGAGTTGGTGTCAGATTAAATCAGAAAAATATAGTTTACCAGCTAGAGAAGAGCGAGGATATTACTTACTCAGAATCAGACCTACTTCACCAACCTTTAAAGCTGAATCTCTGCAATCGCAGATAGTTTCTCTAGATGACAATATTCAGGAGTTACAAATTATTTATAACTGATCGAGGCAAATAATTATAATATCGAGAAACATCGGCAAAAAAAGTAATTTAAGCCGAATTTTTACCTACAAGCTCACCTGACTTCTGCTAAATCCCGAATTAGTGTGATTTTAGCTTGGATATAGTCCCGTAATAAACTAATGTCAGCAGTACCAAAATAATTGTATTGCTCAAACTCCTCTTGTAATCTTGTTATTAACTCTCGATCGCTTAGTTCTAGAAGAACACTGACCTGAGTTTGCTCAACCATAGACCAGAACTGACGCAATGTTAACGAATTCATACTCTTCTACCTGAGTTAATCTACTCAACTATTTTCTAGCCTTATTTTTTCGGTTACTAAGCAAATTTTCTTCGTTAAAATTACGGATTTTTCTGAAGCTGAGAATATCACTTCCGTATTTTTATGGTCTGTTAAGTATCTGCTCAATCAAAATTAGCAATTCGCTACTTTGTTTTTTCTAAAGCTGCTGCAACTACTCGATAATGTTCATCCTGTTTTAGCTTGGCTAAAATTTGCTTGGCTTGTGGTTCATCAGAAACAGTTAAAGCGATCGCCGTACGCCATCTAGTCCGCCAATCAGAATCTCGTGCCAGTTGAGTAAATAAATCGAATGCTTGTTGCTGGAGAGAAGTATCTAATAATCTACTTAACGCTAAAATTCCAATTTCTTTAGTGGTTTGGATATCATCTTGAATTGCTTTAGTTGCTATATCTAATAGTACGGCAGGATCGTCTACCTCTACCAAAATAGAAACGACTGTCTGACGAACTAACCAATGAGAAGTACGATCGAATAATTGTTGTAAAGGTGCGATCGAACGTTCTCCAAACTCAAAGATAGAATTAGCAGCTTCTGCTAAAACACTAGAATCTTGTTCTCGTTCTAAGGCATTTTTAAGTGTTTGAAAAGACGATTCAGTAGGATGATTCCCAAAACCCATCATTGCCAAACAACGTAGTGCAAAATCCTTCTCTTGGGCTAACTCTTCTAGAATTGGTAAGGCAATCTTCGCAGGTAGTTTAGCTAGTTCATCTAAAGCCTTTTTCCTTCGATCGATTCTCTGAGAACGCAAGTTGATTTTAATTTGGTTAAGGCGATCCGAACTCATTTGAATTAAATTTACAGAATTATGAGTAAGGTTAACAATTATACAAAAAAAATTAATACTTGGTTACAATGAGTGAGAAACACATAATAATTAAAATAAAGATAATATATGCTATCTCAACAAACTAAACCTCAAGAAGAGAAGAGATTAAATACTACTGAGCTTAAACAACAAGAAACTATTGATAAGATCGATAAAGTAGGTTTTACCAGATATACAGAAATCCTCCATGGTCGTATGGCTATGATTGGTTTTATCATACTCTTGGCGATCGCTGTTCTCAGCAAACACGGTGTTATCAATTTAGTGAGTAACTTGTAACAAAATTAAATCTAGTCATCTAGAAAATCACTCAAGACTTCATCTGGTTCGTCAAAGAAGTCTTTTTTTTGGTTATTGGTAGGTTCATTTTTAGGTTCGAGAAAATCCCATAAAATTTCGTCAGGTTGATCATCGGGTAAATTTTCCCAATCTGAATCGGTCATTGACAGGTCTAACTTCTGTTTTTTAGCTAAAATATCGAGATAATCAGACAATATCTGCATAATTGCTTGAGATTCAGTTATCTGACGAGATTTAGAAAAATCTAGAAGCTGTTGATAAAGTGGATCTGGAAGTGAAGTTACAACTTGTTGCATATTAATATTTATATGGTTTAAATCTGAATAACAGAGAGTTTTTAGACTTTCCCTCAAGTCGATCGCTTAATTGAGATAACACTGTTCCTGTAATAGCAGAGAATAAAATCCAACCTATAGTATTAATCCTCAAGTCGAAAATTGTGACATCTAGCAAATTAAAAAGAATACAATTAGTAAAAGCCATTATATAAGTAAATAAAATTAAGCGATCGATTGATAGTTTTTTAGACTTTGCCCGATCGCTTTCACTAAAATAATTATTTAGGCTAACAAGTCTAATACTTCTCATCATGACCCAGCCTACTATAGCGGATAACAATAGCATACCGACAATACCTGTTTCGGTAGTTAGCATTAAAAATAAATTATGAGGATGTCCAAACCAGACATTCATTTTTTCTTCGTATAAAGGAGTAAAATTCCGCAAACCCCAACCAGTAAGAGGGCGTTGCTGAATTAAATCTTTACAAAATTGCCATTGAGTGATGCGTAAAGTTTCTACGGGACGGATATAATTTTCATCAGCTAATCTCGACCAAAAATAGGCAGGAACAATCTTACGTAACCATTGTTTTCCGAGAGAAGAACCAAAAGATGCCCAACCGATAGCAGTAGCAGCAGTAACTACAACGTATACTATCCACCGCCAACCCAAATATAAAGCAAAAGCGATCGCGCTTAAGATAGCAATACCCCAAGCATTACGAGAACTAGTCAAAACCAGAGCGATCGCGCTCCCAATTAAAATTAAAGTTAAAAATAATAAAATCCAGCCTTGTTGTTTATTTTTACGCAAGCACCAATTCTGATAAGCTGCAACCCACAATCCCAATCCTAAATTTAAAACGAGTAAAAGATATATAGCCAGAAAATTAGCATAGATAAATACCGAAGACATTCTGCCTGGGGGTACTCCTTGAGGAATTAATTTCCACCCCAAAATATTAGGAATTGACCAGTTCCCATACATTTGACCAATGCCCAAAATTATAATAGGTAAAGAGGGAATAATGAGCAGCCAAGCCAGCCTTCGTAGTTGCCATGGTTGCTGAAGCAAAATACTGAGGGCAGCAAACAACCAGAAAAAGGGCAATAAATTAGCTAATCCCAACCAAGATTCAACTGGTTTGTAAGCCAAGTAAGAAATCACTACTAGCCATAAGGAAAAAATTGCCAGTCCCCAGTTGAGAGGGTTTTTAATTATTTGCTGATATTGATTTAGCCAGATATAAACTAAAACAACAACTAAGCCAATTTCTCCTATAAGAGGAACGATCGGTAAAATTAAAACACTGATTTGAAAACACTTCCAAGTCCAATGATTAGAAGAATTAGGAACGGAAGATTGGCTTGCAGTGATAACTTTTCTTCTCCTGAATTAATATAGGGATTTGGCATTACCAAACCCCTACTCGATCGTACGGGCAGTTCGCGAAGCGGTGTGACCCCGCGCCGACGGCAGGCGCAAGGGAATGCACACCAAGACACTGCCCCTAACTTTGATAACCGATTAATAAGCTGGTGCCCAATATTCACCGCGAGTAAGGCGAATTTGAGCTAGGGTAAAGATAGTAGGAATAATCCGACTGTAATTAGTAGAAATTGCTTTCCAACCCAAATCGGCAACAAAATAACCCCACATTATGGGGCCTAGTAAACTGAATACAGTTCTTACTGTGCCATAACGAGCTACAGCAGTAGTCATGCCTCTTTTAGCAGTTTGCAAGACTAATTTGTTTTGTAAATTAGCTGCTGCTGCTACACCACCCTGAATTACAGCCGTTTTTGCTGCTTGATAACTAGCAAAGTGGATGGTAAATTGTCGGGCAATATGTTTGAGTAGCCAACGTTTGAGAATAGAACTGACAGCAACGATGCTACTATCTTTAAGGAAAATATTGAGAGGATTGTGTTGTAGTTGTACTGGTAAAGGTTCGGGAAAGTTCGATTGAGAGAGAGATTGTTTAATTTTGCCTGTTAAAGACCGCTTTTCTTTTCTAGGCAAACGTTTGAAAGCTGTACCTACCAAGTGTAAAAATATTTCTGCTTCAATATCTGTAGTACTCATTTGTTGAGAGTAGGGAATTTTCAGATAACGGCAGACTTGAATTACAGTATCTCGATAGCTAAATTCTTGAGTACGTCCCCGCAGTACAGTCATTCCGTCGGCAGCCAAGTAGCGAAATCGTTTTTCTAGAGAATCTATCCAAGTTTGCCAATCTTGACTTTGAACATCTATGGGTTCTGGGGTTTGCCAATAATCTAGGGGATTAAAACGACGACAGAATAAAACTTGCGTTATTTGCTGTAGTTCTTCTTCTGTTGCCAATTCTAATGCTGCTCTTAGTTCGTTCAATTTACTATCCTCCAACACTTTGGTGGAAGCTAATTTTGCCAAATAGTATATTTTATATTAGTGAAACTATCATATTTATAGTCTAAATCGTAGCGATCTAAATTGAGTTTTTGATTAAATTGAGATTTTTCTAGTTAAAAATCGATCGATAATCCTAAGCCACAAGCAATTCCCAATCCAATCGTTAATAGAAAATTAATTGTTGTTTTTTGCAGACTAAATCCTCGAACTCGCCAGTAGTCGGCTAAAAAATAGGCAAAAATTAGAGCCTGTGCCAAAGCGATCGCGCCAGAAATGGCGATCGCTTCTTGTCTGCCTAAAATCAAGCCAGCTACAATCACGATAAAGGTAGGAATAGCAACGACTATAGCGGTTATTTTTCCTTTGCTGGCAATTTCTTCGCTGCTAGTACCGATCTCTATGACACCGATTTCGAGCGTGGTTATAACGACCGCGCCGATAATAGCAATAACTAGATTGAATAAAGACAAGTCTACTTTGCGTATGGTATTCACTATTGCCCAGATGGCAGCAGTTGATAAGCCAAACATGGAGATTCTGCCAATGACAGAAAAATTCAAATCCCACTCTGGTTGGGCGATTAAAGAAGATAAAGAAATATTAGTGGTTAATTCTGGTCTTAAATCGATAGATTCTAAAGCTTTTAAAGCTTCTCCCGCATTTTTAAAGCGATCGCCTAATTTGGGCTGAACCATTTTGGCTAGCCAGCGAAGGAATTGGGGATTGAGATGGGATAGTAAAGGCTTAAATTTTAATTGATAAGGATTATCTGGGGTAACTAGTTGCTGAAGATCGAGAGCAGTTTTGCCAGTTAATAGACAAATAATTGTGACTCCCAGGCTATATAAATCTGTGGCTGTATTGGGCGCGGTCGCTTGTTCTGGAGGGATAAAACCGGGTGTACCCTTAAAAACGCTACTAGCAGAGATTTCTTTATTCCCCAGACTAGCAAAACCAAAATCGACTAGATACACGTTTAAGCGATCGTCTACTAAAATATTGGCTGGTTTAAGGTCACAATGGATTATAGGTGGTGTTTGTTGCTGCAAATACACCAAGATTTCCAGAATTTTAGTAATAACTATTTTAATTTCAGCTAGAGTTAAATCTGGTTTATCTTGAAGAGAGCTAGCCTCTTTATATTCTTGAACTAAGCAAAAACCGTTATCAGTTTCTACGCTATCTAAATAACGAGGAATCCCTGGATGATCTAGTTGCTGTAATAACTCTATTTCTCTTGCATAAGCTTTAAATCCAGACCAACTAGAACCAACTGTGGCAAAACAAAACTGTTTAATTACAACTACTTTTTCTGTTAATAGCTCGATGGCTTTCCAGGTAATTCTGCCTCCTTCGCGATTTCGCCCTAATTCTTCCCTAATTTGATATCCATATTTAGTAAGATCGGGAATATCTTTCATGATATTTTCGTCACCTAAAGACTGACGAAGTTTCCAAACAACAAGTCTATTGTAAGCTAGAACTAAAAGTTCTCTTATTTTTAGGAGAACGTCACCAAGTGCTTGAGATGTTAATTCCCTTAGATTATTTAAGCTCTTGTTTGAGTTAAATTTTTGCTATGTGTTCTGTAACAATCTCCGAGAGTAACAAGTTCCATCAACTAAGCTCACAACGAATTCTCATTGTAGAAGACGATCCCATCATGCAACTTGGCTTAAAGCAATTCTTTGCCGAAAAATCACAATTTCAAATTGTAGGCACAGCAGTCGATGGTTACTTAGCAGTAGAAAAAGCTCAAAAACTCAAACCTGAGTTAGTAATCATGGATATCGGTTGGCCTCATTTAGATGGTATTGGGGCGACTCAGCAAATAAAAAAAAATATGCCCCAAATTCGAGTAGTGATGCTAACTTCTCACCAGACAGAGACAGAAACGATCGCTGCTTTAGCTAGTGGTGCTGATGCCTACTGCATAAAAGGTACGAGTTTGGAACAGTTATTAATTGCCATTGCTGCTGCTGGGAAGGGTGGGATTTATTTAGACCCCTTAATTGCTAGAAAAGCAATTAGACATCTTAAACCACCTGCTACTAATAATTCAATTGGTCAACTTTCACCGCGAGAGCTAGAAATACTAAAATCGATTGCCGAAGGTAGTAGCAACCCAGAAATAGCAGCTAGACTATACTTGAGCCTCACTACTGTCAAAACTCATATTCGCAACATTATGAACAAGCTTGCTGTCAACGATCGAGTTCAGGCTGTAGTTGTAGCACTACGTAATGGATTGATCTAGAACTTTGTCTAAAGTCTTTCATCTATAGGTACCGTAAACCAGAAAGTTGCTCCAACTCCCTGACGGCTGGTAACACCAATCTGTCCGCCATGAGCTGTAATAATACGCCGACTCAAATAAAGTCCTAAGCCTAAACCAGGCATCAACTGGGCATTTTTTCCTCGGCTAAAAAGTTCAAAAATAATCTCACACTGCTTTTTACTTATTCCTACTCCGTTATCCTTCACGCTACAGAGCAGCATTTTTCCTTGGACTTTCGCCTCTAAAATAATAGTAATACCGTAAGGATTGTGTTTTATTCCACATTTCGCACGTCAATCTGTAGTACGTCAGGTAGTATGCCAATTGGTTTCTATTTAGATACAATACTGCTTTTTAAAC
>JASJDJ010000276.1 GCA_030065635.1 Xenococcaceae cyanobacterium MO_188.B32
TTTAAATTACGCTCTCTTTTAGCTGGTTGATTCCAGATATTGGGGGATTGTTCGAGCAATTGAGATGCTGCGAGTACAGTACTCAAAGGAGTCCGAAATTCATGAGATGCCATAGAGAAAAATCGAATTTTGAGCGCACTCAATTCCCTTTCTCTTTCTAAGGCTAAACGCATTTCGTCTAAGCGTTTTCGTTCGGTAATATCGCGAGAATTGATAATAATTTTGGGTTCTGGAGAATTATCGATAAATTGTTGACTGATGGTTTCTAGGATACGCCAAGAACCTTGTTGGTGTCGGCAGCGAAATTCGCTGGTCAGAACTTTCTGAGGATTTTGCAGCGCATTGATAATACCCTGAAATGCTTTATCTAAGTCATCAGGATGAATATATTCAAAAAAGTTTTGACCAATTAATTGGGTAGGAGAATAACCTAACACTTTTCCCACCGATGGACTTTCATAGTGGATCTTACCGTCGGTATCTAAAATAGTAATGATGTCTAAAGCATTTTCGACTACTCTGCGGAAACGTTCCTCGCTTTGGCGCAGTGCTACTTCTGTCCGTTTGCGTTCGGTAATATCTCGCTGTACAGAAATCCAGTGAGTATATCGACCATTTTTATCCGCAACTGGGACAATGCTAAACTCTACCCAAAACTCAGAACCGTCTTTACGGTAGTTAATTGTTTCTACGGCGACGGGTTCCCACTTGGTTAAGGCAGAGCGCACTTTATCTAATGCTTGGCGATTAGTTTTTGGACCTTGCAGAATACGGGGTGTTTTACCCAAAACTTCTTCTAAAGTGTAGCCAGTAGTGCGAGTAAATGCTTCGTTAACGTAGAGAATTCGTGGTCCTGGTTCGTCAATAGGTTCAGCTTCGGTAATCAAAATAGCATCATTAGTATTGACTACAACAGACTGGAGTAATCTTACCTGTTCCGCTTGGCGTTTTTGCTCTGTAATATCTGCAACTACTGCAACCATACCACTAATCTTATCTTCACTGTCGGTTAAAGGTGCAGCAGAAAAGACAATATCAATAGGAGAACCATCTTTTTTTTGTCTGCGCACTTCCAAGCTAGGAGGAGTTACCCCTTGGGAAACACTTTGTTTCATTGATTTGTATTCTGCTACTGTCTGTTCAGAAATAATGGGGTTGAGACGATTGTGGACTTCTGCTTCAGTCCAACCAAACATCCTCTCCGCAGCAGGATTCCAAATTTTGACTCGTTCTTGCAGATCGAGAGTAAAAATAGCCCGAGGAGAAGCTGCAATCAGAGATTGTAGAGTGTGATTCGTGTGGCGCAAAGCAACTTCTGTCCGTTTACGTTCGGTAATTTCGGCTTTCAAAGCATTATTGGTTTGAGTAAGTTCTCTGGTGCGCTGCCTGACTCTTAGTTCCAGTTTAGTATTGAGTTGTTGCAACTTTTCGTAGAGTTCTGACTGCTGAATAGCGATCGCGACTTGGGTGGCTAGTTGCTTCATTAATTCAATTTCTAATGGTTGCCATTGCCTAGTTTTGCTGCACTGATGGGCAATTAATAGTCCCCAGAGGTAAGAATTTTTGGCAGTTACTTCTTCTCGCTCATTCCTCACTTCTTGGATAATCGGTACGACTAATTTAGCCTTGACTCCAAATTGTTTGACAAATTCTGCCAGACAAGACCTCACATCATCTCGATCGATGTCCGTAATAGTACGAATTTTGCCTTGAATATAAGCTTGATGATATTCACTGGGAAAAACTTCTTCAGGGAATGTTTCTCCTAAAATAGTTGGGTAGGTCGGTAAAACATTTTCGGTAATAGCACTACCAGTACCATTTTCCCAAACACGGTAAATTAACACGCGATCGCAGTCCAGAAATTTTCTCACTTCTGCTACGGTGGTAGCTAAAACTTCTTCCAGGTTTAAAGATTGGCGAATTTGTTGAGCAATTTGATTGACTAGTCTTTCTCGCTCAGTTTGTTGCCAGAGTATAATTTTAATTTGTCGCTGAAGTAAATAGTAGGAACTCACCAGGGCAATGCTTCCCAAACCAATCAAAATAGTTGGACTGATAAAGTGAAGTGGATTCAGAACAACATTCAATTGGTCGATCGTCAACATCATGTTTTGATTAATTGGGAAAAGCTAAGGGGAGTCATCAAATCTAGTATGTAGTCCACCGTATTTGAACCAATATTGTTTTAGATTGTGATGGGGAGTATGTAAACTTGCTTTGGCTTGATAAAGAATAATTCGTCGATGATTTCCCATCCAAAGGTGCTTTACCGATTCTACAGTAATTAAGGTTCCGCCTAAACTATTAATGCACGCCTCAAATCGCTCAACTGCAGAATATTCTAAAGTTTCAAACAAGAAGAAATTTCCCGCACAAATTAGATGGCGACTTCTAATCCAAGCCTGCATTTTTTTACGAGCAACTGGAGGTAGCATAGTTCCCTTCAGTTCCGATTCATCAAAATAGATAATTGTAGGAAAGGGAGGAAAAAAACAAAATAGTCTAAGGTACTCCGCCTTGAGAAAACGGCATTTGCTTCGACTTCGTCAATCTCCCACCCATATCTGGTTTCATAGAGTAATTCGAGCGATTAGAGACTAATCAGACCCCAAGCTGACAAAGCTACCGCTACTGTTCCCAGTGCGAGAAGACTAGCTCCTGCTATGGTTAATACTTTTGCTACTAGTAAAACTTTTTGAGGTGGATAATAAGGTTGACCGCCCCAGGCATAATCACCAGGTTTGTGGGCAAAATAACCTAAAGCTTCTAGTTTAGAACGGTAGTCTGCTCCATAGCGAGGCATTCTAGCAAAGGGGAGTTCTCCTTGGTCTTTTTGTGGTAGTATCCTTCTTCTTTGATAAGGAACAATATCATCGCCAAAATTACTGAGATACTCCTCACTGTTGAGCAAGTCATTAATAAATCCTTCTAAACCCTTAGTCGCCAAGACAATAGACCAAGCAAGCTTTTCGCGATCGCTGTAAATATCTCGTCCTAAAACCCTTTGGATGCACATTTGTACAAACCGATAGTTACTATTAGGTTCGTAGTTGCGTCGTCTAAAAGTCTCGGAAAGTAATAAACCTCGAACAAACTCTCGAACGGTGATTTGACCATTTCTCAATTGAGATTCTAGAGCTTTGTCACGATTGCAAGCAAGAAGTTGTTGCTCGTTAAAAATTTGACGATAGCTTGCCCAAATTAAAACCTCAATTTCTCCACCAGAAAGAAGATTTTCTGTGGTGTAAATCCGAGGCTGCTCGTCACCTGGAATTTCATAGTTAACTACCCGTTGGTTTTGAGTTGAAGGGGGATAAGTTAGCAGAGGAATAGCCATAGCTTTTTTAGTTTCTATTTTTAAATTATCAAATTTATCTAAGACGCATTAGTCTAGCTCTGTTAAAGCTGCTGTCTAAAAAACTACCAAATCAGAAGTAATGAAATTGGTGAGGAAACGGTAAAGAAAACGGAAAGATTTGCCTAATTGAATCAATCTTTACAATATGAAATATTTTTGCGAAAACTCTTAACGACCTATTTTTTCTTGTAAGTTGGAACTGGTTAATCCACTTAACTCTAAAAAATGCGGATTCTTTTAGTTGAGGACGATCTAAGTTTGGCTGAAACTTTGGCAGAAGCCATTACTGACCAGCGTTATGTTGTTGATATAGCGATGGATGGAGAGTCAGCTTTAAACTATATCGAAACCCTCAATTATGACTTGTTACTCTTAGACGTAATGCTACCCGAACTCGATGGCATAAATCTGTGCCAGAAGTTACGAGCTAATGGTTATCAAATGCCTATTCTTATGATTACGGCTTTAGATACAGTCAGCGATAAAATTACGGGTTTAGATGCTGGTGCAGACGATTACATCATTAAACCAGTTGACTTAGGAGAGTTATTTGCTCGTATTCGTGCCTTATTGCGTAGGGGAAGTACGTCCTTAGCACCAATCTTAGAGTGGGGAGATCTATATCTTAATCCCAGTACCTACGAGGTCAAATATGGGAATATTCCCATACACTTGACTCCCAAAGAATATAGTCTATTAGAGTTGTTATTGCGAAACGGTAGGCGTGTTCTTAGTCGTCCTTTTATTATCGAGCATATTTGGTCACTACAAGAACCACCAGAAGAAGATACTGTCAAAGTACACATTAGAGCCTTGCGTCAAAAGTTGAAGGCTGCGGGAGCCCCAAAAGATTTTATTGAAACTGTTCACGGTATGGGATATCGACTTAACGTAGTTGAAAATAACCCTAATAAGAGCAAGATAAGTTAAACCACATCTTTCTATTAGACAAGAAAGGAAGCAGCAATGTTCGTGAACAAATTGCCTTAATTCGACCGGTATTAAAATTATTTGCTCACTATGAAGTAGTTATTCTTGGAGATAGGGAGTTTCATGGGGTTGAATTATCTTATTGGTTGAAACAGAAGAATAAACAAGCCAAAAACCCGATTTATTTTGCTTTCAGAGAAAAAGATAATATCTACATGAAGCGAAGTAGAAAGAACCAAAAAAGACTCAAAGACTTACAATTAGTTCCAGGAGTCAAAGTCCTGCATAAAAATGTTCAAATCACTAAACAAAAAGGGTTTGGCAAATTTAATTTGTTAGCTTACAAAAAGAGGGATTATCGTCAGCATAAAGTCAAGGGAAGCTGGTTTATTATCACCAATTTATCTGACCACAATGAAGTAATTAAACTATATAAAAAGAGAGATGGGATTGAAGCTCTACAATGAATAAAAAAAATAAGGAAGGCTTCAAAAAGCGATAGCCTATGCCACTTACCGATAAATTAATTAACAAGCCTTCCTTATTTTTCAGTTCCTCTCTCGCTATGTTTCGTGATTATAAGAGCGGAGGTTATAACTTAGAAGGGAGTAGAGCCAATCTGGTTAGGCTAACCAACTTAATTTGTGAGAAATGCGGGTTAAAAGGTAAGTCTTTTAAGAATCAAGGACATCAAAAGTATATTACTCGTTTGACTGAAGCCCAAAGAAAATATAGACGACTAGCGTGATTTTCGCGTAGGATTATATGGAGATAATACCCACATTCATCAGCCCCCTTTATGTAATAAAACAGATTACTCTATTTAAAGGGTTTGGCGAGCGCTATTTTCTCTTGGCGATCGCGCTTGGCGTAATTACCGCCAACTGGCGTACGCCAAAAAGGGAAAACTTTGAT
>JASJDJ010000012.1 GCA_030065635.1 Xenococcaceae cyanobacterium MO_188.B32
AGCTAAATCCTTAATATATCTGGGTTTCAGACGAATTTACCTCGACGAGGTAAATTCGGCGTCTGGTGAGGCTTTCACCCCTTTTTGAGCGGGAAAATTATCAAAGTCCCGCTAGCAATATGGGTTTGTACGCCAAAACCCTAGCCAATTTAGAAGGGGTAGCCCGTGGATTCGATCCAGAAGTTAACCTCCTCAATCAGATTAAACCCTTGATGACCGATTTATTCCGCCGTCAACTTTTTGGCGATCGCCCTGTAGAAACTTTACTCCGTACTGCTTTAGATATCAAGAGCTTGTATTTGCGATCGCCTCAGTGACAATTTTGCCAGTACTCTGCGTCAACAACTAAAACATCAAGCAACTCAAACCGAAATTCAATCTTTACTTGCCGATCTATTAGAAGAATGGAAGTTGAACTATATCAAAGGTTCTCACCAAAGCAATCCCGAAGAAACTCTAGCTGAAGCAGAAAAAATCAAAGATCGAGTTTCCTGACAAAAAAAATCATACTAAAGATTTATACCAGTAGAGCGATGTCTTTGAAAGTCATTCACTTTAAACTATAGGGAAGAAATAAATCAGTGTTGTTGCATTATTGAAAGCCACAAAATGAAATAGCACTGGTAATAAACAGATAAGTAACAATTAAAAATATTATTTCCTATGAACTTAGAAAATTTAACTAAAATTGCTAGTACTAGTATTGTAGCTCTCAGTTTAACTTTGTCTCCTGGTATAGCTCTAAGTCAAGCACAAGAAGAAACTGTAGACCAAAATCTCGATCGAGCAGAACAAAATCTAGATAATGCTGGTGAAAATCTCAAGCAAGCAGGAGAAGCTTTTGGTAACAGTATTCAGAATACTGGTGAAGCTGCTGGAGAAAGTTTAGAAAACACTGGCGAAGCCATCGAGCGCAATTACGAACAAGCAGAAGAGCAAGTACAACAGTCCGTACAAGAAGCTCAAGAAAATATCGATCGCCTAAAATTGTCTCTCTATCTCCTGTTAAACGGCTGAAAGCCTTGTACAGAGGCTTATTGCTCTCATTTATTAACCAACTCCATTTAAAAATAAGCGAACGGTGAGTCTTTAGTCCCAATCTCCAGTCCTAATATGGCAATACCAACAAAAGTTAACCTGAGTTCGGGATAAGCTGAAACCATTGTTTTTTGGTTGGAAATTTTTGCCTCTATCCAAGATTTTTTTTACTAACCGCAGAGGCGGTGCGACCCCGCGTCGGCGCAAGACGTTTACCCTCG
Source organism: Xenococcaceae cyanobacterium MO_188.B32 (assembly GCA_030065635.1). Classification (GTDB taxonomy): domain Bacteria; phylum Cyanobacteriota; class Cyanobacteriia; order Cyanobacteriales; family Xenococcaceae; genus JASJDJ01. The sequence continues at coordinate 1,260 of JASJDJ010000012.1, forward strand.
AATGGGGGCAAGGGAACGCCGACCGAGCAAGGGAACGCGCACCGAGCAGAGATCGCAGAGAGGGGTTTCTGGTAGTGTCCGATAATCAAATGCAGTAGTGTTAGAGAAGGATCGATCTCTCTTAACCCGAACTGACGTAAAGTTAGGACATCTCAAAGCAAAGTAGCAAGTAGCAATTAGCAAGTAGCAATTAGCAACAGTCTCTCTAAATTAAGAACTTTCTTGAACTATAATACAGGCTAACTATCTATTTAAACGCTATCATGCTCGATTTAGCCAAATTAGCGGGACAAATACCGGGAATTAGCCAACATCTCCGTCAAGAAGCAGTAGCTTCTCGTCAGCGTTTAGAACAGGCTCAAAAGCTCTTCAGTCAAGCTCGAACTAGACAACAAGAATTAATAGCAGAACAAGAAAACTGGCGCGATCGCCTGATCTTTGCTGCTGCCGTTCCCGTCGAACCCCTCGATACTTGTATTGATATTCAACCTCCTCCTTACAGTCATAGTGTGTTTGCTACAGATGGCTCACAAATTTCTCCTTCCCACCACGAAATAGCCTACTGTTATCTAATCAATGTCGGTCGCATTATGCTGCACTACGGACAAAGTTTACATCCTCTTTTAGATAGTTTGCCAGAAGTCTTTTATAAAAGTGAAGACCTATATGTTGCCAAGCAATTTGGCATTCGCTTAGAAGAATGGATGGGCTATCTGCGTACTGTTTCCGAAGCACAAATATTATCTGAGATGGCTTGTCGTTGGGTACTACCTCCAGGGGGACATCCAGATATAGCTAATTTGGCAATGGTAGATGGTTCTCTGATTTACTGGTTTCTCGATGGATTACCTCAAGATGCCAGGAACAAAATTTTAGTTCCCATCTTAACTGCTTGGGATGAATTAAAGAAAACCAAAATTCCTCTGATGGGTTATGTTAGTTCGTCTAGAAGTGTTGAGGCATTAAATTTTTTTCGTCTACCAGCTTGTGTTTACGATCGTCCTAACTGTGTAGTTAACTGTAGCGACTTAGTCGATAATTATCCTTGTCAAAAAATTACTTCCCTTAGAGATGCTACTTTCTGGGCAAGCCAGCTAGCACCAGGACAAAGAAGCCCTCTTTACCGTAGTTCTTTGAAAATTCTCGATCTCTATGACGAATCCCAAAGAATCTATTTTTGTTACGTCAATGTCGGTTCAGAAATAGCCCGTGTTGAAGTACCTGCTTGGGTAGCAAAAGATTTTGAAATTTTTTCGCAATCTATGAGTATTATGTTGGCACAGGTACATAAAGGTTATGGCTATCCTGTAGCTTTAGCAGAAGCCCATAATCAAGCAGTAGTTAGAGGGAGCGATCGAGCTCGCTTTTTTGCTCTACTCGAACAACAATTAATTCGTGCTGGAGTAAGAAATGTGGGAACATCATATAAAGAAACTCGTAAAAGAGGTAGTATCGCATAAATTACTTTAATCGATTTTCATTTTTTGTAATATAATTGTTATTATAAGTGTTTTTTAAAGTTCAGCGAAGCTAACTTTCACGTTCCTAAGGGGCTGTGACTCAAAATTAATTCTAGTCCTCGAAAGCCTTATCAAAAGACAGGCAACTAACGGAACGGATATCTAACCTTCTTCTTTCCTTAAGGAAGTCCCACCGCTTGAGGTGATTTCCAAGAAAGAATATACCACCTTTAAAAAGGTAAAACTAATGCTGCGTAACTGGATCCATCTATGAAAGGTGGTATATTCTTTCCGGGAAAAGGCCTGAGCAAAATAGTGAACTGTGAACTCCAAACTCTAAATCCATTATGGGTAGGGCAATGCCTGGTCTCTGACGAACTTTGAACTCACATTATGGTGGATACAATAGAACAATCTCAACTGAAGCTACTATCTCAAAAAAAGGGTTTATTTTGGGAAGCACGTACTCGCATTTTAGCTTGGTATGCCCTCTTGATGGTGTGCTTGGTAGGTTTATCTATTCCTATTTTTACCCGATTAGTTATTCAGCAAGTAGATGAGAGAGTAATAGAGGATTTAACTGAAGAATTAGAATCATTTCAAGAATTTCAAGAATCTATTGTTCGACAAAAAGAACTCGATTTAACTGTGCCAAAAACAACGGCAGCAGTTATTTTTGAGGATTTTTTAAATTCTCAAATTCCTGGGGACAAAACTTTTTTAATTGCCACAATTAATGGTGAATTTTATCGTGCCAGTCCTTCTGCATTACCTGAAGTACTGAGAGAAGATTCACATTTAATCAAAGTTTTAGCCCAAACTACTCTAGCTGTAACAGGTCAAAATATAGCCCCCGATCCCGAAGCTGGGGATTTTCTTTATAACACTCAACCCTTAGAAATTAACGACAATGTTGTCGGTGTTTTGATTGTTGCTAGTAGTGCGGATGGAGAACGAGAAGAAGTTTTTGCCACAGTCTATATAGTTATCCAAGTGTTAGTTTTTGCTCTATTTATTGCCTTGATGTTAGCTTGGATAATTGGAGGACAAGTTTTGCGTCCACTACGAACCCTCACGCTGGCTGCTAGTTCTATTGGGGAAAGCGACTTAACCCAAAGAATTCCGATTCGTGGTCAAGGAGAAATGGCGGATTTGGCTAAAACTTTTAACAAAATGATGGAGCGCTTAGAAAAAGCCTTTAAAACTCAGCGTAATTTTATTAATGATGCCGGTCATGAATTACGTACTCCCATTACCATTGTTCGCGGTCACTTAGAATTGTTAGAAGACGATCGAGAAGAAAGAAAAGCAACCATCGACTTGGTTTTAGATGAACTCGATCGCATGACTCGCTTTGTAGATGATTTAATTTTACTCGCCAAAGCCGAACAAGTATCTTTTTTACGTCTAGAAACAATCGATTTAGCAACTTTTACCGAGGAACTATATTTTAAAGCTAAATGTCTGGGCGATCGTAACTGGAAATTAGCAAAAAAAGGTCAAGGAACAATTATTGGCGATCGCCAACGTCTGACCCAAGCAATGATGAATTTAGCCGAAAACGCTACCCAACATACAAAGTTAAAAGATACTATTGCTCTCGGTACATATATCCGCGAAGAACACGTCCGCTTGTGGATAAGAGATACGGGAGAAGGCATTCAGCTTAAAGACCAAGAAAGAATTTTTCAACGGTTTGCCCGTGCTAGTAATACCCGTCGTCGTTCTGAAGGGGCTGGATTGGGTTTGGCTATTGTTCAAGCGATCGCTCATGGTCACAATGGTCGTGTAGAGTTGTATAGTCTACCAGGAATAGGTTCGACCTTTACCCTGATTATCCCTCTAAAACCTAGTTAAGTTAGATAAGCCAAAAAATAATCATGACTTCTATTCTTATAGCTGAAGATGAACCTCGTATCGCCTCTTTCATAGAAAAAGGTTTAAAAGCCAAAGGTTTTACTACTGCGATCGCCTCAGATGCGACATCAGTGGTGCCAATGGTGTTTAATGATAGCTTTGACTTACTACTATTAGATTTAGGCTTACCAGAAAAAGATGGCTTGGTAGTTTTGGAAGAATTACGAGGTCAAGGAGCAGATTTACCTATTATTATTCTCACAGCCCGCGATGATATCAATGATAAGATAGCTGGCTTAGAAGGAGGTGCCGACGACTATATTACTAAACCTTTCCGCTTTGAAGAGTTAGTCGCAAGAATTAATTTGCGTCTGCGCTCTAATCAAACTACTTCTACTACTAAAAATACTGTTTTACAAGTATGTCAGATTGTTCTCGATCTACGTACTAGAAAAGTAGAGTATCAAGGCAGACAAATAGAGCTTCCTGCTAAAGAATTTACCTTGCTCGAAACCTTGATGACGCATCCAGGGCAAGTAATGACGAGAGAGCAGCTTTTAGACCGAGTTTGGGGCTATGATTACTCTCCAGGTTCCAATATTGTTGATGTTTACATCGGTTATTTACGCAAAAAATTAAGCAGTGAGGCGATCGAAACAGTCAGAGGAGTCGGTTATCGATTGCAAGGTTAATTAAGTTAGTTATTCACTGAGTATTGCTCGAACAATCATGACTCGTGTATACAAAATATTGTTGTTTATTTTCCTTGGTGTATTTACTTATGCCTGTAATAATCAATCACAACTCAATTTGGAAAAATTAACCATTGGAGTAGTCAGTTATGGAGAAGGGTCAGTATCGATATCGAACTATGAACGTTTGCAGCAATATTTAGCCCGCAAGACCCGTTCGATTGTAGAATTAGAGCCTACCTATAATGAATTACGAGCTTTAGAGCAAATTCAAAGAAAAAACTGGTCGATTGTGTTTGCACCTCCAGGACTCGCAGCACTCGCCATCGACAGAGAATTGTACAATCCGATTTTTCCTTTAGAGAAAGTTAGTACCTTAGAAAGATCGGTAATAATAGCAAGAGCCGATAGCGATATTACCAATCTTGGAGATTTGTCTAATCAAACTATAGCCTTAGGCAAAAGAGGTTCGGCTGCGGGTTACTATTTACCTTTATACGATCTTTACGGTTTAACTTTAGCTAAAGTAATTTTTGCTTCTACTCCCAAGCAAGTTTTGAATTTAATTAGTGAAGGAAAAGTAGCATCTGGTGCGTTAGCAGAATATGAATACGAACGCTATCAACAGGATTTTCCCGACACCAAATTTAAAATATTACATAAAAGTCGTTGGATTCCTGCGGGGGTAGTCCTACTCAGCCCTAACATTGAATACAATCAACAAGAACAAATTAAAACAATTATGATAGAAGCTCCTGCTGATATTATTGCCGATGCAGGTTACGTTCCTAGTTTTGAAGTTCCCGACTATCAAGAATTTATTAAATTAGTCAATAAAATTAAACCCTTAGAAGAACAAGTGCGTCAAACTCCTGCTACTTTAGTTATTCAGCAAGAATAGCAAGAGGAAATTGCGGTGCGCGGGGAGGGGGGTTTTAGAACCAAATGGATCGACTACAAGCACAGAGCCTAAAACTATTGAAAACCCCCCTTCCACCCCCGCTGGGGTTTCCCCGTGCCGAGGGAACGCGCACCAAGACAGGGATTAGTTTCCTAATTTCTAAAAGCTAACGGCTAATAACTTTTATCTGTTATCCTTTTTTAACTGTAAGGCTATTTAAATAAATTTCTATGGCTAACTATTTATTAGAAGTTGGAGTTGAAGAATTACCTGCTAGTTTTGTGCAAAGCGCGATCGCTCAATGGCAAGAACTAATCCCTAAAAGCTTGAAGTCAGAATTTTTAACTCCTGAAGCTATAGAGGTTTACGGCACGCCTCGTCGTTTAGCAGTTTTAATTAAAGGTATTCCTAGTAAGCAAGCAGATAGGGAAGAAGAAATTAAAGGCCCCCCCGTCAAAGCAGCCTTTAAAGACGGTCAACCCACTAAAGCAGCAGAAGGTTTTGCTCGCAAGCAAGGAGTAGCTGTAGAAGAATTAGAAATTAGAGATACTCCTAAAGGAGAATTTATCTTTATCCAGAAAAAAATTAAGGGACGAAATGTCACAGAAATTTTACAAGAATTATCCCCTCAGTGGATCGTCCAATTAGAAGGAAAACGCTTTATGCGTTGGGGAGATGGAGATTTACGTTTTTCTCGCCCTATTCGTTGGCTAGTTGCCTTACTAGATGAAGATATCTTACCTCTAGAACTGGTTAATGGCTCAGAAACAATTAAGAGCGGTCGCACTTCTGTCGGACATCGTATTTTACACCCAGAGTCTATCTCTATTCCCTCTGCATTAGCTTATGTCGATCGTTTGCATTCTGCCTATGTAGAAGTTGACTCGCAAAAGCGTAAAGAGAAAATAACAGCAGAAGTTAAAGCTGCAGCCAAGAAATTAGGTGGTTTTGCTCAAATTTACCCCGATCTACTGACAGAAGTTACTAATTTAGTCGAATATCCCACAGCAGTAATTGGCAAGTTTGAATCAGATTTTCTCCGTCTACCTACAGAAGTAATTACCACAGTGATGGTTACTCATCAACGCTACTTTCCGATCGAAACGCAAGAAAATAGCCAAGATAGCTTACTTGCTAACTTTATAACTATTTCTAATGGCGATCCAGCTAAACAAGAAATCATCGCCGAGGGAAATGCCAGGGTAATTCGTGCCAGACTCGCCGATGCTCAATTCTTTTATCGAGCGGATTGTGACGAACCTTTAGAAACCTACTTACCTCAATTAGAAACTGTTACCTTTCAAGAGGATTTAGGAACAATGCGCGATAAAGTCGATCGCTTGATGGAAGTGGCACAGACTATTAGCGAACAACTCAATTTAACTAAAAAACAACGGCAAGAAGTGGAAAGTACAGCCCTACTTTGTAAAGCCGATTTAGTTACCCAAATGGTCTACGAATTTCCTGAATTACAGGGAGTAATGGGAGAAAAATATGCGTTGGCTAGTGGAGAATCGGCCACCGTTGCTAGAGGTATTTTTGAACATTATTTGCCTAGAGGTGCAGATGATATTATGCCCGAAAGTTTAAATGGGCAAATAGTAGGAATAGCCGATCGATTAGATACTTTAGTCAGTATTTTTGGCTTAGGCATGATTCCTACAGGTTCATCAGATCCTTTTGCTTTGCGTCGTGCTGCTAATGCCATAGTTAGTATTACTTGGTATGCAGATTTAGGAATTAATTTAGATGAATTAATTAAACAAGGTGCAGCAGATTTTATCTCTGCCCATCCCGATAAAGAATCTCCAGTTACCTCTGTGCAAGAATTTTTTATTCAACGTATTTATACCCTCTTACAAGACGAAAAACAAATTGATTACGATTTAGTTAATGCAGTTTTAGGCGAAGATGATTTTGAATATACAGAAAGAGCATTACAAAACTTATTGGATGTGCGCGATCGCGCTGTATTTCTCCAGTCAATTCGTGACAATAAAAAGCTAGATGAAATCTATGAAACTGTAAATCGATCGACTCGTTTAGCACGACAAGGCGATCTAAATACTCGAGAATTAGACCCCAAAGCTGTAGTCAATTCAACCTTATTGGAAAAATCATCAGAACAAGCTTTTTATAATGCCCTACTTGAATTAGTACCACAAACCCAAGCAGCCCAAACAGAACGAAACTATCAATTGTTGGTAGATGGGTTAGCTAAAATTGCTCCCATCGTCAGCAACTTTTTTGATGGGGAAGATAGTGTTTTAGTTATGGCAGAAAATCCAGATGTTAAACGTAATCGTCTTAACTTGTTAGGATTATTACGCAATCATGCTAGGGTCTTAGCCGATTTTGGGGCAATTGTTAAATAGGGTTGGCTGAAAAACTTGGGTTGAAAGATCTAATCTCTGAAAGAGCTATTAGAGTGTGTCATCAATTAAAGCGTAGATGCCAATTACTGATTGGGTTTCATAGCGGTTTTCAATTGGATAGAAAACATAATTCTCAGTGGGGTCAGGTTTAGTAACCGAAGATTAGTCCACTCATATGAAAACCGCTGTCAGTCTGTAAAAATTTTTTAGTAAATAGGGCTTGCTGAAAAAGAAAGTTAAACAATACTCAATTCGGTTTGAACAAAAGGCTTAAAAGTTAGGCAAGAAGCAGAGGACAGAATAATGGAAAAGCGATTGCCTGGATTTTTGTAAAAATATGTAAAGAAATATGTACAAAATTCGAGTAAGATAGGGTAAAGTATGTTAAATATTGTTAAGCAGCCGAATGAGCTTTTTTAAACATAACCAACCTATCTTACGCCGTAAACAACAATCACTAGACATCCAAGACCGCCAGGGATTATTACAACTAAAATTATCTTTTAAAAATAAAACTTTATTTTCGACAAGCTATACCAGAATAGACCAAGCTTTTGTAGTTTGGGGTCTTATCTCAGCGTTAATCTTTATGACAGCCCAATTTAATCCTATTAGCTGGACTATTCAAGCTCTTTTTTGGTCAGTGCTTACCATAATCGGTACAATTACCATGTTTAAGATGACTCATTTTTGGGTCAAAGTAGAAAAGTTGCGCTGGGTATTATACACCTGGTCTTTTTTGATGCTTGGGGGTGTTGTTCTGACCGATCTTAGTATCTTTTTGGGTTGGGGACAGATATTAATTCATCTATGTCATCTGTGGTTGGGTTTGAGTGCTATTGGCTATTTGGTTACAGGATTGGGATTATGTTCCCGTGCTTTATTAGCTTCAGCTACTATTCATATCTTAGGTATCACCATCCTCCCCTATTTCCTTGGTTGGCAATTTTTACTAACAGGTTTGATTATGACCACTAATCTATTAGTATTCGCGGAAATCCAGTGGGATATGCGTCCTCCCATTGACAATTACGCTTTACTAACAGAAGAACAAAAGCAATTTAATAGCGAGCAATATAAATTGCGTCAAGCTTCATAACTTGACTAAAACTCCTGGCTCTTTTTGAATAGGCAGAACATCTAAGATATTATTCTCAGCACAATACTTTAAATCATCATCACAACCCAATTTGAGGAGACGTTGTCCGTGACTTGCCAGACGGAACATTTCTACCAAATTGTTTTTCCATTGAGAGTAAAGAGCGATCGCGCCAACTACCTCATCATTTCCGGTAATCTCCTCTAAAGATAATTTGGCTTGCTCTATTAAAGACAGAGCGATCGCTCCTGCACAGGCAGTATCTTCTATAGCATAGCTACCCTGCCACCCCGAGCCTACTAGCCAAACAGTTTTGGGTTGAGTTTCTAACAAATAATTAACTGCTGCTTGACAATTCACTTGAGCAGCCGTAATAACAGTAGGAGATTGGGCTACTCTTTCTAAAGCGCGAGTCCCGTTGGTAGTGGTCATAAATAATCTCTTGCCCGTGACAACTTCAGTTGTAAAGTTGAGAGGAGAATTACCTAAATCGCATCCTTCTACTTTTTCCCCTCCTCTTTCTCCTGCCCGTAAGCGTTTTTTCGGTAGCCAAGCTTCAGAAGTCTTTAGTAATAAATCTATATCACTAAAAGCTTGCACTGCTTCTGCCCCTGCATCTAGAGCAGCAGCAATAGTTGTAGTCGCTCTTAAAACATCTATCACTACAGCACAATCAGGAAGTTTTTCTAAAGGAGTAAGTTCAGGAGTGTGGTAAACAAATAGTTTCACTTAGTTACACTTAATCAATAAACATAAACTTTCGCAATTATACGTTATCTAGAACCCATTAAATGCAACTGTAAATAGTTTTATTGCGTCAAATTTATTATGTGTATAAGAGAAGATTTTTTTAATGCTGAAGGAGATAAACTATGACCCAGAGCGAGCGATTTTTTGGTTGCCTTCTAGGTAATTCTATCTATTCCTCTAAAAATAAGATTATCAGTAAAAAATGGATTGGCAGCTTATCTTTATTACTCATTCTACCTCTAGTTACGGGTAAAGTTATTTTAATCCAACCAGCTAATGCTCAAAATAGTCCTAAACAACAACTTTCTCAAGAAGCAAATATTCTCTATGTTGACTCAAAGCAAGGAAGCGATCGCCAAGGAAATGGTAGTAAGGAATCTCCTCTAAAGACTATCACTCAAGCCTTAAAAGTAGCGCAGCCCAACACGTTCATTTACCTCAATCCTGGAACCTATAGCGAACAGACAGGAGAAAGCTTTCCTTTAATTATCCGTAACAGCGTGACAATTCAAGGTAGCCCTAGTTCTAAAGGGTATAATGTCGTGATTAATGGTAGTGGCGATTTTATTAGCCCTACTGGTGCAGGACAACAAGTGACGATCGCAGCCCTCAAAGAAGCAAAGGGAATAACTGGTGTTACCGTTATCAATCCTCATACAAGAGGGCATGGACTGTGGATTGAATCTGCTAGTCCTCAAGTGATTAGTAATAGTTTTATTCGTAACGGCAATACGGGATTATCTGTGAACGGTAAAAGTAATCCCATTATTAAGGATAATTATTTTTCGCGTAATGGAGGTAATGGCTTGCTTATTTATGGCACTTCTAAACCTCAAGTAGAAAATAATGAATTTGACAATACTGGTTTTGGAGTGAGTATAGTCGAAAATGCTGCACCAATATTACGTAGTAATAGTTTTAGTAGTAATCGTATTGGCATAATTTTAGAAGGTAATGCTCAAGCTGTTTTACGCGATAATGAAATTACTAATTCTTTAGAATATGGATTAGTCGCGATCGCTCAATCTAGAGTAGATTTGGGGACAGTTACTCAACCAGGAAATAATATTTTTCGTAGTAATAAAAAGTTAGATATCCAAAATGCTACTCCTAATTTAATTACTGCTGTCGGGACAGAAATTAACGGATATACAGAAGGAAATATCGATTTTCGCGGTACAGCGAATGCTCCTATTGCTGCTAAACCACCAGAATTAAAACCTCTTAAACCTTTATCTTCCCTTCCTCCTAGAACAACAGATATATCTAGACGTTCTTCTCAACCTCTACCAATACCAGAAGTAGTTAACAGAGACAATAACACCCTACCATCACCGAAAATTATCACCTCTCCTCCATCTCCCTCATCTTCCTCATCACCCCCACCTCTCCCATCTTCCCCACCCTCCCCATCCTCAGCCAAAGAAACAAATGAGTTTATCTTTACCGCCCCGCCACCACTTTCAACTCCCTCGACTTCTTCTCCTACAGTAGAGTTTCGTAGTTCGACAGGCACTACATATGTCGATCGAGCTAAATTACCAGTACCTTCCGTTCCCCAATATAGTCCTCAAATTCAACCCTCTACTTTAAAACAATCCCCTCAAAATATGCAGATCGGTAGTTTGTCTGATGTATTAGGAGGGACATCTACAGCCAATGCTAATACGAGTACGACTAAGTATAGGGTAATTGCCGAAGCTACTAACGATAACCAAAAAACACGAGTTCGCTCTCTGTATCCTGATGCTTTTACCACAATTTATCAAGGTAAATCTATGCTTCAAATAGGAGTTTTCAGTAATAGAAATACAGCAGAAAATGTCCTGCAATCCTTAGAAAAAATAGGCGTATATGGAGTAATTCTTAATTAATTGTTTGTTATCTAGCTTTAATAGCTTGTTTTATAATAAAAGACCAGGCGATTCGCTCTAATCAATGAAGACTATGACTAATTCTGCATTCGCTGAAGGCGGAAATTTTGCCAATTTTGATTTCTTTCAGCCCCAAGCCGATCGAGATAGCCAATTACTAAAACAATTAGGTTTTATCCCCGGATTGAAAGAAGTTTTAATGTTACGACAAGTGCACGCTTTGGAACACGCAACGGTTTGGATTTTAAGCGATCTAGAACAAAAAAGACAAAACCAAGAAGCTGACATTCCAGCCAATCTTAATGACAACGAAACGATTGGAGGAATGTCTACAGAAAAAGGCTTTTATCTTTACGGAGAAATTAATTCCTTAAAACTAAAACGTGCTGTCTGCTTAGCTTTGAATCGTCTTAAACAAGGAGAATGGGATTTAGCTATTCATCCTCGCTGCGGTACAAATATCTCTGTTGCTATGTTATTGACCACAGGAGCTATTTTAACTACCTATCTTTTTCTACCACGAGATCCTTTGGGACAACTCTTAGGGTTAGGATGTGCTACTACTGTAGCTAGTTGGCTAGCACCAGATATTGGCACATCGGTACAGAAATACTTCACTACAGCTATTCCCTTTAATCTCAAAATTCGAGAAATTGCTGAAACCGTTGATAATTTGGGTCGTACAGCCCATTTTGTCAGTTTGCAATGGCAAAACTCGCAATAAAACTTAAAGTTGTCACTTATGACAGAGGAGCGATCCAGTAGTATTTTGATATCTAAAGTTATTTGATTAAAAATCTATGGCAATTAAACGAGGATCGAAAGTTAGAATTCTGCGCAAAGAATCATATTGGTATAAAGATGTAGGCACAGTTGCTAGTGTCGATCAAAGCGGTATTCGTTATCCGGTAATCGTCCGTTTTGATAAAGTTAATTACACTGGCTTTAGTGGTAATGCTGGCGGTGTAAATACTAATAACTATGCTGAAAGTGAATTAGAAGAGGTTAGCTAAAAACTTCTGCAAACTTCATCAAACTTCAGCGAAGACTGATAGGCTATTCTTAGTTATTTGAAACTAAAGGATAGTCTTAAGTTTGCCAGAACTACCAGAAGTAGAGACAGTAAGTCGGGGTCTAAATCAATTGACCCTTCAACAACAAATCATGGGTGGGGAAGTGTTACTAAAAAGGACACTTGCTTACCCTGTTTCTATCCACGATTTTTGGCAAGGAGTAAAAGGAGTCTCGATAGCGAATTGGCAAAGACGAGGAAAATATTTATTAGCTAAGTTGGCAACTCCATCCAATCGAGATGCAGGTTGGTTAGGAGTACATCTACGTATGACCGGTCAACTTTTGTGGGTCAAGCAAGATGAAACACTACCAAAACATACCCGCATCCGTCTTTTTTTTCCCTGCAAGCAAGAATTACGCTTTGTCGATACTCGAACTTTTGGCAAATTCTGGCTTGTTCCCCCTGGCATAGAACCAGAAAAGATCGTTAAGGGTTTGCAAAAATTGGGCCCCGAACCATTTTCCGAGCAGTTTTCCCTATCTTACTTTAAAGACAAATTACACTCTAGTCACCGCCAGATTAAAACTTTATTACTAGATCAAGGAATCGTAGCAGGAATAGGCAATATCTATGCCGATGAAGCTCTGTTTAAAAGTGGTATCAAACCAGAATCGGTTGCTACCAATTTAACCGATCGCCAGATCGAAAACCTTCACAGTGCCATTATTGAAGTTTTACAAGTTGCCGTAGATAACGGTGGAACAACTTTTAGCGATTTTCTCAATTTGCTAGGAGTAAGCGGTAATTATGGGAATTTCGCTTGGGTTTATGGCAGGAAAGAAGAACCTTGTCGCATCTGTGGTACTCCAATTAAAAAAATTAAGTTAGGCGGACGTTCTGCTCATTTCTGTCCTAATTGCCAAAATTAGAAAAAGTAGGTAATGGATTGGATTTTTTCCGATCTTTCCTGCCTTTTTCATCTTTTCTATTTAAATTTAATCTACTTGAATGAGGGCTAGATCGATATAATTTCCTTCAGGTTGAGTAATGTTTGCTTTTACATTAGGACCGAAAAATTTTTCAATTTTTTCTTGTCTTTCTTGCCACTGTTCTAAAGAGATAAAAGGAGAATCAAATTGCATTACCAGAGTATATGCTCCTTCTACTTGTGTTTCTTGAATACCAATTAATTCTGGTCTATCTGCATCTGAAGGACTTAAACCGATTCTCTCTAATGCTTCATCTAAATGTGCTTCTTGTCCGTAACGATAGCGAGTTACATCTTGACGTAATTGATTTTGTGTAGCGGTTGCTTGTTGTTCTCTTAAAGCGATAACTTCTGGGGTTGTAGGTTCGACATAGGGAACAGGCTTTAATTCAGCAGCTTTTAAGGCTAAACCCCCAAGTAAAATAGGTATCCCATAAAAGATCGTTAAACTAAGGCTAGCATTACCCGTAGCATAAGCAATAAAGCCTACAATAGTAAGAATCCCACCGACAGTAAGCCCAAGAAGAGCTAAAGATATTTGACGCAGCATTTTTATGTATATAATTTGATCAATATTGTTTATTTTAGAGCTAGAGTCGATACAATCACTCAAAATTATGGATAAATCTACTATCAAAGCAAGAATCACTCAAATTCAAAGTAAAAGAGAATTGCTAGTACAACTGCTAGAAACACCTAACTTAGGTACATTGAGAATTGATGTAGATCAAGCTTTAGAAGAGTTAGATGAGCTAATTGAAGAATTTCAAGAAACATTTCCAGAGGAAAAATTAAGTTAATTTAATACTCGAGCGCGCTCGACGAGCGCGCTCGAGAAAAATATTAGTGTTTATAAGGATGGCATTTAAAAGAAAATAGAAGATACTAAAGGAGAAGTAAATAACAACTAAATTTAAATACAAAATATAAACACAAAATTTTTTGACAGGATTGACACCTTCAAAGTCCAACATTAATTGTTGGGCTTTTTATTAGCAAAAACAGGCTCACGAAAGCAAAAAAATAATAGCCATTGGCAACAATTAAGCTTTATGTGTCATCTAAAATCCACTCAGAAGCTCGTTCACCCAAATCTAAAGGAATATTTATTGCTTTACCCAATCGCGGTCGATCGCGAGTTTGTTCGATAAAATTTTGGACTTGTTGAACTCCCCCCCAAGCATGAAGATAGCTAGTAATTGCTTCTAAATGTTCTAAATATTCTTGTTCGGAGAGAGGAAAAGAAGCTTGTTCTAAGTACTTCCACATTACCTGGACGAAAATGCGCCCTTTAATTCGTCGCAACTGAATATCGTAGGAACAGCCCCATTTGCTCAATAAAATCTGATGTAGTTCTTCGCCTGTCATCTTCTTTGGTTTAATAGCCGAACTCTAACTCTTTTACACTCAAATACTCAATCTCTGTAATAATTTAATACAGTAAGTTGTTAATATTCTTAAAGACAATAAACTTTATGGTTATGCTCTCGATCCTACAATGGTCACTTTTAAAGGGCAAAATATAAAGTCAGCGGTACACCGCCCTTCGGGTTCAACAGTTTGCAAAGCGTCGGGAAACCTGCCCACCGCAACTGTTTCACCGTACAACGACGGTGCCTGCGGGGGAAGGGGGCTAGAACACAATAGTTAACTGTTGGATTCACAAACATAAAATTAAATACAAGCCCCATTCCCCGACCGCATTCCGCGGTAAGTTTCGACTTTGTCCTCATTTTAGTTTACAAAAGTATACAATCGTCGTTTCACTATGACTCAAATTTCTGGCTCTTCTGATGTTCCCGATATGGGGCGTCGCCAATTTATGAACCTACTTACCTTTGGCACAATTACAGGTGTTGCTCTAGGTGCTTTGTATCCAGTCGTAAAATACTTTATCCCTCCATCTAGTGGTAGTGCTGGTGGTGGTGTAACTGCCAAAGATGCCCTTGGTGATGACATAATTGTCAGCACATATCTTCAAGAACATCAAGCAGGAGACCGCAGTTTAGCCCAAGGACTAAAAGGCGACCCTACTTATGTTGTGCTCAAAGAAGATAATACGATCGAAAATTACGGAATTAACGCAGTTTGTACTCACTTAGGCTGTGTAGTTCCCTGGAATGCCAGCGAAAATAAATTTATGTGTCCTTGTCATGGCTCTCAATATGATGCTACAGGGAAAAAAGTCAGAGGTCCTGCACCTCTTTCTTTAGCCCTAGCCCATGCTGATGTTACTGAAGATGACAAGCTAGTATTCACTCCTTGGACAGAAACCGACTTCCGTACTAATGAAAAACCTTGGTGGACTTAGTTGAGTTGAGTTGCCCTTGATGGTAACGAGGGATTGACTACCCCGCCAACTTGGTTAATTTCCAGAACATTAAGGAAAATTATTAATTTGGAGATTGTTGAGAAAAGAGATGAGAACATACATAAAATTAGCAATGGTCAGATTTGCTAAGGGCGCGATCGCCAAATTTATGGTAGTAGCGATCGCCACCGTTGCTATTTTTTTAGCTAGTGACCTAGCTTTACCTCAGTCTGCTGCTGCCTATCCTTTTTGGGCGCAGCAAACAGCCCCAGAAACTCCCAGAGAGGCGACAGGCAGAATTGTCTGTGCTAATTGTCATTTAGCCGAAAAACCTGCTGAAATAGAAATTCCTCAATCTGTGTTGCCAGATACGGTTTTTGAAGCGGTAGTTAAAATTCCCTATGATTTAGATGCTCAAGAAATATATGGAGACGGTTCTAAAGGTGGTTTGCAAGTCGGTGCAGTATTAATGCTACCCGATGGCTTTAAGATTGCCCCTCCCGATAGAATCCCTGAAGAAATGCAGGAAAAAGTAGGTGGAGTTTACTTCCAGCAGTATAAAGAAGACCAAGACAACGTTTATATTGTAGGTCCTTTACCTGGAGATCAATACCAAGAAGTCGTTTTTCCCATCTTATCTCCCGATCCCAGTCAAGATAAAAATATTCATTTTGGTAAATACTCTGTTCATTTAGGTGCGAACCGCGGACGAGGACAAGTTTATCCTACTGGTGAACTTAGCAATAATAACCAATTCAAAGCTTCTGCAACTGGTACGATCGCTGCAATTAGTGAACCTGAAGCTGGTGGCTACGAAGTAACAATTGATACTGAAGACGGTCAGGTTGTTGATACTATTCCTGCCGGACCAGAGTTGATTGTATCTCAAGGAGAACAAATCGCTGCTGGAGATGCTCTTACTAACAATCCTAATGTTGGTGGTTTTGGACAAAAAGACACAGAAGTTGTCTTACAAAGTCCTGCTCGCATCGCTGGAATGATCGCCTTTGTTGCTGGTATTATGCTTTGTCAAATTCTACTAGTTGTTAAGAAAAAACAAGTAGAAAGAGTTCAAGCAGCAGAAATGAACTTCTAAATTCATTTTTTCTAATTTAAAAGTTAAAGGACAAGTATTACATCCAATACTTGTCCTTTTTTTAGCTAAATGCAAAATTCTAATGTTTATGTTCCTGACTTGAATCTTCATTTAAGAGTTCTTCCAGAAAGTTAGAAGTTGAATCGCTAATTCCTTCTTTTGGTCTGGTATCGTGATTTTGCTCTTCCTCTTCCTCTTCCTCTTCCTCTTCCTCTTCCTCTAAATTAAGACTATTGTTTAATAGTTCCTCATTTGAATCCTGCTCTTTGCCTTCAACTAGAGCGGATAAATCATCTACAATACTATTAGCATCGCTTGGATGGTAATTTGGTTCTACTTTTTCGTTTAACCATTCGGAAATATTAGCTAATTCGCGATCGGTAATTGGTTCTTTCTGTTCTGAGGGGATTTCCCCACTAATTTCTTCAGTTATCGAAGAAAGATTATCCCAGAAATCATCCATTACACTAATATCTTTGTTGTTTGAATCAATTTTTTCATTCAACCACTCGGAAATGTTAGCCAAGTCCCGGTCAGTAATTGGTTCTGTCGGCTCTAGTTCTATTTCTGTACTCGTCTCCTCATTTTTTGTTAATGCGTCAGGTGGGGATTGAGCTATTGTTTCTGAGACTGTCAACTCTTCTGTTGAATTGCTTTCAAGGTTTTCACTTTCAACTTCAGTTGATTCAACTTTCGCTGTTGGAGTAGCCAAGAGTTCTTCAATAATTTCTTCAGATTCTCTAAAAATTTCGGGAGAAATTGACTCTTCCAAAGATGGATTATCTTCTAGGTTCAATTCTTGTTCGGAGTTTTCACTTGGAGTTTTAGGAGCTTCTACTGACCCTGGAATATCATCCAACAAATTAGCATCTGTAGCAGTCTCTATGCTGATATTGTCTCTATTGTCTATTTCTTCTATATTTGGATCTTCTTTTGTCAACTTCTCGGTAACACCAGAATCTACAGCAACTTCAGAAGTTACATTCAGCGAAGTTGGAAACGACACGCCTAATGTCTCTGTTCTATCTTCTGATGTTGTCTGTTCTTCATCTATCTGCTCTGTTTTTGAGCTAGAGCTAGGTTTGATTAATAAAAAACCCAGTAAAGGAACTAAAATAATTAGGGGAACTAACCACCACAGCTTGAAGTTCTGATTTTCATCTGTTAAAGTTTCATTACCAGAAGCTTCAGGAGCAACGTCTTGAGCAATAATAGTCTCTTTTGATTTGTTTGTGTAACTGTCTATGTGTCTAGAGTTGATAGTTAGGTTGCTGCTGCTAACAGAGGATTCTTCTTTGAGAGTAGTTATTGGCTCTGCCCAAAAAGAATAAGATTTTACTTTGTCAGAGGATGCTACCGATTTAGGCGTAATTCCACAGGTTACTAATATAGCTAATGTTAATACCGAAGTATAGTGTTTATTTAACATCGTTAATCAAAAAAACTTAAGTAATCACCAATATTTTTGATAATTATAATGTTTATTTTTTGACTTTCTATTTTCAACTCAATTATTTGACAAGTAATTGAGTTGAATTGCAGATAAGGTGACTCAAAACCCAACCATCAAGTATAATTGGGACTTGCTGTTGTCTCTGTCATAGGTAATGAGATCGCCAAAATATTTGCGTCGAACAAAAATAGTTGCCACTGTAGGTCCCGCTACTCTTAAACCAGATGTATTACGTTCACTTATTAAAGCGGGTGCTACTACCTTAAGAATTAACTTTTCCCATGGTACTCAGCAGGATCATCAAAAGGCTATTCGGTTGATTCGGCAGACAGCGTTTGAACTAAATCAACCAGTAGGTATTTTACAAGATTTACAAGGTCCCAAAATTCGGTTAGGAAAATTTGCCTGTGGTAAGATTTCTTTGCAAAAAGGAGACTCTTTTATTCTTACCAGTCGTCCTGTGGAATGCGATCGAGAAATTAGCTATGTAAGTTATCAAAACTTGACAGCAGAAGTGCCAGAAAAAGCAACTATTCTTCTCGATGATGGCAAAGTAGAAATGGTAGTAGAAAAAGTAGACTGCCAAAGTGAAAATTTGCATTGCCGAGTAGTTGTAGGTGGGCCACTGTCCAGCAACAAGGGAGTCAACTTTCCGGGAATTTATCTTTCTATCAAAGCTCTAACCGAAAAAGACCGTGAAGATTTAATGTTTGGTCTAGATCAAGGAGTAGATTGGGTAGCCCTTAGTTTTGTCCGTAATCCTCAAGATATTCTGGAAATTAAAGATTTAATTGCCAGTGCAGGCAAATCTGTCCCCGTCATTGCCAAGATTGAAAAACACGAAGCGATCGAGCAAATGGATGCTATTCTTTCCTTGTGTGATGGAGTCATGGTTGCTAGAGGAGATTTGGGAGTAGAATTACCAGCCGAAGACGTTCCTATTCTGCAAAAAAAGCTAATTGCTACAGCCAATAAATTAGGTATTCCCGTTATTACGGCTACTCAAATGCTGGATAGTATGTTGAATAATCCTCGACCTACTCGCGCTGAGGTATCTGATGTAGCTAATGCTATCTTGGATGGGACAGATGCGGTCATGCTATCTAATGAAACTGCGGTAGGTCAATATCCTGTAGAAGCAGTTATGACCATGGCAAAAATAGCTAAACGTATTGAAGGTGAACAAAAACGGATAGCACCCGATCCTAATATTAAAAAATGGTCTATTCCTAACGCTATTTCCGCAGCAGTTGGTCAGATTGCCGAACAGCTAGAAGCATCTGCAATTATGACCTTAACTAAAACTGGTTCTACTGCTCGTAATGTTTCCAAATTCCGCCCGAAAACACCAATTTTGGCGATTACTCCTCATGTTAATGTATCGAGAAGATTGCAACTGGTTTGGGGCGTTAAACCTTTACTCGTATTAGATTTACCTTCCGCTACCCAAACTTTCCAAGCAGCAATTAATGTTGCTCAAGAAAAGAATTGGTTAGATGCAGGAGACTTAGTCGTAATGACCGCAGGAACACTTCAAGGTGTTTCTGGTTCCACAGATTTAATTAAAGTCGAATTAGTGCAAGCAGTTTTAGGTCAAGGTACGGGTATTGGTCAGGGTGCAGTGAGTGGTAGAGCAAGACTAGCAAATCAGCCTAAAGATATTAAAGACTTCAATCGGGGAGAAATTTTGGTGACCTCTTCCACTAACGCGGGGTTTATAGATATAATTCGTCAAGCAGCAGGAATTATTACGGAAGAAGATAGTCTGACTAGCCATGCAGCTATTCTTGGTTTACGCTTAGGAATACCTGTTATTGTTGGCTTTAAACAGGCAACTCAAATTATTAGAGAAGGAGCGATACTAACTTTGGATGCTAAAAGAGGAATCGTTTATTCTGGAACTATGAGCAGCAACATTAACAATGGCTCAGAATTAAAGTTATCAATGCCCTAAACCCACATTTTTCACAAACTGAGCTTCAAAAGCTGTGTTTATTATAGTGTCTTGTGTCTAGGCGATCACTTCTTAACAAGACACCGTTTTTTTTTCAGTTTACTAAGCACTAAGATAAAAATGATTTCTGAACAAAACAATTGTAATATGGGTGCATTATTTGGCTTGGGTCGCAGTGGAACAACCTGGTTAGGAGCAATTGTTGCCAGTCATCCAGAAATCTTGTATCGTTTCGAGCCATTTCATCGGCTGCAAAAAATTTATATAGCCCCAAAGGTAAACCAATGTTGGTGTTTAAAGAAGTTGATTATCCTGATATGGTGGTCAAGTTTTTGACAGAGACAGAAGTACCAATTGTTTACATAATACGTCATCCTTGTGCAGTGGTATCCTCAATCATGCGGGGTCAAGAAAATTCCCTGATGCCTATGCCCGAACCGAGAATGGCTGTACTGAA
Organism: Xenococcaceae cyanobacterium MO_188.B32; assembly: GCA_030065635.1. Lineage (GTDB taxonomy): Bacteria > Cyanobacteriota > Cyanobacteriia > Cyanobacteriales > Xenococcaceae > JASJDJ01. Next base: position 21,542 of record JASJDJ010000012.1, read on the forward strand.
AAGAGTATTAAATAAACACGAGCCTAAGCTAGCTAAGATATATGGGGAGAAACTCGATAAACTCACTATATCTGAGCAAGAAGCATTACATTGGCTAGTTGAAAATGGACGAGCATTGCGCATCTGTCAGAAGCATTCCCAAGGATTGATTGTAATTTATGAAGAATTAACTGAACGTCCCTTAGAAATTGCTCAGAAAGTTTTTCAGCATTTTAATTTAACTATGCCAGAAGAATCAGTTGCCTTTATTGAAGAGAGTACCAAAAAGTCATTGACATCAGCAATTAAGCGAGGAGAAGTAAACATGAACCAATACTTCACAGTTTTTAGAGATCCCAAAGTTTCTCGCGATCGCTGGAAAGAGGAAATGTCTAAAGAGGATCGAATACGAGTAATGCAAATTGTTAAAGATAGCCCAGAATTCTCCCTCGGTGCCGAAAGAGGTTTTTGGACTTAAAGAGTTCAGACACTAGTATTCTAAAAAACATTCATAGTCACCTGAATATAATCGGAAATATTACTTTTATTTGAGCAAATTAATGAGAATTGAAAATTTCAGAAAAGAAACAAAGGACAATCTAGTCAAAGCCATAGCTACAGTAATCTGGGAAGATCGAGACCGACCATCTAAAGACCTCTATTTTGAAACTACAGCAGAATACGGAGATGATCTTTTTTGTAATCCCAACTCGTTTCTGTTGACTTGTACTCTTCCAGCAATGCGCTATGGAGAAAAGAGAATTGCCCTCGATGCACCTATTTGTCCCGAATTAAAAGATGGTTTAATTACTGCTATGAATTACTTAATCGATTGGCATGGGGGCGATCGCCGAGTAATTCCCATCGAAGCTCCACTTCAGTCTCAGGCTTTGTTTCCCCATAAGCCTCCTAGAGCAGGATGTTTATTCTCTGGCGGTATCGATGCTTTAGCTATGCTACGAGATAACCATCTTAATTTTCCTCCAGAACATCCCCGCTATATTCAAGATGGAATATTAGTTTATGGCGTGCTTAATGGAGAAGATGAATTTGACCCCAGTTTCCAAAATGTTATCAATGCTATCTCAATGATGGCAAAAGATGCAGGGATTAATTTAATTCAAGTTAATACCAATACCAATGCTCACTTGAGAGATTTAGACTCCGACTATAGTTTCTGGAGATTTGAATATCACGGTTCCTTTCTCGCAGCGATCGCCCATGCTTTTGCCCCCAGGCTAACCACAGTTTCTATTGCCTCTACTTATGATATTCCCCATTTAGAACCTTGGGGTTCTCATCCTCTAATCGATCCCTTGTATAGTAATACAAATTTACAAATTCGTCACGAAAATGCAGCTTTGTCTAGGCTAGATAAAACAAAATTAGTGGGAGAATGGGATGTGGCGTTAAAGCATCTGAGAGTATGTAATGAGAAAGAAAGCTACAGTCAGGGTAATTCTAACTGTGGTAAGTGTGAAAAGTGTGTCCGCACCATGACCGCTCTTTTAGCCTTGGGTATCTTGGATAAAACATCTACTTTTAGGGAGAATGATGTTTCTAAAAAGTTATTACTGGATACTTGCTATCTAAGCGATTCTTATGAAGAAAACTGTTATCGTGAGTTGATAGAGCCTTTGAAGCAAATAGGTCGGGATGATTTAGCGGATGGAGTTCAACAAGTTATTACCAGATATCAAGAAAAAGACTTCAAAGGCTTGATCAAACGTTTCGATCGCGCCTTTCTGAACGGTAATTTATTGAGTTATGTCAGAGCGAAAAAAAAAGAAAAGCAGAACTCTTGACCTAATATTCATGCTTAAATGCTCGACGAGTTAACCAGAACACAATTAACCAGACAAAAATGAGTCTTAAAGAGTCAGAAATTAAGGTAGCCCAAGCAGCACCTTTCCAACTGTAGAGAGGGATTAACCATAAATTCAATCCTATGTTTAATAATGCAGAAGCAACTTGGACTGCACTACGTGCTTTTTGATGACCTGCTCCCATTAAGGTATTAGCTGCAAGATGTTGAAACGCAGCGATCGCAGGTAGAGGAGCTAACCAGCGTAAAGCTTCGATCGCATTTCGATATTCTTCTCCTAAAATAGTTGGTAAAAAAGAAGCAAAAATTAAATATCCAAGTAAACTAACAACTCCATAAAGACCTAATACAGGTAACAAACGTTTAGCAAACCCAAAACTGCTTCTAATTCCTGATGCGCCATGTTTAAAAAATCTTGTGTAGGAAGCCCCAAAAATAGACAAAAGCAAAATATTTCCTACCTGAATAAAGCGATAAGCTGAACCGTAAATACCTGCCGCTGTCAGAGTTGACATGCTGGCAAGCATAGTTTTGTCTAGATTCGAGTTAATGTTATTGGCAGACCCACTAATCGAAAAATAAATTCCCTCCTTAACAATTGGCTTTAGTTTTGATAGTACAGGTTTAGGATAACCAATCAGCTTATTGACAGTAAAAACTGAAATTCCACCAGCTATTGCAGAGCTTATGAGAAACAATGCAGCCCAAGTATCTACAGTTGGCTGAGGAAACAATGTGGCTAAACTAAAGGCTGCTATTAATTTTATGCCGATACCTAATATTCCTAATTGTGCTGCTTTTTTAACTCTATATACTGACATTAAAGCTTTAATACTAGCCTCAGATAATGACAAAAAAATTAAGTTAGCTATCAAAATCAGGAATATGCTCAACAAAGAAATATTACTAGCAAAAATCATCGGAGACAACAACAGTAAAACAGTTGTAAAACAAGCTCCGCTGACGAAGAGAGTCACTAAGGTATTGCCCCAATACAAACTAAATAAATTTTTGTCAGTTGATACATATTTAATTAAAATATGATCGCTACCTAAACCAACAAAGGGAAAGGCAAGCGTACCTAAAGCAGTAACACTAATAAAAGAACCATAGTTTTCAGCACCTAAGGCACGAGCAAGGATAATAAAAGATCCTGCTTGCATGAATACTCTGAATACTTTTGCCAGTAACATCCATAAAGTATCTCGTGCTAGGTCTTTGCGAAACAGACTTGATATCTTCGATTTGATTGTTGATAAATTCATATTTGATATGACAAGATGTCCAGCCTTATCTGAGAGGATATCTGAGAAGTATAATTAGCTACTCCAAATGAGAGCGATCGCTGTATAAATAACTTTATAACCCCTTGAAAGCTATGTATCCAGTAAGGGCAACAACGGGCAAAGCCCGTTGTTGTTCATATAAGTAGGAAGCATATTTATTTATATATCTGACAGACTAGATGGCTTCTCTAGTATCTTTTCTGACTTTTTAGACATCCTCTGAAAAAAGCAAGAATTCAAGGCGATTTTAACCGTTAAAGTGTAAAGTAGAAATCTTGACTAAAGACTGACCATCAAAATAGTCAGGAATCGGCGCACCCATTAATTCTAAAATAGTAGGAGCTAAATCTACTGCTTCACCAGCTGGTAAATTAGAACCAGCAGCTATTCCCTCTCCCTTTGCCATCAAAAATCCCTGGCTTTTATGACCTCCGGCTCGACAGTGGGTTAAAGGTCCGATGCGTCCAAGGTCAGGACTATCCACAACATCAGTCATTGGTTCATTCCACAACACTACTAGATCGGATTCAGGCAATTTGGGGTCATCATCAAGAGAAGCATTTCGAGTTTTCACTACTTGTTTAACAATTGTTTTTCCTGTCCTCCCATCGCGCAGACGATACAGAATTTCTGTAATCTCGTCGCACACAGCATCATATTCAGAGGGTTCTACAATACCATCTCTTTCTCGACCTTTAAGGTTAATACGAATATGTCCGTTAGTAAAACCAGGTAAAGCAAAAGCTTTCATTTCTGGCCACAGATCCCAATACCACATTACAGGCATCCAACCCATAGCCAATTCTCGTTCTATAGGTTCATCATTTAAGCTATAAGGGGAAATTAGTCCGTGTTTTTTTCCTCTGAGAAATTTCTTGTGAGTCCAAGTATGAAAAAGCTTTTTGATTAGATTAGGTTCGTCCATCTGACTCCAAATTTCTCCTGCCCAGGAATTCCTAATCGGTTTATTGACCACTGGTGCAGGAGTTGTTCCTACTCGACCAGACGTAAGAGCGACTTTACCCTTAAAACTAAATCGATAAAGTAACTCTGGCAGAACTGCCATACTGAGCAAATCGGTAAAATTAGCTGCCATACCATGAACGGCAAAGCATAGGAGATAAGCATCTTCAGGAGCTTTTGTTAAAATTTCACCAATCGCCTTATCTATGTTTTGGTAAGTTGCTAACATGGGGTCTGGGTTGGTACCTTTCTCGCTGAGATATTCATAGAGAACATGATCTGACTGACTGTAGTTATACAGATCGTGACCGACAGTATGGGTTTCAGCAAACACCATTAAAAATAAATCCCAATCTTCCCGCTTCATCAATTCGCGGGCAATCTGAGAATGACCCCGTACACTTTTCTCTAGTTCCTGCTGAATCCATTTAACATAATTTTTTTGCCACCAAATCCCATTGTCATTGTGCAAAATTGGATTTTTACCATATTTTTCAATGATGGCAGGGAATACTTCGGGAGGATGAGAATCGCTTACTGTATAAGGATAATGTCCTCCCCAACCTAAAACTTGCACGCCCTTAACTCGCTCCGAAAGAGTTGTTACTGGCAAGTCAAACACGGCTACTTTATAGTCTTCTCCTAGAGCATAAAAAGGAGAATATTCTTGATAATCGTAACCACTATCAACAAGATCGGAAAAAATTTCGTAATTTTCGGGATTATAACTGTATGTATCCCAATAGCCAGTTTTATCCGCACGACATCCAGTGGAAAAGGTTACCCATAAAGGTTCCGTTGTAGAGTACTCTGTCGGTACGCCACAATAATTAACGGTGTTGTTGAGGCGACCGTATGTTCCTTGGCGAGCAATTTTATTGAGGTTAGGAAGATAACCTTCAGACATCCATTGTTCAATTAACCTTGGTTCAGCAGCGTCCAAGCCGATAGCTATAACTGGTTTGTTCATTAATTTAATAGTTTTTGATGGTTTGAATTTATGTATGTAATTTTGTTGATTTTTAAGCTATTTTAATGTCTATTATCTGGTGCTTTCTTTACTGAGAAGAAGATAATTCTAGTTTGAATATCAGTTAATGAGTTCTACATTATACTTTGGTGTGAAACATAGTTTTTTGATTACTGTCTTCAGTATTGCCAAAATAGGATACTAAGCGTCGCTTAATTATCTTTGGTATTTGAGTACTCAAATGTTGAAAAAACTCAGGATTTGTAACCATCGCCGTCAAAGCTGTTGACAATTCTCCTTGTTTTAGTGGTTCTACAATTCGATAATAATTTAGCCATTTTTGGCTTTCACGTTTGTGAAGTAACAAAGCTCGAGCGACTTGAGGATTATTAGACAGATAGTCTTTATTTTCTAAAAAATCATTAATCTTCTGACATTGATTCTCAAGACGTTCAATTTTATTGCTAGAAACAAGAGAAGCAGAACGACCGCGATAAAAATAATAGGGTTCGGGAACCAGAAAAAAAGTTGCCCCATGTAAGAAGCACTGCATATCTAACCAGAAATCTTCACCTATTTTGAGAGTTTCATCATACTTGATGTTATGTCTAACTAAAAAATCTCTTTTCAATAAAGGTTTAGTAAAACCCAAACGCAACTTTCTTTTCCCTTCAATCTGCGAGCCAACAAAAGCAGCAGCCGTAATTCGAGTAATAGAATCAATATTTTCTCCACTCTGACCAATTAATGTTCCCCAAGGAGAACTATCGCCGTCTTCGATTAAATATAAATTGTCGGCGATAAAATCTGCGTTTTTTTCTTCAGCTATTTGAACTAGTCTTTCGAGTCTTTTTGGTGCGTACCAATCATCTGAGTCGAGAACTGCAACCCATTCGCCTGTTGCCGATCCAAGAGCGCGGTTGCGAGTACTTCCTACACCCAAATTTTGCTGATTGAATAACAGTTTCACCCTAGGGTCGGCAAAGCTCTGAACTACTCCTACTGTATTATCTGTAGAACAATCATCAACTACAATAACTTCTATATTTGTTAAAGTTTGAGATAGAACTGAGGAAATTGCCTTGTGTATATATTGCTCTGTGTTATATGCGGGTATAATTACGGATACTTTTATATCCATTAGCTTACTTCCTGAGGTAAATTTGTAAGTAATTCTAACAAAGGTCTACCATCAAAATAGTCAGGAATCGGTGCACCCATTAAGTTGAGTATCGTAGCTCCAATATCTACTGCTCTTCCTGTTGAGAAATTAGAATTAGGTGTAATACCTTGTCCTTTAGCTAGTAAAAATCCATTTTCTCGGTGACCACCAGGACGATTGTAAGTAATCGGTCCAATGTGCCCTACATCAGGACTATCTACTAAATCGGTAGGTATTTCATGCCAGATAACTATTAAGTCTGGGTCTGGCAGTTTAGGATTGTTGTCTAAAGGAAATTTACGTGTTCTGACAACTTGTTTGACTAGGGACTGCTGACTTCTGCCATCTTTTAAACGATAGAGAACATCAGTAATTTCGCTGCACAAAGCATCATATTCTGAGGGTTCGACAATTCCGTCGCGATCGCGCCCTTTGAGATTAATACGAATGTGCCCATCAGCAAAAGCAGGGAGAGCAAACGCTTTCATCTCTGTCCATAGGGAAGAATACCACAAAGCAGGCATCCAACTTAATTCCACTTTGTTTTCCATAAGAGGGTAGGGAGAAAGTAAACCATGTTTGGGTGCTCTTAAAAACTTTTTATGAGTCCAGGTTTGCCACAATTTTTTAATCTAATCATGGTTCCCCAAGGAGAACTCGAACTGTCTTCGATCAGATATAAATCATCAGCGACAAAGTCGGCATTTTTTTGTTCTGCTACTTCAACCAGTCTTGATAGTCTTTCTGGTGCATACCAATCATCAGAATCCAGCACTGCGACCCACTTCCCTCTAGCTGCTCTGAGAGCTCGGTTACGGGCACCTCCCGCACCCAAATTTTGCGGGTTTAATAATAATCGTAAACGAGGATCGTCAAAACTCCGAACTACTCTTACTGTATTGTCTGTGGAACAATCATCCACCACAATGATTTCTATATTCTCGAGAGTTTGGCTGAGAAGAGAAGCGATCGCTTGATGTATATATTGTTCTGTATTATAGGCAGGTATAATTACTGATACCTCTACTTCTCGATTCATCTATTTTATTCTCCTTCCATAGGTTGATTGAGTTAGGATCGCTAGTATTCAGGCTAATCGCAAGAATAGGTGTTTGTATTAGCAATAGCTATTGCAATATTTATAAGACTTTATCAGTAAAGTTAAAAGTTATACTAATTCCCACTAAACAACGGCTGCTTTAGGAGAATTAGAATTATCAACATAATCTTGTCTGCGAGAAAAATAACTTTTGGCATATCTAGCGTGGTAAGAATAGCGTTCAAATTCTTTCTGTTGAACTCCATTAATGACCATACCCAAAACTTTTTGGTCTACAGCAGCTAAAATTTCTGTTGCTAAAATTGCGCTTTCATGTTCTGCTACTCCCGGTCGACTGACAAAAAGAATTCCCTCAGCCATCTTACTCATAGTGAGTACATCTGCTGTAACTGGTAAAGGAGGGGCATCAATCAGAATCAGCTCGTATTCTTGTCGTGCTTGAGCTATCAAATTACTCATTTCGGGGGAATCTAACAAAGCTAGTGGATTTGGAGGTATTACTCCTGAGGTTAAAATATCTAATTTTTCCATTGGCTGAGATACTACTGCTTCGATGTCTGTTTTTTGAGTGAGGATATCTTTTAATCCTGTTTGGTTATCTAGTTTCCATAGCTTATGCTGAGATGCTTTTCTTAAATCTCCATCTATCAGCAAAACTCGACGACCCATCTGGGCAGCAGCAGCAGCTAAGTTAGCTGAGACAGTTGATTTTCCTTCTCCGGGAACAGAACTTGTGAGGAGAATAACTTGAGGCTGTTTATGAGAGTCGATCAGTTTTAAGTTGACTTGAATCATGCGATACAGTTCGCTGCTCAAAGAATCGGGTTGTGTTTGTACAATTACGCCGGAGTTGTTTTCTTCTGGTTCTTCTGGAATAATACCCAAGACACTATAAGCAAATTTATCTTTAATTTCAGTAATGTTTTTCAGAGTATGGTCTTGCATTTCTAAAAACAATACGGAGAGATTAGAAAATAACAGACCAAGCAAAACTCCTAAAATCATTAAGCCTAGCTGACCAGAACTACCTCGTTCTGGAGATTGGGCAAATTCTATGATTTTAGCGTTAACAGTTTGTAGATTTTCGGCTAATTGTACTTCTTGCAAACTGCCTAAAAGTGTTTCATAGGTTGTCTGTGCAGCAGTAACCTGACGGACAAGGTCTTTTTCTTTTTGTTCTAGTTGAGGTAATTGTTTGGCTCGATTGAGATAAACTTGCTGAGATTGATATAGAGAAGCTAATTGTCTTTGAAGACTTAGTTTTTCAATTTCTAAAGCAATAAATTTCTCTAGTTGACCTTCTCTGTTGTTATTGTTTCGGAGTAAACCATCATTAACTTTTACTCGTGAACCTACTCTTTGTCTGACTAACTGTCGTAATTTTTGATTTAAGTCTGCTTTTTTCTCTTCTAGACTAATAATACTAGGATGATTATCTCGAAATCTTTGGCGTTCTCGAGCGAGTTCTGATTCTGTATTAATCAATTCTCTAAAAATACCTTCGACTACTGGAGAATTACCTAGTTGGCTAGCAGAAATTGCTTGTTTGAGGGTTAAACCAAGCTGTCTTTGTAAAGTGTTAGCTTGTGCTTGGACTCCTTGAAACTTAGAACTGGTACTCGCCAGTTGTCGGTTAAGATTCCCTAGTTCTAGAACAACAGTTTCTCGTTCTTTTGCTAGATCGACTATATTGTTTGCTTCTTTAAATTGTCGTAATTGCGATTCTGCTCTTACAACTTTTGTTTCCATTTGAGGAATTTGATCGCTAATAAACTCCCTTGCTCCACTAGTTTCTTCCTGATTACTACTGATTTGCTTTTCTATATAGGTATTCATTAAAGTATTGACTATATCAGCAGCAGTAAGGGGGTCTGAGTTTTTATATGTTATTTTGATTACGTCGCTTCCACCAACAATATTAACTTCTAAATTTTTTTCTAAATCTTCTGGATTGAGAGGTTCTCCTTCTTCATTTTCTAGTTTGAGTCGATCGATAGTTTGTTGCAATATGGGAGTAGAAGTAATAACTTCAATTTGAGTACTCAAAGGGGTCTGATTATTTAGTAAAGGTTTTAATTCGCCAACACCTTCTCCTATATTTGCTAAAGATGAAGTGTTATTTTCTTTGAATAGTAATTTACCTTCAGCCTGATAGGTGGTTTTGAGTAGGGTACTCAAAGCAGTACTAACTCCTACAGTCAATAAAAATACAAATAAAGCTGGTTTCCAGCGACGTTTTAATTTTTGGAAGTAATTTGTAAAGTCCAAATCTACAGATTCTTTTACTTCTATATAATTATTGGTGAAGGATAAATTACCTTTTTGGATACCGCTATCGCTCGGCACTAAATTAGACATAGCTTAAATTATTTTAATTTTTACCTTACTTATGGACTTAATATATTTATGTACTCAAAATATCCCCTTTACAATACATTTATAAGCGATAAAAGGAATATTTATCTTAAAGTTTCAGTGAAGTTCTCGATCCAAAAGATAAAAATTCTGAAAAGCAATTTTAATTTGGATTGGTTAAAAACTACTATGATTTGTAATTTATGATTATCCAAAGATATCTTATAAGTAAATATATTATCTAGATATTAGTATTTTATATATTTATACTTACTTATTTATTCTTAACTACTATCTTTCAACTAGGAGCTAATATTAGATGTAACTAAATGTATTTGACGAGAATTAGGAGCAAGATAAATCCAACCCAGGTCTTGTAAACGATGAATCAAGTTAGATATTGTTACTCCTAATTCATCGGCTAGAGAGTATAAATGAGACCATCTAGTTAAATCTTTTCCTTGTTTTAGCTGTACTAATATATACTGAGGCATTAGCAGACATCCAGCAAAGTATTGTGCTTGCCATTCAATTCCCGCGGAATGATTCGCACTACGACATACTAATGGTTTAGCTTGAATATTAATGCCTTTATTTTGCAGTCTTTTATAACGAGCTACTTGTTCGACATCAATATGGAGTACCCAATGTCCTATTTCATGAGCAATGGTTGATTCTGCAAATCCTCCTTGAAGCTGAGAAATATTTTCATTAATTTCAATCAAGTATTCTAAGGGTAAAATCCTGGCAGCTATTTGTCCTTGTTCGTCATCAGCAATAACATCCCACACAATATCTAGTCCCAAAAATTCAGCAACCCTACTAGCATCTAAGGGATACTTAGGAATATAGTTTGGTTTTGGGTGCATTTTTACTAAAATTTCTAAAGCAATAGCTTCAATCTCAACTTTAGAAATAAAACGAAAAGGAGGGAAAATATCTAAAAACATAGTCAAAGTTCAGAAGATTGACTATCTACAGCAATTGCTTCTTGAAATACTCGTCGGGCAAATTCGGGATTTTCTCCCATGCGTCTAAATAAAGTGGGCATATTTTTATAGTGTTGTTTGAGTAACTTTTCTTGGGCTTGAGGAATCCGCCCTGCTAAAAAGATTAACTCTTCTGCGTTTAAATTGAGATGGCGTGCCAAAGAACGAATTACTTCTTCTTTGGGGGCATAATCTGCTCGCTTGTTTTCTAATTTAGATAAGTAAGTAAAGTCAATTTTTAAGAGTTTAGCTAACTCCCTTTGGCTATAACCTTTATTTTTTCTTGCTTGACGAATTAGTTGACCAAAATTTTGAGTCACTCGATTTATCCTCTAGTTTAATCTCGATCTTATTGTAGTTTGAATAAAAATTCAACTAAGCTATTTAGTAACTAAACTTTAGTTTTACCAATTTAAAATAGTTTTAATTTGATCGACTAGATTATAAGGTTCAAAAGGTTTAATAATTACCCCAGCAACTCCTATAAATTGAAGTTTTCTTTGTTCGCTAATTTTAGATTTTGCCGTCAAGAAAATAGTAGGTATCAATTCAGTTTGACTGCGAGTTTGTAGTTGCTGAAAAGTTTTCAGCCCGTCCATGTCTGGCATCATTACATCAAGCAAAATAGCATCGGGTTTTCTATTTTGAGCTGCTGTCAATGCTTCTTTTCCAGAAGCAGCGGGAATGACTTCCCATCCGGCGATTGCTTCTAAACAAATTTGGATGACTTCTCTTATTCCATCGTCATCATCGACAACTAAAATACGTTTCTGAACCATAATATTGTTGGTACATAGATGTTGCTTGGGTTAACCCGAGTTTTGGATAGGCTGAAATACTTATTCTATCTAAATTATTGATGGATTATTCAACAAAAGGAATAGTAAAGTAAAAAGTACTACCCTTTTCAACCATACTTTCTACCCAAATTTTACCGCCATGTTGTTCTACAATATTACGACAAATGGCAAGTCCCAGACCGGTTCCACCTTTTTGACGAGAATCAGAGGCATCAACTTGGTGAAATCGCTCGAATATACTTTCTAATTGCTCGGTTGGAATACCTCTACCTTCGTCTTTAACCACAAATAAAATCTGAGGTTGTTGTTCTAAATTATCTGGATGTTCGCTCTGGGCACATAGACAAACACTAGAGCCTGGTTTGGAAAATTTAATAGCATTAGTCAGAAGATTAGTTAATACTTGAATTAAGCGATCGCCATCAGCATAAAAAACTACATCTGCTTTTTGCAATTTGAGGTGAACGCCTGCTTGGTTTGCCATAAATTGGATTTGTTCGATCGCTTGTTTAATAAGTTCTTTAGCATTGACTTTTTGCTTAATTAACTCAATATTTCCCGATTCTAAGCGTTCTAATTCCAAGATATCTTTGACTAAGCGAACTAGGCGTTCTGTGCTTTCTGCTGCAATTTGTAAAGTACGTTTACCTTGAGTAGATTCAGGTGTTACCGCACCTTTAACCAATAAAGATAAGGCACCATGGACGGCAGTCAGAGGAGTGCGTAGTTCATGACTGACAACCGAAATAAACTCATCTTTCATTTTTTCAATGGCATGACGCTCTGTAATATCTTCTCCAATACAGATCATGCCTATGGGTTCTCCTTGCAGATTGCGTAATTGAGTACTATTCCAAGCAACAACTTTACATTCTCCCGATCTAGTCAAAATAACCTTGCGATGATTTTGAGAACAAGAATTGGGCTTTAGTACCTTTTTAAATAGTTTTTCTGCTTCTGGTCTATCTTGAAAACGAATAAACTTATCGAGCCATTTTTGACCGATAACTTCTTCTCGGTCGTATTCGGTAACTTCTAGTAAATAGGGATTGACATAATCAACGTTTCCCTGCGGATCTAATGCTACAACTAGCATACGTACATTTTCTAGTAGAGTACGCCAGCGTCGCTCAGATTCTTGCAAAGTAGCTTCAATTTCTTTGCGGTCGTTAATATCGATACAAGAACCAATGTAACCGGCAAAGCTACCATCTGGTCTATATCTTGGTGTTCCATAGTCTAATAACCAGCGATATTTTCCATCCCATCGCCTGAGACGATATTCTTGCTGAAAAGGCTGACGGGATTTAAAAGATTCTTGATGAATAGCTATACATTTGGTCAAATCCTGGGAATGAACTTCCTTAGCCCAGCCATAACCGAGTTCTTCTTCTATCGTCTGTCCCGTATAATCTAACCAAGATTTATTAAAGAAAGTACATTTTCCTTCTTCGTTAGCTATCCACATCAATAGGGGAAAGCAATTTGCCATGGTTTGAAAACGAGTTTCACTTTCCTGTAAGGCTGCTTGTGCGTATTCCCTCTGTTGTAATTCTTGTTGCAGACGCTTATTAGCTTCTCTTAGTTGAACTGTACGTCGATCGACTCTAATTTCTAACTCTTCTTTGGCTTTTCTCAGTTTTATTTCTGCTTGCTGACGTTGGATCTCGATTTGATAAACTTCGATAAATTTACCAATACTCTGAGCCATTAATTCAATAATTTCCCGTTCGTGAATACTAAAATCACGATTTCTTATTTGAGTAGAGGAAAAATTGAGAGTACCATAAACTTCTCCATATACTAATATAGGAGTACTAATGTAGCATTCTAGTTGTAAATTTTGATAGACGGGATGATGGCGTAATTTAATATCTGCGCCAATATTATTGTAGGTAATGGTCTTTTTTGTTCTGACTACTTCAGCACAAAATGTCGTGCCGATGTCAAATTGTTGATTAGGAGAGAGAAATTCTATCTCGGATTGAACTGCATATATGGTGTAGGTTTGTGCTTGAACTCGACTAATAATTCCCGTAGCGCACTGAAAAATAGAACATCCAGTCTTGAGATAGTCATTAAATAATTTTTTTAAACTACTGTAGTGCGTTGTATTCAGACGATGTAACTGCTTGAGATTGTAACTAAATTCAGCTAATTCGGCTGATTTGTGCAGCAATTCAGCTTCTACTTGCTTGCGAGAACTAATATCTTTATGAGTACCCACCATACGTATCGGTGTACCGTGGCGGTCGCGGGTCACTACTTTCCCATAATTAGCAATCCATTTCCATTCCCCAGATTTAGTCCGCAAGCGATGATCGAAAGAATAAGGAACAGAACTATCTTGAAGATGATTGTGCAAAATATTCATTACCCAAGGTTTATCTTCTGGGTGAATTAATTTTTCCCAAGTGTAATAGCTAGCTGGTAACTCATCGGGTTCGTAGCCGAGCATTTGTAACCATTGAGGGCTCAAATAAACTTCATCTGTCAAAATGTTCCAGTCCCAAAGTCCATCTCCCGAACTTTCTAAAGCTAACTGTAAACGCTCTTGACTGCGTCTTAGTTCCTCTTCTGCTTGGAGTTTTTGTTCTTGTTTGGCTAATAATTCAGCTTGTTGGATGGCGATGGCAACCTGATCGATCAATCGTTTGAGATAATCAATCTCTGTTTTGTGCCATTGCCTTGGCTTACTACATTCATTAACAACTAGTAATCCCCACAAATAATTGTTAGATCTAGGTGTTTTTGGCAAAATAATCGGGACGATTAAATTGGCTTGAACGTGCAATTTATGGCAAAAATGATAATTGCTCTCATCTATCTTGGTGATTACTTTTCCCCGTTGATACAATGGAAAAAAAGAAGAGGTAAATATGCAATCTTGAATATTCTCTTCTATAATCGACCATTTTTGATGACTGAGAGACTCAACCGCAACAAAACTCTTGTCTTGAGGTTTGAACTGATAAATAAATACGCGCTCGCTTTCTAGTAATTTACGTACTTCTTGGACTGTTACTTGTAAAATCTCTTGAAGGTTAAGAGACTGTCGAATTTTCAGAGCAACGGTTGCCAGAAGATAATTAATTTTTGTTTCTGGTGAAATCGGTAAAATCATATTGAGTCTAACAGATCGATACCAGTATGTTTGTAATAAAAAATAAATGCTACGCTACACATTTTTTCCTTTTGCTTTTGCTCGATCGAGAGCTCGATCTGCTGCCTGGTAGAGAGTTTCTATATTGTCACCATCTAGAGGGTATTCTGCTACTCCAGCACTAAAGCTAACCTTAAACTTATTTTGTCGAGCATCTATAAATCTCTGTTGGCGAAAGATAGTTAGCAAGTCTGTCAATCTAGTTATAGCGGAACTTTTAGTCATATCATATAGACCAAATATAAATTCTTCTCCACCCCAACGAGCAATAACATCTTCGCTTCTAAAAACCCGTTTAAGTAGCTTGCCAAAACTACTCAGTACTACATCTCCCATATCGTGACCATAGCTATCATTAATGTGTTTAAAATTATCCAGATCGATAATAATAAAACACCAATGTTTTTGCTGACGTTGGGCAAGTTTGAGCATTCGATTTAATTGCCGAATAGAAGATCGGCGATTACTAACTCCTGTGAGGGCATCTGTCTCGGTTAACTGACGGCGATATCTTTCTTTATCTAAGCGATTGAGGATACGGGCTAATAGTTCTTCAGGAATAATTGGTTGACAAAGATAGTCGTCTGCACCGACAGTAAACACTTGTTGAATTGTTTGAGCGTCTTGATAGACAGAGGTAAATAGTATGGGTAACTGATACCAACGAGGATCGTTGCGTACTACCTGACAGAGTTCAATGCCATTTACATAAGGCATTTCTACCTTGGCAATTATTAGATCGGGATTAGATTGTTCTAAAATATCCCAAAATTCTCGCGAATCTTCGAGAAGAGTAACCTGAAAACCCGAAGGTTCTAATAAAGTACGAATTAGATCGAGAGTTCGATGCTCGTCATCTACTACCAAGATCTTGGCAACAGGAGGATAAGATTGTCGTAAAATCTGGTTAATGCTTTCCATCACTTGATGGGGAGAAACTGGTTTGGGTAAGAATCCCTTGCCTCCCATGCGAGCTACCCTAACCCTTGCAGTGAAGCTCTCTCGTGCAGTCAAGACAATTACAGGAATGGAAGATTTTTGGGGACTTAGTTCTTGTAATAATTCAAAGCCCCCCTCTTCTGATTCAGGGAAAGACAAATCTAATAGTATTACATCAGGCTTAATTAAAGAGACTGCTTTTTTGGCTTCGTCTAAATTATGGGCTACTTCAGCTTTTATTCCCCAGGTTTTGGCTTCAGCAATTAAAGCTTTAGTCAGAGCAATATCATCGTCAATAATTAGGAGTCGATGGGGAATATCACTACCTAAAGGAAGAGGAGTTAAATGAGATACAACTGTATCACAATACTCTGTAATAGTTAATTCGGCGGTTAATTCTGGCAATATTTGCAATAAATTATTAATGTCTTTTTGATTTAAAGAGTTATTAGTATTCTCTAAGATATGCTCGATTTGACGGGCTTTGTCTGAAGCAACAGCTAAACCGAAACTACCCAGGGAACCTGCTAAAGTATGAGAAATTTTCATTGCCTGCTTTCGCACAATATCTTGCCAGTTTTCTGTTTTTAAGGCTTTGATTGATTGTTCCAAAGTTTGCAATTGTTGTAGATATTGAGTCCGATATTGTTGCCATACTTTAGTTAAACTAGAACTATCCCAGGATTGCTGTCTAGCATAGTTAATAGAAGTGTTTCCGCCTTGGTTATCAGGCAAATCTGTTAAAATTTCGGGTTTATTGCTTCTTTTTGTGGTAGTAATTTCTGATTCCGATCGTTGTTTTAGTCGATACCCCAAACCATAAATTGTTTCAATTAGATTAGCTTCTGCACCAGCTTTTTTCAATTTTTGGCGCAAGCCTTTTATTTGAGTTCTCACTGCGTTTTCTGAAGGGAAATCTTCGAGGGACCATAAATGGTCTAATAAAGCACTTTGACTAAAAATTCTGTGAGGATGACGCAAAAATAACTCTATCAAAGCATACTCTTTAGCTGTTAATTTAACCCTGCGATAATTGTATTCTACTTGGCAATTATTAGGATCCAAGACGAGGTTACCCCATTGCAAAATTGGTCGTAAAGAATCATTACCCCGTCGTAGTAAAGCACGAATGCGAGCTAATAATTCTTCTATTTCAAAAGGCTTTACTAAATAGTCATCCGCCCCAGCATCCAAACCACTCACTTTTTTGCTAGTTGTATCTTGAGCAGTTAATAGTAAAATAGGAGTATGATCGCCTCTGCTTCTAATTTTTTGACAAACTTCAATCCCGTTTAATTTCGGCAAAACTAGATCTAGTAAAATTAAGTCGTATTCAAAAGAATTAGCTAGTTCCAAGCCATCATAACCATTGCTAGCAAAGTCTACTATCGAGTTCTGTTGCTCTTTAAGAGCTCGTTTGACTAAATCGGCAAGAAGACAATCATCTTCTATTAGCAGAATTTTCATTTTTTTTCCGCCTGGAAAATTCGCTTTTCACTGTTTATATTAATCGTAATCTATCCGTGATTATACTTAAATAATTCTGGATCTTGTAATTTCTAGATAATACTTACCATATTCGACTCCACTAATTACTTTTTTCAGAACTAAATACACAATTTTTTTTACTTAAGAGCAGTATAAATAGTATGACCACCTGTCAAAGTTCGCTCCAGTAATATTTATTTTTTACTAACCAATAGAAAAGAGTTATTTTTTTCTCCCTATTATTTGATTTTTAAATTTAATAATTACTCGGTCTAGCTAAATTTTCAAATTTAGTTAATTCAGATTTGAACAGTAATTTTACCGTACCCGTTGGCCCATTTCTATGTTTAGTAATAATTATTTCTGCTATACCGCGAGCGGGAGTATCGGGATTATAATATTCTTCGCGATATAACATAATTACTAAATCCGCATCTTGCTCGATCGAGCCACTTTCTCTAAGATCGGAAAGCATGGGACGTTTATTAGTTCTTTGCTCTACTCCCCGACTAAGCTGAGATAGGGCAATAATAGGAGCATTAATTTCGCGAGCTAAACCTTTTAAACTTCGCGTAATTTTGGATAATTCTTGAACTCGATTATCGCTTCCACTTCCTTCCATTAATTGCAAATAATCGAGTAATACTAAACCCAATTTATCTTTCTGTTGTGCTTGCAAACGACGGACTTGTGAGCGCATTTGCATTACACTTAAATTTGCCGTATCGTCGATATATATCGGTAACTCAGACAGATTAGCAACGGCATTAATCAAAGGTTCAAATTCATTTTGGCTAATTCTACCAGAGCGCAAACGGTTACTAGCAATTTTAGCTTCTCCAGATAGCATTCTTTGCGTTAATTGTTCCCGCGACATTTCCAAACTAAAGACAGCTACAGGCAATTTTTGTTCCCTGGCGATGTTAGCAGCAATATTCAGACAGAAGGAAGTTTTTCCCATTGATGGTCTACCAGCAATAATAATCAAGTCAGAACGACTAAAACCGCTAGTCATAGCATCTAGGTCGTAAAAACCTGAAGGAATACCGGGTAAAGCTATTTCTTGATGCAGGTTTTCGATGTCCGTAAAAGTCTGAATAATAGTTTCTGAGATAGGAACTAAACCCTGTTGCGGACGTTCTTGAGTCAGACGAAAAATTTTCTGTTCCGACTCGTCGAGGACTTTTTCCAACTCTTCTGCGGTATCGTAACCGAGATCGACTATTTCATGTCCAGCAGAAATTAATTGACGACGAACATACTTATCCATTACTAGAGTAGCAAGGCGATCGACATTAGCAGCAGAAACAGTACGATTGAGTAGTTGGGCTAACTTAGTAGTACCACCAATCTTTTCTAGTAAACTGCGATCGGCTAGCCAAGTGCTTACAGAGATTAAATCTGTAGGTTTTCCCTGACCGTGCAACACCATAGCTGCATGATATATTTCTCGATGAGCTTGGACATAGAAAGCATCTTTCGCCAGAATATCTGCTACCCTTACCATCGCTTCTGGGTCGAGCAATATTCCACCCAAAATTGCTTCTTCTGCTTCAATAATTTGTGGTGGTAAGGAGTTTTCTAACATAGAGAAGGAAGAACTAACAACTTTAAGTAGAACTTTTATACTATCTCATAATTCCGAACTCCGAACCAAAATTAAGCAGCATTGGCAACTACAGTATCAGTAGTTAATAATTTGACTGCGGTTTGATATTGTCGGTCTGTTTCTGTGGCAATTTGATTATAAGTAATTGGTTCTTGAGAAACTACACGATCGGGTTGGATTCCTAGTTTGTTAATATCTTTATGGCTAGGAGTTTCGTATTTAGCTACGGTGACGGCTAACCCCGCACCGTCAGGTAATTCAAACAAAGACTGAATCAAACCCTTACCAAACGTTTTTTCACCAACTAGTAATGCCCTACCATTATCTTGTAAGGCTCCTGCTAATATTTCACTGGCACTGGCAGTTCCTTGATTGACTAATACTACTAAAGGTTCGTCGGTTAAGGCCGACCCAAAAGATTCAAAACTACCAATAGTCCCTTGACGATTCACTGTGTAAACTATCGTCCCTTCATCTAGCCATAAACGAGCTATTTCTACTCCTGCTTGTAATAAACCACCTGGGTTATTTCTCAGATCGAGAATATAAGCTTCTGCCCCTTCTTTATCCAATTTATCTACTGCGTGAGCAATTTCTTTGGTGGCGTTGGCACTAAATTGATTGAGGCGGACATAGCCAATGAGAGTTTCACTGTCTTTTTTGAGAGTAGCATAGACAGGATTGAGAGAAATGCGATCGCGTACTAATTTAACCGTGCGAGTATCTCCTTGGTTTTTAGATTGGATTTTTAGTGATACTTTCGTACCTATCGGTCCTCGCATTCTCGCTGCTGCTTCATCAAGAGTCAGAGTAGTAGTACTTACACCATCAATTTCCAAAATATAATCTCTTGGTTCAATACCTGCAGACTCTGCGGGAGAACCAATTAAGGGACTTACCACTTCAACTAATTTGCTTTCTGGGTCAAGATTAATTTGTAATCCTACCCCCGATAATTCGCCAGAAGTATTGACTTGTAAACTATGATACTGTTCTGGTCTAAGTAGTCTAGTGAAAGGGTCTTCCAGACTAGCCAGCATTTCTTCGATCGTCGTGTAAGTTTCTTCCCTACTGTTGAGAGGCTTTTTAATAAATTTTTGGCGCATCAGCCACCAATTTTGATGATTGAAAGTTTCATCTACATAAGACTGATTGACAATTCGCCAAGATTGCAGGAGTAATTTCTGTTCTTCGGTAAATGCGTATGCATCGGGAATAAACCAAGTCAAAGAAGATATTAGAAAGATAACCAGAGTAAGACTAACCCAGAAAGCTTTTTTCAGCATAAGTGCAGATATTAACCTATAGTTTTTTATTACTTTAATTTATATATTTTTAAAATTGGGACAATAAGATCGTCGTCCGTAAATTTTAGCGCGATCGACTCTTAAAATGCTTTATACAAGCTAAATATATTAGAAAAGACCAGAAAATCTTTTGATAATATTTCCCATCCTAGCTTAAAGCTATGTTACATTTTTTAATAGGAAAAATCTGTTTAGCTCTTTCTCTCTAAACAGGTAAACATCGAGAATCTACATCTCTTTGTTCTATTACAAAATAACCCTTACCATACACCTTAGCAGTCTAGCTGACTCTAAAGGGTTCCGTTAGGTAAGTGCAACCATAAATCCACAAATATTTATAGCTGACTCTGGCTTCATGTTTACTAAACAAGTAACCGATTCAAAAATATATCAATGGTTTGACGAACGTCTCGAAGTTCAGGCGATTTCTGATGACATTAGTAGTAAGTATGTACCACCCCATGTCAATATTTTCTATTGCTTAGGTGGGATAACTTTAGTCTGTTTCTTAATTCAGTTTGCCACTGGATTTTGTATGACTTTTTATTACAAACCAACTGTAACTGATGCTTTTGCTTCGGTACAGTACCTGATGAATGAAGTTAACTTCGGTTGGCTAATTCGTTCTATCCATCGCTGGTCTGCTAGCATGATGGTGCTAATGATGATTCTGCACGTATTCCGTGTATATCTTACTGGTGGTTTTAAAAAGCCTCGTGAGTTAACCTGGATTACTGGCGTGGTTATGGCAGTAATTACTGTTAGCTTTGGCGTAACTGGTTATTCTTTACCTTGGGACCAAGTAGGTTACTGGGCGGTAAAAATTGTATCTGGTGTACCTGCTGCTATTCCTATTGTTGGCGATCAAATGGTAGAACTACTACGTGGTGGTGCTAGTGTTGGTCAAGCAACTCTAACTCGCTTCTACAGCTTACACACCTTCGTACTACCTTGGTTAATTGCAGTATTTATGTTGCTGCACTTCTTAATGATCCGCAAACAAGGTATTTCGGGTCCTTTGTAAACAAAATCAAAATACTTACAGTTAAGCTTAGATTTGCCTTTTCTGTAAAGTTTAAAGCGAATTATCTGTAATTTTCCTACAGAGTCACATACTCCAACAGCAAATAGCAATTATCTTATATATATATTAATTGCCTGCTGATTCCGACGAAACAAAGGAGAAAACAATGTCAACTTTAAAAAAGCCCGATCTTAGCGATCCATCTTTAAGAGCTAAGTTGGCGAAAGGAATGGGTCACAATTATTATGGTGAACCTGCCTGGCCTAACGATTTGCTCTATATCTTCCCAGTAGTTATCTTGGGAACTATTGGTTTAGTAGTGTGTTTAGCTGTACTAGATCCTGGTTTAGTAGGCGAACCAGCTAATCCTTTTGCTACTCCCCTGGAAATTTTACCAGAATGGTATCTTTATCCTGTTTTCCAGATTTTACGTGTTATACCTAACAAACTATTAGGAATCGCTGCTCAAACAGCAGTTCCTTTAGGTTTAATGCTAATTCCTTTCATCGAAAGTGTAAACAAGTTCCAAAATCCCTTCCGTCGTCCTGTAGCTACCACTGTATTCTTATTTGGTACTTTGGTAACTATTTGGTTGGGAATTGGTGCTACTTTCCCCATCGATGAATCTTTAACTCTAGGTTTGTTCTAAGACACTAATAGTCTTGAGACCGATCTAATTGAAACGCCTGCGATCGCTTGTAGTTCAATAAATTTGTTCTAAGGCGATCGTAGGCGCTAATTATTTAGATAGGATTCCTATATATCCTCGGTATTTAAAATAAATGTATATCTTTAAAACTTAAATTTTGTTTAACTATTGCTTTTTTTTAAATGATATAGACAGATTAATTTTTTCTAAATAGGTTTGTAAATAAAATAGTAATGAATAAATAAAAACTAGAATCCCCATCATCTCTAATGATTCTTCTACTGTAGTAATCATTTCATAGACAAAGTTGTTTTCTCCATACATTTCCGAATGATCCCCTCCCATCATTTCTACTCCTACTGCTCCTCCTACATAAATCATACCTGATAAGATGAATAACGTTCTTATTTTTCGAGGTAGAGATTTAAGGAAAGAAATAAATGTCATCGTAAAAACAAGTAAAAATATAAAAGCAGGAATTACCCAGGTAAAATAAAAAACTCCACTAACATTTACTGGTTCTTTTAGAACATTTAAAATTTCATGCATCATTACAATTTCATCAATAGCTAACAAGAGAAAAAGTAAAGATAAAAATTTATAATGTCTAGTATAACGAGAGTCGATCGCTTTTTTTTGACAAGCAATAACCGCTAATAATATCGAGCAAATCCCCAAGCTTAATGCTGAATAAAAAGTTAGAAATAAGGATTCTGTATCTAGGCGGAGCAATCTTTCTGAATGATTTCCACCACCATATTGATTGAAAATAAATGCACCTGAATCAGATAATATATTAGTGAAAATTAAGATCATAATAATGACCAATAAAATTTTACATACTCGGTCTGGTGGCAAGTTTAAAGTAAACCTATTTTGTTTACTTACTTGGTTTTTAGAGTATAGATTTAAGTTATATTTCTTTTGTCTTTCTCGTTCTGGTTGAATAATTTTTTCAACGAAATAATTTAGAGTATTTTGTTTTAGCCAACCTCGAATAAGTAAAATTTCTCCTATTTTTTTGTAAGGATATACATTTTTTTGTGCTATTAAAGCCTCTTGAAGTTGCTCTGGAGTAACTATACCTGCTTCAAGAAAATAATAGCCAAAAAGTTTATGATTACTTTTTTTGTGCTTAAAGTTATTGTATGTAGATTGCATTTGATTAATATCACTGTTATTTACTTCAGTTAATTAAAGCTAGTAATAATACAAGTTTTTTTTATATCTTGCTTAAAAATAAGTCAAATAAAAAATAAATTATTTAATTTTAAGAGATTTTATAATTCTTAAGATAAACCTGTCAATTAATATTGCTTGATTTCATATTAGCTTTTTGACTATAGGCAAAAAAAACAAGAACTATTTATAATTCTGACCCGAGCGAGAGCGATATCCAATCAAGAGAAAATTTACTAATCACTGGAGTTTGATTGGTTTGAGATAATGAGTTTAAATTAACTTTAAAATAATCAAATAAACTTAAACTAATAATTACTTACTTTTTGTTCCTTTATTTACTTGCTTTACGTCAACGTCCAACGAAGTTTATATTCATTTATGTCTACAATTATTAAAAAACCCAAACGCCAACCAATCTACCAATCATCGATAATCGCGATATTTAAAACTGGATTAAAAACATAAATAATTTGCCAAGAGCATTGAGTGGTTAGCAAACGTGGTATTTTGATGCCAGTTAAAAATGCGAATATTACGATCGCCAGGTTTGTCACTCTTTCAGATATGATGAGACATACTGAGTAAAGTTAAACTTAATATTTTGTTATCTGGGAAACGGTAATACCCGCCCCGTTTCCTACCTATTAACAAAAATAGGGTCTTTAGCGGGAGAAAGTCCATGGATAAAGAAGTTTTTGAAAGAGTAAAAAAAATTGTAGTCGAGCAATTAGAAGTAGAAGAAGACCAAGTAACGCCAGAAGCCAGTTTTGCTAACGATCTGGGGGCAGATTCCCTAGATACAGTAGAGTTGGTCATGGCATTAGAAGAAGAATTTGATATAGAAATTCCTGATGAAGCAGCAGAAAAAATAGATACAGTAGGTAAAGCAGTGGATCATATTAGTTCTGAAAAAGCGACTGCTTAAATAAAAAATATCTTATCAACCGTCAAACTATTGACTGAAAATTAAAACGGCATTCTGGAGAAAAAGTACCTCACTAAATTTAGGATAATGACAAATTGGCACGTTAAACGGGTTGTGATAACAGGTCTCGGCGCAATTACGCCTATTGGTAATAATCTGAGCGAGTACTGGGAAGGTTTATTAAATGGACGTAATGGTATAGCCCCTATTACTTTATTTGATGCTTCCAAGCACGCCTGTAGAATTGCTGGCGAAGTTAAAGGGTTCGATCCTCACAACTATTTTGAAAAAAAAGAGGCAAAACGCATGGATCGCTTTACTCAATTTGCAGTAGCAGCCAGTAAACAAGCGATCGCCGATGCCAAATTTGTCATTGACGACCTAAATGCAGACCGGGTGGGGGTGTTAATTGGTACTGGGGTCGGAGGTCTGAAAGTTATGGAAGACCAACAGGAAATTTTGTTGACCAAAGGACCGAGAAAGGTTAGTCCATTTACTATTCCTACCATGATCGCTAATATGGCTGCGGGTCTAACAGCAATACACACTGGTGCTAAAGGTCCAAATTCCTGTACCGTAACTGCCTGTGCTGCTGGTTCTCATGCGATTGGCGATGCTTTTCGTCTAATCCAGAGAGGATATGCTACGGCGATGATTTGTGGCGGTACGGAGGCAGCAGTTACGCCTTTATCTTTTGCTGGATTTGCTTCTGCTAAAGCCTTATCGACCCGTAACGACGATCCTGCTCATGCCAGCCGTCCTTTCGATCGCGACCGTGATGGCTTTGTGATGGGAGAAGGGGCTGGTATTTTGTTACTAGAAGAGTTAGAACAAGCTCTCAACCGCGGGGCGAGAATATATGGGGAGATTGTGGGTTATGGAATGACCTGCGATGCCTATCATATGACTTCTCCCGTACCCGATGGTCAAGGGGCTACTAAAGCCATAGAATTAGCTTTAAAAGATGCCCAACTGTCTCCAGAGCAAGTAAGTTATATTAATGCTCACGGAACGAGCACTCCTGCTAATGACCCCACTGAAACCAAGGCAATTAAAAAAGCCCTAGGTAAAAGTGCTTATCAGGTAGCAGTGAGTTCGACTAAATCAATGACGGGTCATCTTTTAGGCGGTTCTGGTGGCATAGAAGCAGTTGCAACAGTAATGGCGATCGCTAACGACAAAGTACCACCAACAATTAACCTCGAAAATCCAGATCCAGAATGCGATCTAGACTATGTTCCCAATCAATCTCGCTCTCACCAAGTGGAAGTAGCTTTATCCAATTCCTTTGGTTTTGGCGGTCATAATGTTACCTTAGCCTTCAAAAAATATAACTGAACTGTAAAAGGTGAATTCTGAATTAATAAAGGGGTTGATTGCTCGATCGTCGGGTTCATAGCCAAATTTTAGATTTTTTCCCCCCTTGCCGATCGATCCCAAACAATGGGATGATGGGACTTAGCCTTGGGGCAACCCACAGCCATCAGGTTTCAACTCTCACAAATATTGTTTTATCGTAGTCCACTTCTAGATAAATTATGGTAGTTGCCACCCAGTCACTCGAAGAACTTTGTATCAATTCAATTCGCTTTTTAGCAATTGATGCTGTAGAAAAAGCTAAATCTGGTCATCCAGGACTGCCTATGGGGGGTGCTCCCATGGCTTTTGTCCTTTGGGACCGCTTTATGCGATACAATCCCAAAAATCCCCAGTGGTTCAATCGCGATCGCTTTGTTTTGTCCGCCGGTCATGGCTCTATGTTGCAGTATGCTCTGCTTTATTTAACGGGCTTTGATAGCGTCAGCTTAGAAGAAATTAAAAATTTCCGTCAGTGGGAATCTAAGACTCCCGGACACCCCGAAAACTTCATGACACCAGGGGTAGAAGTTACTACCGGACCCTTGGGTCAGGGAATTGCTAATGGAGTAGGTTTGGCAATGGCAGAAGCACACCTTGCTGCGATGTACAACAAACCCGATGCTAAAATTGTCGACCATTACACCTACGTAATTTTAGGTGATGGTTGCAATATGGAAGGCGTTTCTGGTGAAGCTTGTTCTTTTGCAGGACACCAAGGCTTAGGTAAACTGATTGCGCTGTACGACGACAACCATATTTCCATTGATGGTTCCACCGATATAGCATTTACCGAAGATGTTTCTAAGCGATTTGAAGCTTACGGTTGGCACGTTTTACACGTCAAAGATGGCAATAATGATTTAGACGGAATTGCTAAAGCGATCGAAGAAGCTAAATCTGTTACCGATAAACCCACCATGATTAAGGTGACAACTACCATCGGTTATGGTGCTCCCAATAAACAAAATACGGCAGGTATTCACGGTTCCGCTCTTGGTACAGATGAAGTCAAACTCACCCGTGAAAACTTGGGTTGGGAGTACGAACCTTTTGTATTGCCGGAAGATGCTGTCAAGCATATACGAAAAGCAGTGGAACGCGGTGCTGGCTATGAAGAAGAGTGGAACGAAACTTTTGCTAGCTACAAATCAAAATATCCCAAAGAAGCAGCAGAATTTGAACGTTTGTTGAATGGTACCCTTCCCGATGGTTGGGATAAGGTATTACCTACCTACACCCCCGAAGATAAAGGTTTAGCAACTCGTAAATATTCTGAAGCTTGCCTGAATAAATTAGCATCAGTTTTACCCGAACTTATCGGTGGTTCGGCTGACTTAACTCATTCTAACCTTACTGAAATTAAAGGTGAAGGCGAATTCCAGAAAGGTGCTTTCCAAAATCGTAACGTTCACTTCGGCGTACGCGAACATGGTATGGGCGCAATTTGTAACGGTATAGCCCTTCATAATTCGGGATTAATTCCTTATGGTGCGACTTTCTTAATCTTCACAGATTATATGCGTGCTGCTATTCGCTTATCCGCACTGTCTCACGCTGGTGTAATTTGGGTAATGACCCACGATTCGATCGGACAAGGTGAAGATGGTCCTACCCACCAACCAATTGAAACTTTGGCTTCATTGAGAGCTATTCCTAACCTAACTGTAATTCGTCCCGCAGATGGAAATGAAGCTTCTGGGGCTTATAAGGTAGCCGTCGAAAGAGCTAAGAAAAAAGCACCTACTTTATTATCGTTTACTCGTCAAGGTGTACCCAACTTAGCAGGTACTTCCTTAGAAAAAACTACCAAAGGCGCGTATACCTTAGTAGATTGCGATGGAACTCCAGACTTAATTTTGATTGGTACTGGTTCGGAAGTACAACTTTGTGTCGGTGCTGCCGAAAAACTTTCTAGCGAAGGTAAGAAAGTCCGTGTAGTTTCCATGCCTTCTTGGGAACTATTTGAAGCTCAAGACCAAGCTTACAAAGAATCTGTATTACCTAAAGCAGTTAAGAAGCGTGTAGCTGTAGAAGCTGCCTCCAGTTTTGGCTGGTGTCGTTATACAGGCGATGAAGGTGGTATGGTAGGTATTGAGGAACGCTTTGGTGCATCTGCTCCCGGTACTGTCTGTCTCGAAAAATTTGGCTTTAGTGTAGATAATGTAGTTGCCAAAGCCAAAGAAGTATTAGGTTAATTTATTTTTTAGCTTAATTTCAGTTATTTACAACTAACCCTCTGTAACAAGAGGGTTTTTTATTTGCTCTTTTAAACTTTTTAGATAAATTCAAGCTGATTCAATAAAATTTACTAGTTTTTCACTTTTTTCAATAGTCGATTTTCCATAGCTCCATTATCATTTAACCGCTCGAATCTTACTAATATTTTGTTAATAAGTTGACTATATTCAGGATAGAAATAAGACTTCTTGAGGTCTTCATAATTACTTATATAGCAATCCGATTTGATTCATGAACAGCGCTCGGCGATCGCGTCATATTGGATTTGTTCCAGAGATTTTGGAGTTGACAACTCAAATCGGATTGCTATATCTAAATCGGGATTAGCTTATAGCTATTTAACACTCAAATAAAAACTAATTATAAATTTCTTTTTATATCTCTTAAAAGTAAAATTTCGGATAATTTTTCAAGGTTTATGTATTAAAAGAAGTTGCTAATTTAAACCCAAAAAAATTTACATAACTATCATATTTTTTACTTTTTCTTTTTATCTTAAGTAAACAAGTAAAGGAAATTAGTGAGGAATAACTATGAAATTTCAAATTAAAGCTCTCTCTGCGACTTTGGTGTTAGCTTCTCTTTTAGGTGCTTGTTCATCTGTTAATAGTTCTACCCCTTCTGTTGACGAACCTTCTGTTAATAGTGGTATTGAATTAGAATCTTCAGAAGGACTCGAAGGTGTAGAAGAAGTTCCTACCGATAGTGCTGAGATAGAAAGTTCTGACTATCAAACTACTGAAGAACCCACTACTGAACTAGATTCTGCTGAAATGGAAGGTTCTGACTATCAAACTACTGAAGAGCCTACTACTGAACTAGATTCTGCTGAAATGGAAGGTTCTGACTATCAAACTACTGAAGAGCCTACTACTACTGAACTAGACTCTGCTGAAATGGACAGTTCTGATTTAGAAACAGCAGAGCAAGAGACTCCAGAGATAGAGTCCAGTGAAGCTCCTCTCGAATCTGATGGTTCTGAAGTAATCTTACCTGTAGAAGATGCTGCCGAAACACCTACAGAATCCGAAGCTGCTGAAAACTCTACTCTAGAGCCTGCTCAATAGAATGCTGACACAAGGGTAGAAAACTGTGTCAGAAATTGTCGTCCAGCTTAACTTTATTTTATTATCCCTTCTTTGAGGAGGGATTATTTTTTTTATAGCAAAATTTAAGCTAACTTAACAGATTTTATGCTCAGTTTAAGTCTAATTGATAAGTTTTTCCCGATTTAGATGAAATTGCTTTAGTAGCCAGATTATTTTTCTTTAGTAAAGATTTAAAAGTCTGAACACTCCCTTCTTCTCGTAACAGAGATACTAGCAAACCATCAAAGCTAACATCGTCACCTCCAGCCGTAGACAAAATAACTTTTGGTTTGAGCCATTGGCATACTTCTAAAGCAGATTTTTGTCCCTTTAGTACTGCGCCTAGCAGGGGGAGTTTAATGCTAGTAATTGAGGTAACAACTACGTCAATGGGGGCAATTTCTTGTAGAGAAGGGGAATGATAGCCATGAGGCTCATAGTAGAGAGTTTTTTGAGTAGTCAAACCTCTAAGTACGTAACCATTTTCTACTAAAGTAGGTCCAATGGGAGAACCAGGAACAGCCTTGATTTCAACTTTATCTGCTAGAGTAAAACTCTCTCCATGATCTAAACAAGTAACATTGGTATAACCAAGTTCTCGAACGACTTTGGTGGCATTAGGAGAAGCTACCACAGGAAGATTACGATCTAATTCTTTCAGAGTAGGAGTATGAGCATGATCTTCTAATCCTTGGGAAAGAAGAATAAGGTCTATATTTTCTGGTATTGCAGGAGGATTGTTCTTTTTACCCGAGAATAGCCAGGGAAGATTACCAAAAACTAATTTGCCTACTAGCCAGGGGTCTAAGAGTATTCTTTGACCCTCTATTTCAATTAGCCAAGAATTACTATCTAAATAAGTTAAATCCATATTATTTTGACTTAAGTGTTTTTTTATCGTAATTGAGTGAGAACAGAAACGATCGCACTATGAAAAAAAAGTAAAGTTTTGTATCTATTTTACCCAAATTTTACCAATAGTGCTGTTTCCTCCTCTTATTGTCTTCCTGTCAGCCGAAATCATACAATGATATAACAATATCTAGTTTCTCTCGAACCATGATTTTTCGACGAAAAAGAAACCTGGTTTTTATCTTACTTAGTCTAGGTTTGACTATCCTTTTGGGTTGTCTTAATAGTCCATCTCGATCTCAAATCGACAATAATATCACCAATAATCAGCCCCCTAAGTTAATTCTTCCTATTGACTGTAATCTCGGTCAAGACTGTTTTATCATGCACTATGTAGACAGAGATCCTAGCCCCAAAGAGGTTGATTTTGGTTGCGGACGACAAACCTATGATGGGCACAAAGGAACAGATTTTGGTATTAGCGATCTTCAGACAATGGAAGCTGGCGTATCGGTATTAGCAGCAGCACCGGGAACGGTTTTAAGAATAAGAGACGGTGTAGAAGACAAGTTAGTTAACGAACAAACCGATAAACAAGCGATCGAAGGGCAAGAATGTGGTAATGGTATGGTAATCGACCATGGTAATGGTTGGGAAACTCAATATTGCCACTTACGCAATGGTAGCATTACCGTTCAACCAAATACAAAGGTAGAACAAGGAACAGTGCTAGGTAAGGTTGGTTCATCGGGGTTGGCTTCTTTTCCCCATGTTCATCTTTCTGTTCGCTATCAAGGAGAAATAATCGACCCTTTTGTGGGTACTAGTTCGGCTACGGAGTGTAACACGCAACGTAATCCTCTTTGGGCAAAATCTCTTGAATATGTGCCTACAGGTTTAATTAGGTCTGGATTTGCGCCCCAACCACCCAATCAGCAAGAATTATGGCAAGGTAAATATACTGAGAATCAATATTCTCTCAATATTCCCGCATTAGTATTTTGGGTTCATGCGTACGGAGTGCTGACAGGAGATAGAGAACAATGGCAACTAATCGATCCTAATGGAGAAATAGCACTACAACAAGAACAACAATTAGAAAAATATTATCGGAGTTGGGTTAGTTATGTCGGAAAGCGTAAAATTATTCCAGGTGTTTGGCAAGGAGAATATAAATTACTAAGAGATGGTAGTCCAGTTTTTACAGTAAAGCGGGAAATTGAAATTAGATCGTGAAAATATATAAAGTGCGTTTAGTTAATCAAGTCCTAAAGCTCGATCGCACGATCGAAGTGCCAGAAAATGAATATATCTTAGACATGGCTGATGAAGCAAATATTCGCCTACCTTCTGGTTGTCTTCAAGGAGAATGTTCTGCTTGTCTGGCAAAGCTGATTACTGGTAAAGTTAATCAAAACGAGCAAAAATTTCTCAAACCTTCCGAAGTAGACGCAGGTTACACCGTTACTTGTGTTGCTTATCCTTTATCTGATTGCACCTTACAAACTCATCAAGAACAAGTTCTTTATCAAAATTCTCTTTACTTTACTAAAGACAAATCAATTAATAATTAATAATCAATAATCAAAAATGTCTGTATTACAACCAACAGATTTAGATATAGATGAAGCTTTGAAAATCTTGAATGTATATAGTTGCGCTCAAGTAAAAAATACTGAACCTTCAGTTGAGAAAGAGCAACTTCGCCAAGCTTTATTATTAGTAACAAGCCTGTCAGAATCAGAAAATTTAGGGATTTGTGCGGATAATGTCCAGCAAGGTTTTACTGCTTTAAAAAGTTATTTGAAAGCTTTAGGTTATAAAAATAACTTAGAACAAGATTCTACAGCGAACGATCGAGAGCCAGTTTATATAAAATTTAATACAGCTAAAATGTCTTATTACGTAGATGAATATATTGGTAAATATCGAGGTGTTTTGGTATCTTGTCAGAGCGAAGATGACAAAATTGTAGGTACTTATGGTCATTTCCCCCTCGATTTATTTGTTAACTGATGTTATTAACTCATCGATCTGTAAGGAAAAGATAAGAGATAAGAGGTAAGAGGTAAGAGGTTCTAGTCTTCTATTTTTACAGTTGATTGAGACTATTCACCATAATTCAATAATTGAATCCTCTGACTTCAGGTAGAGGTATTACTCATTACTCATAACTCATTACTCATAACTCATTACTCGTGAAGGTTGATTATACTGCTGCAAAATAGTAATAACTTCTTCTAAAGAAACTTGAGCAAATTTCTGATAAAAACGGCTTACACTTAAAAAGGGATAAGGAGTAGCCAAAAGCAAAACTCGATCGCTCCACAATTCTAGTTTGGGTACTAAATCTGGTGGGGCAACAGGTGCGCAAATCCAGACTTCTTTTACTTGCTTATCTTTGATTTCTTGGGCTGCTACTGCCATAGTCATACCCGTGGCAATACCGTCATCTACAATGATAGCGATCGAGCCTTGAGGATTTACCTTGGGACGATAAAGAGATAACTGAGCTTCCCTCTCTCGAGCCTTTTGTTGAGCATCTTCCATTGCTTCTTTTAAGCCACGCCAACTAATTTTACGTAACAAGTGAGGTTTAGTCCACATTAAGTTACCCTTACTGGTGACTGCGCCAATAGCTAATTCTGGATTATCAGGAGTAGTAATTTTTTTAGCTACAATTATATCTAGAGGGCAACCTAACTCTCGTGCGATCGGCAAAGCTATGGGAATGCCTCCACGAGGGAGAGCATAAACGATTAAGGGGGTATCTATTTTACTGCTCTCAAATTGTTTTTTATGTAAGCTGACTAGCTTGGCTAGCTGCCTACCAGCATCGGGGCGGTCGCGAAAGAGAATACTAAGAGTCATTAGCCCTTCCTTATCTTGACACAGATTATATTTATATGATAGATGGTTATGTTTAAGTAAACTAGGCAACATTACTTTTCGATATAAAATAGAACTAACAAAAACTAACATGGAAATCTCAGAACTCAAAAAAGAAATAGAAGGAGTATCTTTACGCCTGGGTAAAACTCAGGAGTACCTTTGACCTACCTGCCCTATCAGCTAAAATTCAAGATTTAGAACAGCTAGCTGCTCAACCAGATTTTTGGGACGAGCGGGAACTAGCTCAAAATACACTGCAAGAGCTAAACGAGCTTAAGTCTAATCTAGAACAGTATCGGCAATGGGAAACAAACTTAGAAGATACGAGGGCGATCGCTGAATTATTAGAATTAGAAGAAGATGAAGCCCTAGCTACAGAAGCGGAAACTAACTTAACTAATCTTCAACAAGAATTAGACCGTTGGGAACTACAACAATTACTGTCTGGCCCTTATGATGTTAAAGGTGCAGTCTTAACTATCAATGCGGGTGCTGGCGGTACAGATGCCCAAGACTGGGCGGAAATGTTGCTGCGGATGTACACTCGTTGGTCAGAACAACAAGGTTACAAAGTTAATTTAACTGAAGAATCCCCAGGAGACGAAGCAGGAATCAAATCAGCTACTTTAGAAATAGAAGGACGTTACGCCTTTGGTTATCTCAAAGCCGAAAAGGGTACTCACCGATTAGTCAGAATTTCCCCTTTTAATGCCAACGGCAAACGCCAAACCAGCTTTGCTGGAGTAGAAGTAATGCCTATTTTGGGAAATGAAGCAATTAATCTAGAAATTCCCGAAAAAGACCTAGAAATTACTACTTCGCGTTCTGGTGGCAAGGGAGGGCAAAACGTCAACAAAGTAGAAACAGCAGTGCGTATTGTTCATATACCCACAGGAATTGCCGTTCGTTGTACCCAAGAACGTTCTCAACTCCAAAATAAGGAAAAAGCTCTCGCCTTACTCAAAGCTAAGTTACTAGTAATTGCCCAAGAACAAAGGGCGCAAGCAATTGCCGAAATTCGAGGAGATATGGTAGAAGCTGCCTGGGGTAATCAGATTCGTAATTATGTGTTCCATCCCTATCAAATGGTCAAAGATTTACGCACAGAAGTAGAAACTACAGCAGTCAATGATGTGATGAATGGTAATTTAAATGATTTTATAGAAGCCTATTTGCGTCAAGAAAACCAATTAGTTTGAGTTCGGAGCGACCTTCGGTACCCCGCTTGCGCGTACGGAATTCGCTTGCCCTCGAATGGGGGGAGTTCGGAATTAAGCAAAAGTCGAAATAGTCAACTACTAGCAATTAGCAATTAGCAATTAGCAATTAGCAAAAAAGCGCGTGGATGACGCGGAGGTTTCCTCCGCAAGTCAGACCACGTAAGACACCCTTTAACAAACAACACATCACCTTAACTTGTCACGAATGCCTAATCCCCATGAATAAAGTTCCCCGTCAAATACTTATTGCTACTGCCCGCCAATTTTACCAACAAGGTTGGATGATGGGGACTGCGGGAAATTTATCTATTCGCAATCGGGACGATAGTTTTTGGATTACTGCCAGTGGAAAAAGTAAAGGACAACTAACAGAACAAGATTTTGTGCGAGTTGACTCAGAAGGACAAGTTATAGAGTCGCCCGATCCTGATAATCGTCCTTCAGCAGAAACAAGTATTCATCAAGTTATTTACTCTCTTTTTCCAAAAGTAACTGCTTGTTATCATGTTCATTCGATAGAATCCAACCTCGTTTCTACTTTTGCTGTTAGAGATACGATCGCGTTACCTCCTTTAGAAATGCTCAAAGGTTTGGGAGTATGGACAGAAAATCCGCAAGTGAAAATAACGATATTTGAAAATCATTTAGAAGTACCTCGTATTGCCCAAGATATAAGCGATCGCTTTACTCAGAATCCTCCAGAAATTCCCGCTTTACTCATCCGCAACCACGGTGTTACTGTTTGGGCATCATCACCCACTGCAACACAAAATCATTTAGAGATAGTAGAATACATTTTTCGTTATCTGATAGCTGCTCGTCAAGTTAGTGAATGGTAAATTAGTTGTTAGTTGTTAGTTGTTAGTTGTTAGTTGCTAGTTTTTAGTTGTCAGTTAATGGCAAAATAAACGGGTTAGATTTTAATCAGCGATCGAGTTATTTAGAGTTTTATGGCTAAGTATGTATTTATTACTGGTGGGGTAGTTTCCAGTATTGGTAAAGGTATTGTGGCTGCTAGTTTGGGCAGATTATTAAAATCCCGCGATTACTCTGTCTCGATTTTAAAACTAGACCCTTATATTAACGTCGATCCCGGGACAATGAGTCCTTTCCAACACGGAGAAGTATTTGTTACCGATGATGGTGCGGAAACGGATTTAGATTTAGGACATTACGAACGTTTTACCGATACTGCTATGTCTCGTCTCAATAGCGTTACTACTGGTTCGATTTATCAGGCAGTAATTAACAAAGAAAGACGAGGTGATTATCAAGGGGGAACAGTACAAGTAATTCCTCATATTACTAATGAAATCAAAGAAAGAATTCATCGAGTAGGGCGAAATACTGGTTCTGATGTTGTCATTACAGAAATCGGTGGGACTGTAGGGGATATCGAGTCTTTGCCCTTTATGGAAGCAATTCGTCAGTTTCGTAAAGATGTGGGGCGCAATAATGTAGTCTATATGCACGTTACCCTCATTCCTTGGATCGCAGCAGCAGGGGAAATGAAAACCAAACCGACGCAGCATTCGGTAAAAGAATTACGTTCTATTGGTATTCAGCCCGATGTCTTGGTTTGTCGCAGCGAACGTCCTTTAAAATCGGGAATTAAAGAAAAAATATCCGAATTTTGTGATGTACCAGTAGAATCGGTAGTTACCTCCCGCGATGCTAGCAGTATTTACGAAGTACCTCTAATTTTGGAAAAAGAAGGATTGGCACAACAAACTCTAGAATTGTTACAACTCGAACAAAGACAGCCCAATTTAGAGGGGTGGCGTACTTTAGTCAAGCGGATGAAATTACCTCGCAAGCAAATTAATATTGCGATTGTGGGTAAATATATTCAATTAACCGATGCGTATCTTTCAGTAGTCGAAGCTTTAGAACACGCAGCGATCGCCACGGATAGTGAAGTTAACCTTCGTTGGATTAATGCAGAAGATATCGAAACTAATGGCGCAGCCCAATATCTTCAGGACGCGAGTGGGGTTTTAGTTCCTGGTGGATTTGGCGTTCGTGGTGTTGATGGAAAAGTTATGGCGATCGAATATGCCCGTCAGCAAAAAGTTCCTTTTTTGGGTTTATGCTTGGGTATGCAGTGTTGTGTAATCGAGTGGGCAAGAAATGTTGCTCATCTAGAAAATGCCCATAGTTCGGAATTCGATCCAGATACTCCTAATCCAGTAATTAACTTGCTACCAGAACAACATGACGTAGTAGATTTAGGAGGGACAATGCGCTTGGGTTTATACCCCTGTCGTTTGCAAGAAAAAACCTTGGCATTTTCTCTCTATCAACAAGAAGTAGTTTACGAACGCCATCGCCATCGCTATGAATTTAACAATGCCTATCGCCATTTATTCTTAGAGACAGGTTATGAAATTAGTGGTGCATCTCCTGATAGCCGTCTCGTAGAAATTATCGAACTTAAAGACCATCCCTTTTTTATTGCGACTCAATTTCATCCAGAATTTCGTTCTCGCCCTAGCACTCCCCATCCTTTATTTTTAGGCTTTATTAAAGCAGTTTTAGCTAAAAGTTCTCTCAAGATGGACAATGGAAATAATCATACTCAAGCAAGGGAATTAAGCGATCGTCTGGAGGAAAAAAAGTCGATCGTCTCAACCGAAACAGATAACTAAACTCTTTTTTTCCTAATTCACACCAGACGTTATAACAATTAGCAATTAGCAATTCGGGCGGTCAGCATTCTGAGGAGACCTCAGAATTACGCCCTCACAATTAGCAATTAACTGATTTTGATTTATCGTTAAAATTCGCTTAACCCCGAACCTAAATATATGTCAGAAAAACGTCTTAATATTTCAAGTGCTAACTTAATTCTGATTGTTACTATTAGTTTGCTATTAGTGCTTTTATGGCAATTAAGAAGCTTGATTGTCGTGTTAATGATTGCTGTAGTTATAGCAGCTACGCTAGCACCAATTATTGCAGTAGCTCAAAAATTAGGAGTTCCTCGCTGGTTGGCTACGATCTTAGTTTACTTGGGTTTAATTGCTATCTTGACAGGGTTAGTGTTTCTAATTGGTCCGACTGTAACAGAACAGATTCAAAGATTAATACGTAAGTTACCATCTTATCTAGAAAGCTTGCGATCGCTCATAGATAATTTAGCTATGCGTTTTGGTATGACAGAACCAGGCAAGCCGACAATAATTAGTCAGTTGCTAGACCCGCAGGCTCTGACTAATTGGGCAATTCGTTCTAGTCAACAGTTAGTAATTCGTTCCTATGGAGTTACCAGGGGTATTATTGGCAGCGTTTTTAGTTTATTGCTGGCTTTTCTACTTTCTGGATATATGCTGTCTGGTTCGGATAAACTCCTGACAGATATTATCAATCTTTTCCCTCATCCTTGGAATGAACGTTTAACCGAGCAAATAAAACCAGTTAGTCAGAGAATGGGGGGTTATATTCAAGGACGTATTGTAGTTTCTACCATTTTAGCGATCGCGATTAGCATTGGTTTGGGATTTTTAGGACTATCAGAATTAGCCCTCGGTTTGGGAGTAATTGCTGGTTTTACTAATCTAATTCCTTTTTTTGGTCCAGTTTTAGGTTCAATTCCTGCTCTCATTGTCGCCACTGCCCAGGGCGGATTAACCTTTATTTGGGTACTACTTCTATTTGTGATTATTCAAAATGTAGAAACCTACGTTCTCGATCCTCTCTTGGTTGGTTCTTCCGTTAGAGTGCATCCCTTATATCAACTATTAGCGGTTCTGGGTGGAGCACAAGTATTGGGTATTATTGGAGCATTAATTGTTCCTCCGTGGGTAGCAGGAGGGGGATTACTGTTAGAGAATCTTTACACCAAACCCAAGTTATTGGCAGAGGGCAAGATGTTAGAACTAAAAAAATGAAATTGGAACTATAGGGTATTAATCTGTATCGAGAAAATTAGTTCAATAATACTATGAAAGTTAATTATTCTTTTAGTCAATCATCAATTGCTGTTTCTCAGGCTACTACTGTCGATGTAATTCTCAATTTTTATGAAAAGACAGATAAATCTAGTGATTTTCAGCGTCTTCCTTTAAATTTAGCCTTAGTATTGGATCGGTCTGGTTCAATGGCCGGATATCCTTTACAGAACGCCAAAACAGCAGCACAACAACTTGTAGAATATCTTACCTCAGAAGATTATCTTTCTGTCGTTATCTATGATGACAAAGCACAAACTGTTTTACCCACTCAATTAGTTACAGACAAAAGCAATATCAAAAATATTATCGGTAAAATTGGCGTAGGGGGATGTACCAATCTTAGTGGTGGTTGGTTGATGGGCTGTGACAATGTGCAATCTCAGCAAGATAAAGAAAAATTAAATCGAGTATTACTTTTAACCGATGGACAAGCTAATGTGGGTGTTGTAGACCCGCAAGTGTTAACTAAGACAGCCCAAGAGAAAGCAGAAGCAGGAATATTTACAACAACTCTAGGCTTTGGTCATTATTTTAATGAAGATTTACTCATTTCCATGGCTGATGCGGGAAAAGGGAATTTTTACTTTATTCAATCTCCTGAAGATGCAGCAGATGTTTTTAGAGTAGAGATGGAAAGTTTAGTTTCTGTCGTTGCCCAAAATCTTAAAGTGCAATTAGAGTTAACTGAGGGAGTAGAAGTTACAGAATTACTCAATAGCTACAGTTCCACCAAAAATAATAATATTTTAGAAATCTTCTTAGGTGATGTTTACGGTGTAGAAACAAAACCTCTAGCTTTGCAGTTTTCTCTCCCTAGTTTCGCAGCAGAAGGCGATCGACAAATAGCTAAAATCACTTATAGTTATGAAACTATTGTCGATGGAAGTATTCAAAAACAAAGTGATAGTCTAACTCTGTCGATAAAGGTAGTATCATCTGAAGAAGCAGAAAAAATCGAACCAGATGCAGAAGTCGATCGACAAACTAGCCAGCTAAGAATTGCCAAAGTTAAAGATGAGGCAGTGTCTTTCGCAGATAAAGGTAATTATCTAGAAGCAGCTAAAATTTTGCGAGAAACGGTTAAAAATCTCCAATTAAAGGCTCTAGATGAATACTTTACTATTGCCGAAGAAATCGAACAACTTGATTATTATGCCCAGAGTCTAGAGAAAAAACGCTTCGATCTCAATTTGCGCAAAGAAATGCGAGATCAATCTTATCAAGCCAGAAAACGCGATCGCGAAGATTTACAATTAAGAGGTTCGACGGTTGGTGCATCTAGTAATTTACCAAGAGTAACCGAGGCTGGCGATGGTATTGTCTTAAAATGCGAAAAAATCAAAGCCAAGCTGCGTATTAGAGTAATTTCTGACGGTTATAACCCCGATCTCAATGTTCAGTTTCCCCGTAGTATTCGGGAAGAAGGAGTAACCTATGTCGTTGATGAACTTATCCTCTCAGCCAAAGGAAATTTTTATCGTACCTCGGGAGAAATTAAACGATTACTCAAACCAGGTGAAGTAGTAGTTACCAATAACTCTAGAGTTACCAGACAATTAGCCAAATCCAAAGTAACTTGCACTGCTGCCGATCTAGAAACTACCGATACTATTGGAGATTGTGTCTTAGTTCAATGTATCAAAGACAAAAGTAAATTAAGAGTGAGAGTAGTTTCGGATGGTTATAATCCCGACTGGAATATGCGTTTTCCTAAAAGTATTCGGGAAGAAGGAATGCTATATGTTGTAGATGATGTTAAAGAAAGTTCTAGTGGTGGTTTTTATTGGGCTTATGGAAAGATAAAAAGGTTTATTCAGTGAGTTCGTTGACCTTTCGTAGTCAAGGGCGCGACACTGGAAACAAGTTCCAGTGCTTGAGTCGCCCGTGCTTCGCGTAAAGAGTTCAGAGTTTTAATTTTTATAGAACTCATATAATACTTAACCTCAGTTCGGGTAAAGCAATCTAGTATCATCATTTTAGGATACCTAAATTGACAAATGCGATTATCCTCCCTTACCCCTTAACCGATCGATTATGAAACATAACCAATAAACCTCTCTCTGCGCTCTCTGCGCCCTCTGCGGTTTAATAAAAAATGGTTTTCCAATTGAGACTTAAATTTTTAATGAAAGAATCGAGGTTTCAACTTATCCCAAACTCAGGTCATGTAAATAACGATCGAAGTTCTCGAACATAACTCATATTTACCAATTCACAACAGAAGGACATAAATGAGCCAATTGACAGACATCACAAGCTGGTTTGCGGGCTTTACAAACTGCTCTGCCATGATAAATTATGCTAATAGAAAAGTTTTCCCAGTCTGGTTGAGGTAAAAGACGCATTAAATCTTGTTCGATACGGATTGGATCGTTATGTTTGGTAAGTCCCAGTCTTTGGCTGATACGTTTTACATGAGTATCTACAGTTACTCCTTCAATAATGCCGTAACCATGAGCCAAAACGACATTAGCAGTTTTACGGGCAACTCCTGGTAACTCGAGCAATTGTTCCATTGTTTTCGGGACTTCCCCCCCAAACTCACTCACAATTAATTGACAAGCACCCTGAATATTTTTCGCTTTATTACGATAAAACCCAGTAGAACGAATGAGATTTTCTAGTTCTTCTCGATCGGCAGCAGCCAAAGAAGGAGCATCTGGAAACCGAGCGAATAAAGCAGGAGTTACTTTATTAACTCGCTCATCCGTACACTGGGCAGAAAGAATAGTTGCAACTAGCAATTGCACTGTAGTTTCGTAGTTAAGACTACAAGTCGCCTCAGGATACATCTGCTTGAGTAGCCTTAATATTTCCCGCGATCGCTTTTTAGTTGCTTGATAAGTAATGCTCACAATAGCATTTTTTTTAATAACAACTTATTGAAACAAACCTTGGAAGAAGGCTAGGTTAGCCGTATCCCGAACAATCAGAAAAACACCAAGACTCAATAATAAAACAAAACCAGTTTGCATAATTCCATCTTGCAGTTTAGCTGGTAAAGGTTTACCTAATACTCCTTCAATTGCCAGAAAAGCAAGTTGTCCTCCATCTAGTGCTGGTAGAGGCAAGATATTGATAATCGCCAGGTTAATGCTAATTAAAGCACCAAACTGAAATAAATTACTGAGGTCGTTACGAGCTAGTTCTGCACCTACTGCCACAATAGCGACTGGACCTGCTACCTGTTCGGCATTTTCACCGAAATTGCTAATTAGTTGCCAAAAACCTTTACCTATTAGTTGAGAAATTCTTTGATATTCAGTTGCAGACGCGCTAAAAGCTTCAATAATATTGTCAGGACGATGACGAATCACTTCTCCATTAGGAGCAAGCATTACGCCAATTTTTCCCTGTCCTTCTTTATTTACTGCTGG
Source organism: Xenococcaceae cyanobacterium MO_188.B32 (assembly GCA_030065635.1). Lineage (GTDB taxonomy): Bacteria > Cyanobacteriota > Cyanobacteriia > Cyanobacteriales > Xenococcaceae > JASJDJ01. Next base: position 62,196 of record JASJDJ010000012.1, read on the forward strand.
TGTTACAGTGAGATTGATTTTTTCGTTTTCTCGTAAAATAGTTAATTCTAGAGGCTGGTTAGGAGAATTTTGAATTTTTTTCCTGACAATCTCTAAAGAATCTCTAGATGCTGTTAGTTCTTGTTTGTCTATTGCCAAGATAATATCTTTTGCTTTAATTCCTGCTTGATTTGCTGCGGAATTTTCTTCTGCTACCATTTGAGGAATTAAGACACCAGGCTGATAATTTACTTCCTGAAAGCCAATGGTTATTCCTTGTCCAACTAGGAGAAAATAGGCAAAAATCAGGTTGGCAATTACCCCCGCACTAATCACAATTGCTCGATCGAGAATCGGGCGATTGCGTAGTAAATTAGGATCGTCGGGAGGAATAGGGCTATCTGGGTCATCATCGGGAAAACCGACATAACCACCGAAAAGTAATGCTCTTAAAGAATATTCTGTTTCTGCGCCTTGATATTTTAAAAGGACTGGACCCATACCAATTGCAAAACGATTGACATGAATTCCCTGTAAACGGGCTGCTGCAAAGTGTCCCAATTCGTGGACTGCAATTAATAATCCCAATACGGCGATCGTCGCTAGGATTGACATAGTAAATAAAAGGTAATCTATACTAAAGTTTATTATGGTCTACTATTGTAGAATATTTAAGTAATGTTGCCCTGTTTATCGTCGATCGCTGAGAATAAATAATCAACTTTTTAGCTAGAAAACAAGCTTACTTCATTCTTTCCTGCAACTTAAGATACACATCCCTAAGCTCGACTTGATGATAAGCTAGAGCGACTAAGGTATGATAAAACAAGTCAGCTACTTCTGAGGCAATCTCTTCTGGATTATCATCTTTACAAGCCATAACTACTTCAGCAGTTTCTTCACCAATTTTTTTGAGAATTTTGTTATCCCCAGCTTGAAATAAGCTACAGGTATAAGAACCTTCTGTGGGACGAGCGCGTCGATCGCGAATAATCTTAAATACTTCGGATAAAGTATTAGACGGAGGCGCAGCTTTAGTACTATCTATCTGATGGAAACAACTCCTTTCCCCTGTATGACAGGCAATATCACCAATTTGCTCGATCGTGATTAAAAGAGCATCACTATCACAGTCATAGCGAAGAGAACGTACTTTCTGAATATGCCCTGAAGTTGCACCTTTATGCCATAATTCTTGGCGCGATCGACTCCAGTACCAAGCTTCACCTGTTTCTAGAGTTTTTTGCAATGATTCTCGATTCATCCAGGCCATCATTAGCACTGTACCATCGAGATAGTCTTGCGCGATCGCAGGAATTAACCCTTGTTCATTGTAGCGGAGTTCATCAAGGGGAATAGTTTGGTTAAGAGAGATAGATTGGGAGAAAGGCATACTTTTATTGGTTAGTATATTTACCAATATAGTATTTTATTCTCTTTTCTCCTCCTCATTCTTTGTTTCCTCCGCGATCCTACTTAAAATCTCAGCCGAACATTTAATTTTTCCGCATTTATACCGATACATATTTAATCAGAATCAATTAAAAGATTAATAAAATTTCCCTTATTTAAGAAATAACCCTCGAATTAATGCAGAAAAATCGAGCAATTATCGGTTATCCCAACATTACAACTATTGAGCTATAAAAATAGATGAGTTACAACTGTCAAGATAGACGACCTGTCCACAAGCCTAAGCTAAATCTCACGACAGCCAGCAGTGAGCTTAGGGACCAATTTTCTCCCAAATCCTTAGGAATATTCTTCTCCCTTTTTCTCATGGGGACAGCTATAGTTAGCTATTATGTCGTCAGAGAAATACAACTTCGTGCTGCTCGGCAATTAATTCAAAATTGCGCAGGACAAGAGAACTGTACTGGCAGAATTGATGCTTTGGAAAGGTTGGTCAAAGCGAAGAGAAGTTTGCAATCTTCTGACTTGTCTCAGGCTCAGCTCTCTGGTGCCAATCTCTCCAGTGCCCAACTCCAAGATGCCGATCTCTCTGGTGCCAATCTCTCCAGTGCCCAACTCCAAGATGCCGATCTCTCTGGTGCTAGACTCTCTAATGCTCAACTCAATTTTACTAACCTTACTCATGCTAAGCTATCTGAGGCCCAACTAGATCGTGCAGATCTCTCTAGTGCTAGCCTCTATTTTGCCGATCTCAATTATGCTAACCTCAATTATGCTCGGCTCAATTATGCCCAGCTTAACTATGCCCATCTTTCTCATGCCAGCTTGGATAGTGCGGACCTAAATTATACCGATCTCTCTGGTGCCAATCTTGACAGTGCCGACTTATATCATGCCAGCTTGGATAGTGCGGACCTAAATTATACCGATCTTTCTCGTGCCAATCTCGATAGTGCCGATCTAAATTTAGCTAACTTTTACCATGCCAATCTGGAACAGGCTAATCTCTATCATGCCAATTTAATCGAGGTTCATAATCTCACTCCTGCTCAAATCAAATCTGCCTGTTATTGGGAAACAGCTATGTATCGAGGTGACTTTGATAATGAGAAAAAAATTTGGCTAGTCGATGAAAAACTCAATCAACAATATCTAGAACAACTCAAACAGGACAAAGCTTCCAATCCAAAACACCCTCTTAATTGTCACTCTTAGCTTTTAGCTGCTCCGTAATTGTAATGTCAACAGGCACTGGGAACTAGATTTTTAACTGGTTGGGAAAGGAGTTGCCCAGTCCCTTCAATTCAATTCAAGGTGTTATTTATGCTTACAAGGCGATCGCTCCTAAAGTAATCAATTTGGAGCAATACATATAGATTCGCTCGATATCGTATTTTAGCCTGTTCTCATTAGTTTTTTAGCCTATCTTTAGTTGCCAAATTACTCAAATCATCTCCTGTAACTCGGCAAATACGCCAATCTGGTAAAACGCTAGCCCCCATTTTCTGATAAAAATCGATCGCGCTTTGATTCCAATCTAAAACACTCCACTCTAAACGCCCGACATTTCTTTCTAAGGCTAATTTTCCTAAATAAGTTAACATGGCTTTGCCAATGCCCCGTCTGCGATATTCTGGCAAGACAAATAAATCTTCCAGATAAATACCTGGTTTAGTCAGAAAAGTAGAGTAATTAGGGAAAAATAAAGCAAAACCCACTACCAGATCCCCTAATTCCGCCACAATAGCTTCTGCATAAGAAGGAGTCCCAAATAAATGGTCTTTTAAAGAATGTACATCTCCAGTAACTTGCCGAGAAAGTTGCTCATACTCTGCCAGTGCTTTAATTAAGCCAAAAATGGTCACAACATCATCAGGCTTTGCCGAACGAATATTAAACTTTGCTGTCATGTATATATATTGATTGGCGATCGCTCAAGCTAATAGCTATTAAATCATTGGGGACGAAAAGCTATTCGCCCCGACTACCATCAAACTAACCAACCTTTTAATCTACGGGCTACTTGAGGACGGCGTAATTTACGCATTGCTTTACTTTGTATTTGCCTCACTCTTTCACGGGAAAGATTAAACATTCCTCCTACTTCTTCTAAAGTATAAGGCTGACTAGTAGACAAGCCATAACGCAAAATAATAACGTCTTTTTCTCTCTGGGTTAAAACATCACTTAAAACATTAGTGATTTCTTGACGCATCATTGCTTCATTCATGCGCTCTTCTGGTAACTGTAAGTCACTATCTTCTAAAAGATCGACTAATTCTGTATCTTCTGCTTTTCCTACTCGATGATTTAAGGACAGAGATTGTCGCCTTAGTTCCAATAGTTGGCAAAGTTGAGCAACCGAAGTATTTAACTCTTTCGCTAATTCTTCTTCGTTAGGATTGCGTTGCAGTTTCTGTTTGAGAGTACGTTGAGCTTTTTTTAATTTATTCAGTTTTTCAACGATATGAATAGGCAACCGAATAGTACGGGCATCGTTAGCGATAGTTCTAGTAATTGCTTGACGAATCCACCAATAGGCATAAGTAGAAAACTTATAGCCTTTATTAGGATCGAACTTCTCTGTAGCTCTATTTAAACCGATCGCTCCTTCCTGAATCAAATCGAGAAAAGGTACACCACGATTGAGATAGCGTTTGGCAATAGAAACCACTAATCTCAAGTTAGAGCGAATCATTTTTCTTTTAGCCACTCTACCTCGATACAAACGGTTTTCTAATTGACGCTCGTTATCTAACCCCATGGCTTTTGCCAATTCTAGTCGAGTTGGTTTTCTAGACAACTGTTCTGTTAATTTATGCTTAATTTCTTCTGCTTTTACAATAAATTCGACATGATGAGCTAATTCTAACTCTTCTTCTGGTTTTAGCAGAGGATAACGAGCCATTTCTTTGAAAAAAGCACCAATATTATCATCTGCACTAGTTTTACGGTATTCAGACGAGTAATTAATATTGCCTTCGATATTATCTGAGGAAAATTCAACTTCGACTAGTTTTAGGTCTGTATCGATTTCTGTAGATTCGATATCTACTAATCGAGTCATCTCATATTCCTCATTTATTGGTGTATCTTGTCTATTTTTAGTGAGATTCATTGGTTTATTATTTATTTTTTGTCAATGTAAATTCAAATGAATACTGGCAAATAGATGTTTTATGTAAATATTGATTAAAAATTATGGTAATTTTTTAGGTTTATTAGACTTACTTAGTTACCCATAGCAATTGGAAAGATGTTATTACTTTTTTTTTATTGAACCAACTCTTTGATACGAAAATAAATATTTTCTTAATAATTGATTTATAGCTTGTTATGGCAAGACTGTATTTACAACCCAATTTAAGACTACATAGTTTAGACTACCAGAAGTTTTGAAGAGTTTTGTCAGTGTAGTTACAAAATGATAATTGAAGCCAACTAATAGTCACCAAGTAGTATCCGTATTTTTACGCAATTAAATTGAACTAAAAAAATAGCAGTATTTTAGCTTGGTCGAACTATTGATATTATTAATTGGAAATTTAATTCTTTATAGCTAATCAAGATATTCTGACCTCGAAAAATTTCAGTAAAATGAATATATGCAACCTCGACCTAAAATTATTGTTGCCATAATACTTTTGGTAACGGTTAGTTTAACTTTAGCCTCTACCATAATTCATCTCTTAACCGAATCATGGTGGTTTGAAACTGTGGGTTTTAGCGATGTTTTTTGGACGAGGATAACTTGGCAAGTAATCATCTGGATAGCTACTTTTGCTATCTATGGATTGTTTCTTGGGTTTAATTACTGGCTTGCCTTATATTTTACTCGCGATCGCGCTTTTCGCTTTTTAGAAGGAAGTGAATTAGAACCCTACACCAAAAAAATTGCTAATTACATTACCCTAATTCTTATTTTTATTGTTTCTCTCAGTGCAGCTAATACGAGTGCGCTAAACTGGGAAACGATTCTTAAATATTTTCACGCTACATCGTTTAATAGTGTCGAACCGATTTATAATCGGGATATTGGCTTTTATCTATTTCGCTTACCCCTCTACAAAGATTTTCAAAACTGGCTCGCTATTCTCTTCGGGATAGGACTACTTTTCGCTGTGGTAGTCTATATTCTTAAAGGTGCAGTAGGCTTTGACTGGCAGTGGAAAACTGTAACGGTAAATCGTCAATGGCAAAAACTAGTTACTAGAAACCTAAAAATCCATATTAGTTTTTTATTAGCAGCGATCGCCTTTATTATTGCGCTCGATTTTTGGTTAGAGCGTTACGATCTTCTTTCTTCTTCTCATGGAGTAGTATGGGGGGCTGGTTACACAGATACTCATGCTCGACTGTTTGCCTACTGGGTGATGAGTATAAGCTCTCTAGTCTTAGGGATGTTCTTTCTGAGTGCCATGTGGTTGCGTCGGCTTCTGCTTCCCTTTTATGGCATTGCCATCTATTTAATTGTCTTGATTCTCGTTAATGGGTTTTATCCAGATTTACAACAGCAATTCGTAGTCGAACCCAACGAGCTAGCCAAAGAATTGCCCTATCTCAAGCATAATATCGCCTTTACTCGCCAAGCTTATGATTTAGCCAAAGTAAATAGCACTAATTATACTGTTTCCGACCAATTAACAAACCAAGATTGGCAGCAAAACCAAGGAACTATTAACAATATACGTCTTTGGGATTATCGACCCCTTTTAAGTACCTATCGTCAATTACAAGAAATTCGTCTTTACTACCAATTTAACGATGTCGATGTCGATCGCTATACTCTAGATGGCAACTATCGTCAGGTAATGCTGGCACCAAGGGAATTATCTTACGCACAAGTACCCCAACAAGCACAAACTTGGGTTAATGAACGTCTTAAATATACTCACGGTTACGGGTTAGTAATGAGTCCCGTCAATCAATTTACTCCCGATGGCTTACCCGTTTTATTTATCAAAAATATTCCCCCTGTATCCGAAGTAGATTTACAAATAAAAGAACCTGCGATCTATTATGGAGAAGAAAGCGATCGCTATATTTTTACTAATACTTCCACTCCAGAATTTGATTACCCCAAAGGAGACGAAAATGCCTTTGTCTATTATGAAGGGGCTGGTGGCGTACCCATTCCCACTGTTTGGCATAGACTGGCTTATGCTTATGATTTGGGTAGTTTAAAAATATTAATTTCTAACTATTTTACTAATACTTCCCGCATCCACTATTATCGACAAATTAGAGAAAGAGTAGCTCATGTAGCTCCTTTTTTACAGTTCGATAATGACCCTTATATTGCCGTTATCGATGGTAGATTGCAATGGATTATTGACGCTTATACTACCAGCGATCGCTATCCTTATTCTGAGCCAGTTAATAATAGTAAGACAAAATTAACTGCTGGCAGACAAATTAACTATATTCGTAACTCCGTTAAAGTTTTGGTGGATGCTAAAGATGGAACGATGGAGTTTTTAGTAGTAGACGAAGAAGATCCGATTTTAGCTACTTACCGCCAAATTTTTCCAACCCTCTTTAAAGGAAAAGATACTATTGCACCAGAAGTAAAAGCTCATTTTCGCTATCCCCTCGACTTATTTAAGATTCAAGCACAAATGTTCTTGTCTTATCACATGAGAGATCCTCAAGTCTTTTATAACCGTGAGGATTTATGGCGTTTTGCAGCAGAAATTTATGAAGGTAAGCGCAGCGCGATCGAACCTTATTATTTAATCATGCGTTTACCAGGAGAATCTCAAGAAGAATTTGTTCTCATTCTACCTTTTACTCCTGTCAATAAAGACAATATGATTGCTTGGATGGCAGCCCGTTCCGATGGCGAGAACTACGGGAAACTATCACTATACGAATTCCCCAAACAAAAACTAGTTTATGGTCCTTTCCAGATCGAAGCACGTATCGATCAAAACCCAGAAATTTCTCAACAGTTAACTCTCTGGAGTCAAGAAGGTTCGCGAGTTATTCGCGGAGATATTCTAGTTATTCCCATAGATGGTTCTTTAATATACATCGAACCAGTTTATTTACGAGCCGAACAAGGACAATTACCAGAATTAAAACGAGTAATTGTTGCCTACGATAAGGAAATAGTGATGAGACCTACTTTAGAGCAATCTTTAGCAGCTATTTTCGGCAATAAAGAAGTGCCTCAACCACAACAAGCACCATCTTTGACAGGAAAAGACTCTACTTTAATTCGCTCTGCCTGGGAAACTTATAATCAAGCACAATCTGCATTAAGTCAAGGCAATTGGACAGAATACGGTCGTTATCAACAAGAATTAGAACAAATTTTGCGTCAGTTAAATCAAAGTATCAAATAATAGTTTACTTAGAATTATAACTGCGTACGCGCCTTCGGCGGGGTACCTAAGGTCACTCCGAACTCCGAACTCCGAACTATTAATACAACCTGCCATCTTTATGGGTAAAGTGCCAACCCTCAGAATCATAATTAGCAACCAAATCTTCATCAGGATAAGTTACTCTTTCGTCAGAAGTGCGATCGCCTATTTCTAGATAAGTAACTGTAGAATTAGAATGATTAATTAAATGATGTCCGTCCGCTTCACCAGCAGGAAAACCAGCAGTATCGCCTGGTTTGAGAATTTGCTTAGGAGTTGTTTAAAAATAAGTTCGGCCTTTTTGAGTTGATTCTTGAGTCTCCACGGTTATCTGTTGGGTTACGTCTGCCGAACTTATTTCTGAACAGGCACTTACCTGCATTGGTTACTAATGTCACCTCTCCTTCTACAATATAGATAAATTCATCCTGTTTTAGATGCCAATGTCTAATAGAAGACCAGCTTCCAGGTTATAGCTTAACTAAATTGGTGCCAAAATTAGGTAAAGTCGCTCTATACTAGATAATACTAAATTTATCTAGCTGCAAAGTAAGTAAATAAGTAACGAATAAGTAATGAAATCCTTCCCATCAGAACAGATACCCAACGACGGGAGCTACCAATTGCCCCGATTAATAGATGAAGCCAATGAGCGTTTAAAGCAGATTGGCAAGCACGGCAAAAGAGCAATAATCAAAGTAGCTCCCAAACCAAACAAGCCCATATCTGCTCAGTTTTCGCTGCATGGCAAACAAACACAAAGAGGGTTAAATTTGTCGTTAAATAGGGCTAATCTGACCAAAGCTGAAGAGATATGTACATTAATAACTAGTCAATTGGTAGCCAATACTTACACTGATGATTGGCTAGATTCTCTATTAGGCAAGGAAAAGCCAATAGAGCAAGAAAAAATGCTGACTTGTGGAGAGATGCTTGAGATATACAAAAAGCATTATTTCAAGCAAAGAAAAAAAAATAAAGCACCCAAAAGTACTTGGCTGACAAACTATAGACATATTGAAAAAGTAATGCTTTTTCATTCTAATGAGTCAATAAACTTACAGATAATTAGAGAAGTAATCGACAGCACAGAAAACGACACACTTGGTAGGGCTTATCACTTAAGCGGATTAGCTAACCTATTAAGCTACTTTGACAACAAAGAGTTTAAGCAAGTAATTAAAAGATATAAAAAAGAAAATAATCCTAAGCCCAAAAAAAAGTACATTCCTAGCGATAATGAAATCACCTATACTTATCAGTTCGGTTTTGAGCCTAAAAAAAATTGTGCTAAAAGGTATCTTTACAGGTATTCTCAATGGCAATTCTTGTATGGATTACTAGCTGTATACGGATTAAGAGTGCACGAAGCTTGGAATATCAAAAATTGGGATAATCCAGTAACTTTCAAAGATGGTGATTATGTAGCCATTACTGATGATACGGATGACATTGAAAGCGAAAATGAGATAGGAGAATTTTCCTATCATCGAATAAAAGAAAAGATAGTTGTACCAGCTATTCTTGACCCAAATAATGAAGAACACTTGTTGTGTATAGGACATGAGACAAAAACAGGTTATCGTGTAGCTCTTCCTGTTTCTCCTCATGGTCACTCAAGTAATTGCCAGTGGATTAAAGAATTCAATTTAATTCAACCGTTGAATTTACCTGACATAGAAAATCCTTTACAAAGAAATATTCAAGATATTTTTAGCTGTTCCTATAAAGCTAATCATTGGTTTCGTAGGCACAAATACGGCTTCACTCCTCATGCTTTACGTCATGCTTACAATATTAGAGGACACAATTTGGGCATCAATCACAAAGCACTGGCTAACAGCTTAGGACATGGGATAATAATGAACTCGACTACCTATTTAAGAAATGAAAGCCATGAATCAAAACTACAAGGCTTGAAACGAGAAATAAGACAAGATAACGCTAACAGAGGCAAGCTTAAAAACTTAGAATCAGAAAATGAAAAATTAAAAGATAAAGTTAAATACCTAGAAGCCGAAAATGAACATTTGAAAACCGAGCTAAAAATGTATGAAGCATTGAAAGGTAAATAACAAAAAACAGGATGGGAAATTTATCAAAAACCATCCTGTTTGCTGTTCAACTTTGAGTTTAGATTTCTAGCTTAGCAACTATTTCTAAATAAAATACAGGGTAGATAAGAAAACGCAAAAACTACCCCGTTAGTAACTATGAGAATAACTGTGGCATTGTATCTCTCATCATCCTAACAACTACCCGGGCGATCGGGTAGTTTTTTATGTGTAATAAAAAAGGATATCGCTTCAGGCGACACCCTTAGTTGTCCAATGGTTCATTCGGTTCTTATAACCCTACTGCACAGTAGCGTAGAAAAAACGCTATTACTTCAAACACATCGTCCTTATTATAGATTATTTAATCTGTAGTATAAATGCTCGATTTTCTCCTAACGAGATTTCAAGGCTTTGATACCCAAAAACCCGGGAATATATTTTGTAGTATTTTGCTCGATTATCCCAATAGCATATTACAATCCAAAAAAACAGCCCTACTTCAGTCGGGTAGGGCTTATTAGCTGCAAAGGAATGATAGATTAGCCGATAACTTTTAACTCAATAAAAATCCGTGTACAGCCCAATAATAGCATCAACCCGCTAATTATTTCAGTTTATTCCCTCGCCTACTACCGTCAAGTGTTCCTAGCGGAAGTTCTAGCGAACCGAGCACCTGACGGTATACGGCTTGAGGGAATTTTTTCTTTTTTGTAAGCGGGCTGGGGAGGGGATATGTTTCCTTTTTAAATAGGGGAATGTACGTCAACAAACAAAAAAAGATGACTAATACAACTACCGTCAAGCTAACAGAATGTCAGGCGAAAGCCATAGCCAAAATGAAGGAATTTATTTCAATGGATTGCCACGAAACCTTCTTCAGGCTAACGGGTTATGCAGGTACGGGAAAAAGCTTTGTCATATGCCAACTTATCAAGTGGCTACAGGAAAATGAATATAACTTTTTAGCTTGCTCTCCTACTAATAAGGCAGCTAATAATTTAAGAAAAATAGCCAATGAGAATGGCATAAAAATAGAAGCAATTACTTTGGCTCGATTGCTCAAACAACAAGCAGTAGTAGACATCAAAACTGGCAAAGAAAAATTTGTCACTCAAAATGATATCGATCTTGAGAATTATGAAGTAATTATTGCCGATGAATTTTCAATGATATCGGAAAACAATTTTGTAGACTTAGCGATAGAAGTGCAAAACTTTTCAGTCAAAGTTATTTTCGTGGGAGACGCTGCCCAATTGCCACCAGTAGGAGAAAAAGAACCAATAGTAGCTACTCATAAGAGCATTACTCGTCATGCCAACTTAGAGACGGTAGTCAGGTACGATGGCGAGCTAGCCAAGGTAGCAGAAAAAATTAGGAGTAAGGATTTTTATAATAAGATAATGTATCCGTTTGAGACTACGGCAGATGACAGTATTCTCTGTTTGAATAGAAGCAAGTGGCTAAATCAAGCAGTAACCTTATTCAAGTCTGATGAATTCAAAGCTAATCCTAACTATGTCAGGTTTTTAGTCTGGAGAAATAAACAAGCCGATATTCTTAACAGTTACGTGCGCTTTTACCTATGGGGAGGTGATGCGCCAACTTATATGCCAGGCGATCGCCTGATAGCTAAAGTACCCGTGTTCCGAGCCATTACTGCCTTGTCTAAAGGGGGGAAAGAACTAGAGAAATGGAGTACTGTAATGAACTCTAGTGATGAGTGTGTAGTAATCGAAGAGGGCAAATTAATAGCCCGCGATCGCAGTTACGGATACGAGTGTTATTGCGTGCCGGTATTAACCGATGGTGGCACAAAGCTAGATCTATTCATCTTGACAGAAGAAGGTAAGCAGCAACAGAAAAAGTATTTAACAGACTTAAGAGCTGAAGCTAACGAATGCAAAAACGTTAAAGCCAGAAAAGGCATCTGGAAGGCTTATTATGACTGCTTAAAGACCTTCGATACTATGCCCTATGCTTATGCTATTACCACCCATAAAGCACAGGGAAGCACTATAGACTGTGCTTTTGTAGATGCCACAGACATGAGAGGTTGTCCTGACTTGCAGAAGATTCTCTACACTGCTTTAACCAGAGCAAAGGATCGAGTTTTCATTCCCGAGTAAGAGTTTGTGTCTATATAAAATATGCATGACATAAATTTATGGGCTACCAACTTAAGACGGGACAGTAGGCAGGGTAAAAGTTTTGGACTGGGATGATTTTCTTGATTTCCTTGGTTGAGGTAGCTCACCAATATGTTCAACAAGATACTCAAATAAGTCA